>NZ_JBQXXK010000005.1:0-307046 GCF_052656625.1 Melioribacter sulfuriphilus | reverse complement strand
CTGCTTGGGTAAACAAATCGATATTATTAATCTTATTGCTGCGCATCTTTTCCTCTTTTTTGTTTATTCTCTTACAACGCTTTTCATTAAAAAGTTTTTAAATTCTGGATAATTTTTCAGAGGTTTCCATTAATTATGCTATCCTTCACTACACACGTTGTTATATAACTCTTGTCTTCAGGAGCATAATACTGCCAAACATTTCCAACCTGCAACGGATTGTAATTACGTTTTTGGCTATAATACTTTTCTTTGAATTCTGCCGGTACATCATTTAAATATTCAATATTGATCTGAGCAATGCAGATTTTACTTAGAAAAAGTAATAGCATAATACTTATCGTTTTCATAATAACTCCACTAAAAATTCCTGACGGACATGTAACTTCATTTTGCTCTCACTTTAAGTCAAGTGGAATATACATTTAAGTTACGGTATACGGTTTACCAGCCGCAATTAAACATTCATAAACCATCCTCCTTATTTGATTAATAACATGGATTTTATTATTAAACTAAAGTAAAAGGTTAATGAGCAAAAACAGACCTCACACCTGTAATAATTTATTCGTTCAAACTTATTAATTAATGGATGTCTTCTGATTTTCAAGCCCTCGAGAAAAGTCATTTTGGCCCTCTAATATTAAAATATTAAAATAACCTTTCCTTTGATATAAAAATATTAAATGGGGGGGGGTATGTCAAGAAAAAAATTTTCTACTTTAAATTTTTTTTACGATAACTGACGAGTCCCTCTTTAACGGCGCAATTCATCATTTTTTACTTAAAGATTCTTCCGTCGTCCAGATTAAATCAGGATTCCCCCGGAACTATGCTATGCCGGATTATATAACACGCCCGCTCAATAACGCCGAATCCCGCAGAATGCCGGTTATGATTTATAACATGCGCCTTTTTAATAACTTTTATTCATAATAACTCATCAACTCGTGTCCCAAAAATTTTAACACGGCTGTTATTACTCCTAAGTCGTCGAGATAGCCGATCAACGGTGCCAGGTCGGGAACCGTATCGATGGGCGAGATGAAATAGATCAACGCTCCCACCACGATCGACTTCCTGTGCCACGAAACGTTCGGATCGGTTATGTATTTGTACAGCGCTTTAATGTCTTTTGCAAAACTAATTTTCCTGCCGACGCGCTCCAGTTTTTCCCACAATTTTTCTTCAACAACTTTTTCGCCTTCCGTTACTTTTTCCGGCGTATCGAATTCCTTTGTTATATCGTCAATTTCATAACTCATTTTATTCCCTCCTTATTTTTTATATTCGTCGAGCCATTCAAAGATTGTTTTCCACCATAATAATGCATTTTGCGGTTTTGTGACAAAATGATATTCATCCGGGAAATAGAGAAATTTGCTCGGTACGCCTTTCCTTTGCAGAGTTGTAAATAGTTCGAACGCCTGTCCTTCCGGCACGCGGAAATCGTTTGCTCCGTGGATTACGAGCGTGGGAGTTTTAAAATTATCGGCATATCTGTGCGGCGACCAGAGTTCGTATAACGGTCTGTTCGTCCACGGCGTTCCTTTGAATTCCCATTCGGGGAACCACAGCTCTTCGGTCGTCCCGTACATGCTTTCCAGGTTGAAAACTCCGGCGTGACAAACAAGCGCGTTGAATCTGTCCGTATGCCCGAGAATCCAGTTAATCATATAACCGCCGTACGAAGCTCCCGCCGCGAATGTATTTTTATAGTCGATGAATTTATAATTATCGAGCGCATAATCATAAGCGTTCATCAAATCGATATAAACTTTGCCGCCCCAGTCGCCTGAAATTTCATCGACGAATTTTTGTCCGTATCCCGTGCTGCCTCTCGGATTCGGCGCTACAACCACATAACCTCCGGCGGCGAACATCTGTAGATTCCAGCGATAATGAAAATCGTCCGACCAATGCCCCTGCGGTCCGCCGTGTATTAAAAACAACATAGGATATTTTTTATTCGGGTCGAAGAAAGGCGGCTTTATTAAAATCGATTGTACTTTAGCGCCTTCGGCTCCCTCGCTCCGGAAAGTCTCCGGCTCGTTGAACTCGATGCCGGCGAGCAATTCGCCGTTGATATCGGTTATTTTTCTTATGCCGCCGCCGTTGGTTTTAAGCGCGAATATTTCGTAGGGCATTGTGGTTTTCTGGCGTTTGAAGAAAATTTCTTCTCCGTCTTTCGAAATTATCATCGAATTGTTAACGCCGTCTTTTACGAACATCAAAAGATTTCCGTTCGAAACGTTAACACGATAAATAGAATTGTAAATTTCGTTGGCGGCGTCGAAATAGATATATTTTCCGTCGGGCGACCAGACAATCTGCCCCGCTGAAAGATCGATCTTTTCGGTAATATTGGTCAACGAACCCGAGGCTCTGTTATAAATCATTATGTTTTGTTTGTCGGCTTCGAAACCGGCGCGTTTCATCGATCTGAAAGCGATAAATTTTCCGTCCGGCGAATAGACCGGTTGATTATCGTTTCCCTGACTGACGGATATTTTTTTATACGGCGCCGGAGTTCCTTTTTTCACGTCTTCGACATTGATTACAAAAACGTCGTTGTTCGTGCTGATTGCCGGCATTTTATCCGTATTCATTACAAATGCGACTTCTTTGCCGTCTGGCGAAAACGTATAATCCTGAACGCTTCCAAGATCGACGGGGGGCACGTCGGATTTGCTGCCCTGTATCAAGTCATAATATTCGTTTTTGTCGAGGTCATATAAAAAGAGATGACTCCTTTTTTCATCACGCCATCGATTCCACGAACGGAACATTAATTCGGTTATTATTCGTGCTTTTACTTTGCTTGCCTCCTTTTCCTTATCTCTTTGTTCGTTACAGTTCTGGTCAGGGCAATCAGGATTAACTTCCGAAACAAATAAAATTTTCCTGCCGTCTTTTGACCAGATCATACCGGAAGCACCAGTATAAATATCCGTCAGTTGCCTTTCGTTTGCTCCGTTTAAATCGCATATCCATATCTGTCCTTTATATTCGTAAGCAATGGAATTTCCGTCGGGCGAAAATTTCGGGTTGCTCTCGTTATCTGATGTGACCTTAAGAGGACGCAAGTTGGTGCCGTCAGAATTTATCAAGTATATATCAGTATTTCCTTTGTTTTGATCAATATCATAAGTAGTTACATCGAACGCAATAGTTGAGCCATCGGGCGAAAGGTCAAAACTGCCAATTCGTTTCATCGACCATAAATCTTCAACTGTCATAGCCCGTTTCTGCGCAGAAACGGATACAGCCACAATAGTCAAGATTAATATTACTTTTGTTACAATTTTCATGACCACCCCACTTTTGCTTTTTCACTTCATTAAATTATAAAAAGCCGCAAGGAAATGGAACAATAAATTTCTCAAACTATTCTTTTATTTCATCTTTATCCTGTGTATAAATTTTGGCATAGAAGCTTGAAACTATTTAAGATATATTTAATTCAGTAATTAAAAACATTTTTCGGAAATAGCTGATTGAAATTAATTGTATGTAACAATTCAGGCTGTCGTAGAATCTTTTCTACTGAATCGATTGAAGAAGCCAACACGCTCGGATTTATGTGTCCCGATTGCAACAGTAAAACCACCACTCACCATATAATCCAGTGCAGACATTGTTATTCGATCGTTAATCTTATCCCGGTTTACGATGGCGAAGTACCAACAATTTTTTACATAAACAGGTGCTGTTCCTGTGGCGGCACAAAAGAAGAACGAAATATTTATCCTTCAATTTCGAAGGACATCTTTATATAGGTACAGACCGTTTAGTTAATAATAGCCCTTAACATAAATAGGATTATTACCCTTCATTCCTGTCTCTAATTTCACCTCAAAATATCAGTCTAAATTGCAGATTAAATTCATGTATATCGATTTTAGATTCATGGAAAAAATCGACCGATAATTGATCCATATCAGGTACAATTTAACATCAGTAATAATTTCATATTTAAATTTGGTTTACTCATTTTGCTCGTTTACAAAATCAGGTGCAGATCAGACTTTATTTTTACATGCTTAGCTTATGTAAACATATTTATTTTGCTTTAAGTAAAACTTTCCTCTGGACCATCAGACATAAGCTTCTTAACTTTTAATTGTTACTTAGCTTTTCCCGTTTCCAGTTCATTAATCAGTCTTTTAGTTTTAAATACATATTTGAGAGATTCCATTAAACCGAGGGCATCAGTTGCCACAGCTCTGTTGTTTGTTTCGAGGAAAATGAAATCACCAGCAAGACTTTCGAGATTACCGTCGTGTACAAGACCTACTACTTCTTTGTTAATGTTGATAACCGAACTACCTGAGTTTCCACCTACGATATCATTTGTAGATGCAAATCCCACAGGGACAGCCAGGTTCAGACTGTCTGGAATTGTGCGCCACCTTTCGTGCAGGCCCCAGGGATAATCTTTTCTGCCGAACGAATTCCATCTGTCGTAAATGCCATAGAATGTGGTTTTAGGAGGAGCAATCGTTCCGTTGTATTCATATCCTTTTATTCTTCCGTCTGTAATTCTAATAGTTAGAGTTGCATCCGGCGGAATACGGTCGCCATAAATTTCGTATGCTACCCTGCCTAATTGACCAAGTAATATTTCCAGAGAATTGTCGATTTCATTTACTTTCTTTCTTAATGAGTTAAGTTTTTCACGTGTATCAATCAAGAATGAGATAAATGGATCGTTCGAGGAAAGAATTGCATCTGGTGTTAATGAAACAAGTTTCTCGAATGTAGATTTATTTTTGAAATAAGTTGACGACATAACGATTTCAAGAGCTTCGTCGCCTGATTTACCTTGATAAATTTTTTGTGTTAATTGATGGTCGTCTCCGAGAATGCCGACTACGTAATTGATATGCGCCCTCACTAACTTCTTCTGGAAAATCGTATCGATATTCTGGGGAAAAATATTTTCAATGGTTTGTTTCAATTTATCTTTTCTATATTCAGGCAATCTTTCTTTTTCCGGTAACCTCATTTGTTCTGTATAAAAAATAACTTTCTCTGCAATGTCAAAATAAACTGGCTTCAAGAAAGAATAAATGGTAAAAGCTGCAAGTTCATCGGCATATTTCGCTTGCTCGTTTGTAAGTTTTTCGATTGCTTCCCAGAGATGACCGAAATTTTTATTGAGTGCTGGATTATTCAAAACGGTATTTCTGAATTTCTTTTCGAAGTCTTCTTTCTTTTTCATAATTAAAGGATCTTTGAGAGCCATGAGTCTGCCAGCGTATGATTTACGAGCGTTACCCCAGCTCATAACCGCATTCAACAGATACGAGCGTTCTTCTTTTCTCGTTTCAAATAGTTCGTAATAAACTTTGTAAACTTCATTAAACATCAGCAGATAGTACGGATAAACTTTATCCCTCAGAAATCTGAGTCGCGACACAGGTAATAAACGCCTTGTACTGCCTGGTCTTCCTATTATAAAAACGGGTTCGTTTTCTTCGGCACCTTTTTTACTAAACCTAAAAAAGTTGTCCGTTTTGACAGGTTTGTTATTTTCATATGCTCTCAAAAACATAAAATCGAGTTCGTAACGCGGATATGTGAAATTATCCCAGTCCCAGCCAGTCGAAGCGATCTGGAAATCGGGAGACATTACAAGACGAATGTCTTTATATCTTTTGTAAGCATAGAGAGAATATTTCCCGCCGTGATAAAGTTCTACAACTTTACAGATAAGACCAGTTTTATCTGAGTATTGTTTTTCGAGTTCGGCAATTTTATTTTTTTTAAGTTCGATTTTGAGGCTGTCGTTTTTGCCTTCTTTCATTGCATCAATAATTTCCTCCGTAACATTATAAATCGCAATCAACTGGTCTACGAACAATCCTTCCATTTTCAATTCGTCCTGGAGATTTTCGGCGTAATATCCATCGCGTAAATAATCCTTCCCTTCGGGTGAAAGCCCCGTCAAATATTCCCGCGCACAGTGATGATTTGTCATTATAAGTCCTTCAGATGATACAAAGGCACCCGAGCAGCCGTTGCCAAATTGTAGCGCTGACTTCATTACATCTTCTATCCATTCTTTGGTGGGTTTAAATCCGTATTCCGATTCAAAATAATCTAACGGTATAGCGTCGAATGTCCACATCTTGCCCATTTCCTCAAGCGAGGATTCAATTTTATTCAAATCAACGGGTTCATATATTGACTGCGGTTTTAGTGTAGTTGCTAAAACAAAAAATAAAATAATACTAATTTTTGTTTTCATGACATACCTTGAAAGAGTTTTAAAATAAAACTGCCCGAAGTTTTTACCCCGGGCAGTGGACGGATAAATATATTTAATTAGTCTATTATTTTACCGGCTTTCAATTCATCTGCAATTCTTTTGGCTTTATAAACTTTTTCAATTGAATGAACAATGGCTCTTACGTCAACTGCAACACATCTGTTATTGTGCGGCATATAAATGAAGTTTCCTACAATACTATCCATATTACCATCGAAAGCTAGACCGACAACTTCTTTGTTTTTGTTGATAATGGCGCTGCCTGAATTTCCGCCTACAATATCATTTGTGGAAATGAAATTAAATGGAGTCGATAAATTGAAGTCATCGGGTAGATGCGTCCAAATTTCATGCAAGTTCCACGGATATTCTTTGTTGAAAGAATACCATCTGTCGTACAATCCATAGAATGTTGTAAAGACGGGTGCCTTTGTGCCATTGTAATCGAAACTTGCAAGTTTGCCGTCGCTAATTCTGAGTGTAAAGTTTGCATCCGGCGGAATCGAAGTGCTATAAATTTTGAAGATAACCTGCCCGAGCATGTCATCGTATATTTCGGTTGTGTGCGAAATTTCCTCTGCTTTTTCTCTCAATTCTTTCAATTGTTCCTGACTTTCCTTAATAAACGCGATGAGCGGATCACTCGAATTAAGTATTGCATCGGCGCCTTCTTCAGCAAGTTTTAAAACTTTATCCCTTTCATCAATAATCGAATTCTTCAATAAATATTCTGCGGCATCTTTGCCTTTGTTGTTTCCGAAAAGACTGCGGACATAATTATCCTCATCCCCCAAATGCATTCTCATAAAATCAGCCCATACTGAAAGTTTTGTATCCTCGATCAATTTATCCAATTCTTCAGGATATATACTTTGTATAGTCGAATCGAGCTTGTCACTTTTATAATCAGGCAGTCTTTCTTCTTCTGGTTTCTGAAGTTCTTTGGCGAAATCAATCAGCTTTTGTGCTATTGAAAAATACTGTGGAGTAAAACGACGGTTAATTGTGAAAGCCATAATTTTGGGTCCATACTGACGCATTTCTGTTTGTGTTTTTTCGATGTTCTCCCAGATAGTTCCATATTTTTCTTTCAGTTCGGGATTATTCCATACAGCTTCTTGAAGCTTTCTCTGGAAATCCTTTTTGCGCGCCATTAAATACGGGTCACATAGCCCTTTATAGATTGTAGTGATAACTTTCTGAGAGTTGCCAATGTTAACTCGTATGTCTTCAAATTCGTCAGCTCTTTCTGGAGCAATTGTTTTCAATTTTTCGAGTTCGTTGTAGTATGTATCATAAATGAACGCATAACCTTTATAGACAACATCGCGAATGTATTCGAGTTGAGCCACAGTTTTGAGTCGCTGTGTCGAGCCAGGATTACCAACCGTAAAAATCGGTTCGTTCGGTTCTATACCGTTAAGTGTGAATTTGAAAAAATGCTCTGGTTGAACTGGTTTGCCGTTTTCGTATGCCCGATAGAGTGTAAAATCGAGATTATAACGAGGATATGTAAAATTGTCGAAGTCGCCTCCGAAATATGCAATTTGCATTTCGGGAGCAAATACAAGACGGACATCGTCATAACGTTTATAACCATAAAGGGAATATTTTGCGCCGTTAAATAACGATACTACCTGAGCTCTCAAACCAGTTTCTTTTTCGAGGTTTTCTGTCAATTCTTTGATTTTATCCTCTTTGCTCTTTGCTTTTTCGTCGGGAGTAGTACCTGTTTCTGCTGCTGTTTGAACTTCTTCCGTTACATCTTTAATAAATACCAACTGGTCCGCATAATAATTTGGAATTTTAATTTCGTCTTCGAGCTTCTCGGCAAAAAAGCCGTCGGCTATTAAATCATTTTCTTTTGTAGATAATTCTTCGAGCACACTGCGCGCACAATGATGATTTGTCATTATTAAACCGTCAGCCGATACAAATGATGCCGTACAACCCGGCAATCTCAACGCAGAAAGTCTAACGTCTTCAAACCATTCTTCATCTGTTTCGAGTCCGTATGCTTCTTTGAAATATTCAACAGGAGGATAGTCGAACGACCACATCTTTCCTGTGTCGAATTTCTGAGATTTTACGGTATCCGGGTCAATCTGCGCCTGCAGATTAAATATAAATGCTAAGAAGAAAATAAGTATAAACATACTATAAAAATGTTTTTTCATCATAACACCCAATTTTATGTTTAACGTTATCAAAAAATAAAACACTTTAGAGTTATAACCAAAGATGAAATTACGAAGTTATAATCCTCTTTACCTTTCTCGCATATTCAACCTGGAGTTGAGGATAAAGACTCGTTATCCTCTGGTATTTCTTCAGAAGCTTATGAAAATAGAGATGATTGTTTCACTTCGTAATCGTGATTATAGAAACTTTAGTATTTTTTTTGATAATCAGGGCTGGTTTGTAAGACAGGAAATCACAAATGATAAATTCGTGTAAATGAAAGAATACAACAGATTGTTAACATAAATACGCTCTCGGAGGTTTGACATTACCTGAATAATTAATTCTAATAATTGATATAGAATTAAACAAAATGTGAAAGCAAGTTAAATCTACATCAAAGATTTTTCGACAAAAAGTTTTCAATAATTTTTTCAAGTTGACCAAATTCAATAAGAAAGGAATCGTGACCATGTATTGAATCGATTTCTGCATATTCAGAATGTGGAATTAACTCAGCAATTTTCTTTTGCTCTTCTGGCGGATAAAGAACGTCCGTGTTGATTCCCACACAAAGTACTGGAATATCGACAGATGAAAGCGCTTTTTTAATTCCGCCTCTATCTTCACCGACGTCGTGAGCATCCATTGCCCAGGTAATGTACAAATATGTATTTGCATCGAAACGCCTGACGAGCTTATCGCCCTGGTGATCGAGGTAGCTCAGTATTTGAAATTTTTCATCTGTGGACTCAACTTTTTCGCGTCCGAATTTATTTTCAAACGAAACCATTGAACGGTAACTTATCATTGCAATCTTACGCGCGTTTGAAAGTCCAGCATAAGGTTGTTCATCATAATTACCATTATTCCACGAGGGATCAATTGTAATTGAATTGCGCGCAACTTCGTTAAATGCAATTGCCCATGCAGAATGCCCTGCTGAAGTGGCTATCGGAATTATGCTTTTTACAAAACCAGGATACATTAGTGGCAATTCCAGAGTTTGCATACCGCCGAGTGAACCGCCTGTAGCTACTTTTATTTTTTTTATTCCAAGATGATCGGCAAGTTTTTTTTGAACCTTTACCATATCCCTTACTGTCACTCTCGGAAAATTCAGTCCATATTTTTTCTTTGTTTCAGGATTAATATCCGCTGGTCCAGTTGTGCCGTAACAGCTGCCCAGAAAATTACTGCATACAACAAAATAACGATTTGTATCGAACAACTTGCCAGGTCCAATTAATGGGTCCCACCAGCCGGCTTTACCGAGAAACATTTTATTATATTTATAAAGGAATTGATGAGACTTAGAATTTTCGACTTCCTCTTCAGTAATAATTCCTGCTGCGTGAGAATTTCCCGTCAGTGCATGATAAATCCAGATTACATTATCGCCCGACTTATTGAGCTTGCCATAAGTTTGATAAGCGATGTTGATATTCTTTAGCTGTTTGCCGGACTGAAGAATAAGCTGCTCGTTTTCGTAAAGTTTTATGTATTTAGTAAATGCAATCATATAGACAGATTCCGTTTTAAATTCGAGGCTGCCGTCGCTTGGACGGCAACCTTCCAGTCTAATTTATCTTACGGCTTTTGATAGCGCCTGATCGAAGTCTTCTATGATGTCGTCAATGTGTTCGAGTCCAACTGATACGCGAATCATGTCGTTAGTTACGCCTGCGGTTTTTTGTTCTTCTTCTGAAAGCTGCTGATGAGTAGTAGACGCCGGATGGATGACCAGTGTTTTTGCGTCGCCCACATTTGCAAGCAGACTCGAAAGTTCAACGCTATCAATGAATTTTTTTCCTGCCTCTAATCCACCCTTAATTCCAAAGACGACCATTGAACCAAACAAATTATGGTTGAGATATTTTTTTGCATTTTCGTGATATGGACTATCTTCGAATCCAGGATACCAGACCCACGATACTCTTGAATCGTTCCTGAGCCAATGTGCAAGTTTAAATGCGTTCTGAGAATGACGTTCGATTCTGAGCGACAGAGTTTCCAGACCCTGCAGCAACAAAAATGAATTGAACGGACTGAGGCATGGACCGAAATCTCTCAATCCTTCCACACGTGCTCTAATAATAAATGCAATATTTCCGAATGGTGAGTCTTTTCCAAATACTTCCCAGAATTTTAATCCGTGATAACCGGGACTCGGTTCTGTAAAGACGGAGAATTTTCCGTTGCCCCAATTAAATTTACCTGAGTCGACAATTACACCGCCAATCGAAGTGCCGTGTCCACCGATCCACTTTGTAGCCGAAGCAACGACTATATCTGCACCGTGATTAATTGGGGTGGAAAGATATCCAGCGGCTCCGAATGTATTGTCAACTATCAATGGAATATTATATGAATGAGCCAGGTCAGCAAGTGCTTTGATATCGGGTACATTTAACCGGGGATTACCGATGGTTTCAATATAGAGCGCTTTCGTTTTATCGTCGATTGCCTTTTCGAATTCAGCCGGTTCGTCGGAATTCACGAATTTAAAATTTATGCCGAGACGGGGTAACGTAACTTTGAACAGATTGTAAGTACCACCGTATAAAAAGCTTGTCGTAACAATATTGTCGCCTGCTTGCGCTATATTCGTAATCGCAAGTGTTTCCGCAGCCTGGCCGGAAGAGGTTGCAAGCGCTGCCACTCCCCCTTCGAGGGCGGCTATCCTTTGTTCGAATACATCCGTAGTGGGATTCATAATTCGAGTATAAATATTGCCAAACTCTTTCAACGCAAAGAGATTAGCTGCATGTTCAGCACTATTGAACAGGTAGGAAGTGGTTTGATATATAGGAACTGCACGCGCATTTGTAGCTTTATCGGGCGACTGACCGGCATGCAGCTGTAAAGTTTCATAACGATATTTCTTGCTCATATTTTCTCCTGCTGATTTTAGATAAAAAAAAACCTCTTCGGGAAGATTCCGGAAGAGGTTCGATTAAAAACTCTTTCTTATCTTCCCCGCAACTTTAAAGTTGGGGCAGGAATTAGCACCTTTCCCTCGTAAAGACGGGATGGTTGCCAAGGCGTCATCGGGCCTGTTCCCTCGACCTTTCTTGATAAGACAATAAATGTTAAGAACAATTAATTGGGTGCAAAGATATATTATTATTCAATAGCAGTCAAGAAAAAAATTATTTAATACTGTATCTTGAAATTTTCAAAACATCCGAAAGAATTCCCGCTGCCGCTGCCTCTGGTCCTCCGCCATGACCTTTAATTATTAACGGACGCTCGTAATGAAACCTCGTTCTGAAAGCTACAATCTTTTCTTTTGAACTCAATCCATAAAAAGGATGATTCTTATCGATTAGCTCAAGTCCTACCCTGGCTTTGCTTGTGTCGTACCTGGCAAGATAGATTATTTCCTTACCCGACTTTAATGCTTCTTCCCTCAATTTTTCAAAATGAGCATTGTACTTTTTAATGTTATCGAATGTCAAAGAAAATTTTTCTCTCGACGAAATATTTAAGAGCGGTTCAACTTCTATATCCTTCAGTTCATACTCTTTACCCATTTCTCTTATTAATATCAATAACTTTCGTGCAACGTCTTCACCTGAAAAGTCTACTTGAGGATTCGGTTCTGTAAATCCGTGTTTGATAGCATTCATAATTATTTCGCTCATCTTTTTCCCTGAATTCATAAATTCTTTCAAAATGAAATTCATAGTACTTGAAAACAATCCTTCAATAGAAAGAATCTCATCCCCACTCTCTATTAAATTTCTTATTACTTCGATAGTAGGCAAACCGACGCCTACAGTTGTCGAATATCTGAATTCTGAATTGAATTTGTGTGCGGTGTTAATCAAATTTTTATATTCCTCATAAGGAGCTGAGTTCGCCGTTTTATTAGGTGTTACAATCGAAATTGAAGACGATAATATTTCTTTATAGAATGGAACAAATTGATTGCCAGAAGTTGTGTCTACAAAAATTGAATTAGAAAGATTGAGTTCTTTCATCCTGTCGATAAATTTTCTGATGCTCGATTTTTGTCCCGATTTTTTTAATATCGTTTTCCAGTTCGATAGATCAATTCCTTCCTCCTCAAAAAGCATTTTTTTACTGTCGGCTATTCCAGCAAAAAGTAAATTGACCGACATATTCTTCTTAATATTCTCATGTTGCTCTGCAACCAGATCAATAAATTTTGAACCTACCTTTCCCGGTCCAACAAGAAAGAGGTTAATATTCTTCTGCTCCGAAAGGAACAGAGAATCGTGAAGAACATTTAGCGCTTTATTTAGTTGTTCTTTCCGTATAACCATCGTGAGATTTAACTGCGAAGAACCCTGCGCAATCGCAATCGTATTGATTCCATTTTTACCGAGTGCAAAGAGAACTTTACCCGAAACACCGGGGGTATTCAGCAGGTCTTCTCCGACTACTGCAATCATCGAAAGATTTTCAATAACTTCCACCTTCTTCAATTGCTTTTCATAAATCTCGAGTCTAAGTTCGTTTTCGATTGCTTTTTTTGCCTGTTTACTGACTGACGGCATAACTGCAATACAAATTGTGTGGCCGGATGAGCCTTGAGTGATCATCAAGACATTAATCCTGGATGCGGCCAGAGCTCCGAAGATACGCGAAGATATCCCCTCGATTCCGATCATGCCACTGCCTTCGACCTGTAAGAGATGAATATCGTCAATTGAAGAAATTCCTTTCATATTGAATTGAATATGCGGTTCACGCGGCAATATCAGTGTGCCCCTGAAAGCTGGATTGAATGTATTCTTAATGCGTATTTTAATTTGTTTTTGTAATGCAGGCAACATCGTCGGCGAATAGATAACTTTTGCCCCGAAGTGCGACATTTCCATAGCTTCTTCGTACGTAACTGCTCTCAGAGGAAATGCATTCCGAACTCTTCGTGGATCCGCTGTCATTATTCCATTTACATCTGTCCAGATTTCTATTTCATCCGCATCAACCGCTGCTCCTATAATCGAAGCCGTATAATCCGAACCGCCTCTTCCGAGTGTGGTTGTAATTCCTTCTAAGGTAGAAGCAATGAATCCCGTTACAATCGGCACTCCTTTTAACTTCCTGAAGTATTCATTAATCAGACCGTTTGTTATTTCAAAATTTACTTTTGCATTGCCGAACTGCTCGTCGGTTTTGATTAATTCTCTGGCATCTACATATCGTGCATCAATTTTTCTTGCTTTTAAAGTTTCTGTAATGATAAAACAGGAAAGTCTTTCTCCGTAACTCATAATTTCGTCGAGAGTTTTGGGAGTCAATTCGCCAATGGTATAAAGGCTTTTGAAAATTTCGTTGAGCTCAATAAATCTTTGTTTAAGATAATCGTTCGTTATCGTTCTTTTGTCGGCCGGAATTAATCTGCTTACAGTAGTAAGATGTTTGCCTTTAATATTAATGAAGATTTGTCTGTACGACTCGTCCTTTTTGCTTGCCTTTATTGCCGTATCGATAAGTGCGTCCGTAATGCCTGACATTGCCGAGCATACCACAATTATTTTTTCTTTTCCCTTAATATAAGATTCGATTATATCAGCGACGCTTTTAATATTTCTGTGATTGCCTACGGATGTACCTCCGAACTTCAGAACTTTCATTTTCATTACCTTTTTTGATTAACTTCTGCAACTATAATACAGGTAAGTTTTATTTACAAGTTCATAACAGAAATTTTTGCGATGTGGAACTTTTATTTATTTAATAGCATTTTTAATTCCATGAAGAAAAAGAAGATAGACTCGCCCTGCAATAATATTTGCAGAATGGACGACGAGAATAAATATTGTGTAGGTTGCTACAGAACACTTGACGAAATTGCGCAGTGGCAATCGATGACAGAGAGTCAAAAGAAAAGAGTATATGAATTAATTGAATTAAGGAAAGAATTATTCAAACCGGGGCCTCATTCCCCTTAGGTCTGTGTTTCCGCATGTAAGCAAAATCGACTATCATCTTAAGAGTGAGGCTGTATGAATAACCGGCAGCTTTTGCAGAGCGCATAAAACCGGCGTCTTCCTGCAGGTCAGGATTAGGATTAACTTCCAGTACATACAATTTTTTGTCACTGGACAATCGCATATCAACCCTTGCATAGTCCCTGCATCCAACAGCCTTAACGGCTTTCAGTGCGATTTCTTCGGCTTCCTTTTGAATTTTCTTGCTCAAAGGGGCAGGACATTTAGGTATCGTTTTATGATAGGCAACGTGATAAGGATCCCATTTTGCCTGGAAACTTACAATGGGATGGAAATTTTCGGGCAATCGTGAAAAATCGATTTCGCTTATTGGCAGCACTTCAAGTTCAGTGTCTCCAAATACTGCTACATTCAATTCTCGCCCAACAATAAACTCCTCTACAAGTGCTGGCTGAGCAAAATATTCTAATACATATTTAACTCTTTTTTTCAAAGCTTCGAGATTATAAACGACAGATTCTTCTTCAATGCCAGCGCTTGCATCTTCTAATGCAGGTTTGACAATAAGAGGATATTTCAAATTAAGTCTGAACGGTTTATTTAGTGATTTAATGAAGCTGTACCTGGGCGTTCTAATCCCCATTGAGCTTAAGATTTTTTTTGTAAGAATTTTACTCTGACATATTCCAAGTGCAAGTGGCGGCGCACCAGTATACGGTATGCCGAGCAACTCGAGCATTCCAGCAAAATTCATTTCCTGTTTTGCAACATCTTTATATAATTCCATTAGATTGAAAACCACGTCCGGCTTGTTTTTATCAATATCGTCGAAAAAAAGTTGAATGTTGTCCATTATGTTGAGAGTGTATGCATCGTACCCTTCCTTCCTTAAAGCTTTTGCAATAGTTTCGTATTCATTTATTGGATTTGATTTTTCAAGGTCGAAATATGGTTTGAAATTAAGGTCGTTTTCGGAGATTTTTGGTGTCTGTTCGTATACTTTGGGATTTGACTCGTTATAAACAATTAGAACTTTCATAAAACAGATTTTTTTATTCATAAAGTATAAAAAAATTATAATGCATACTAAACTTTTTATTATTTTTGAATCCAACTATAGTGGTCTCTAATGAGCTTTTATCCCCAACCTAATAAATATCAATGCGGTCCTTTTGCCCTGAAATATGCATTAGTGATGCTCGGTATTTTCAAGGACGAGGACCAAATCGGAATAATTGCAGGAAGCACGTGGTGGGCTGGTACTGACGAATTTGGACTTGCAAGAGCGGCTCGCCGATTTAATTGTCGGATGAAACATTTTCAATCGAGCAATCCCGACGACGCACGTAAAATGCTGATAAAAAATCTTCAAAAAGGATACCCTTGCATTTTAAGCGTTAACAATTGGGAACACTGGAATACAGTCGTCAGTTATTCAAAAGGTAAATTTGTTGTAATCGATAGCGAGCTCGATAAAGTAGTAAACGTAGTCAGCGCACCGCAACTTATGCGCAACTGGAAATATTCCGATAAAAAAGCAGGCATAGTAAGTTACGATGGATACGCAATAGCGCCGAAATTCAAAGTTCATACACGCGCCAAATTTACACCACGAAAAGCAATTCAATTGATGTATGAAAAAAACGAAGACCTCGCACGCAAATGGGATCAATACACCAACGATTTGATAAACATTTGTAGGCCCCGAACAAAACTAAGTTACAACATTATTACATTTAACGAATTCCTAAGAAGGAATCAGAATCATCTCGTAAAACGTGTGGCAATGTGGCACGGCGAACCGACGTATTCTGAACTCAAAAAGATTTTAACTAACATGAAATTCGTTGCCGAAGTTTACGACCTTGTAATTCCAATGGACGAGGAAAAACGAGCCGTCACCGACATTACTTCGATTCTAATGATGTATGCATGCGGCAAATACGGAATGACCCCAATTTACTAAAAGTATTTTTTGGGATATTCAAACAAAAATGTATTTCCTTTACCCCTTTCTACATTCTTCCATGAATTAATATCAAATTCAATTCCCACGATAGAGCAGGTTGGCATATTATCGAGATATTCCGACCCCACCAAATTAGCAAAATTTGTTAATCCGGGATTATGCCCAAAAAGGAAGACAGAGTCGTAGTCATCGTCAATATTTTCAACCACCAAACTCAGTTCACGCATTCCCGCCTCATAAATTTGATCTTCAATAATAATATCATTTTTATCTTTTCCGTATGTTTTAGCAAATATGATTGCGGTATCAAAAGATCTTTTTGCTGGACTGGACAACATTAAGTCCGGTACGACGCCTTTCTCTTTAATTAACCGAGCCATAAATGGAGCGTCTCTTTCGCCTCTTTTATTAAGTGGTCTGTCAATGTCAGAAATGTCGGGATTGCTCCAGCTCGATTTAGCATGTCTCACCAGAAAAAGTCTTTTCATTTTGTGCTCGTATCGTTATCCAGTAATTTTAGTTGCATTTTCATTCGTTCAATATTTTTTTCTTTTTGAGCGCCGTATTTTCGATTCGAATATTCTGTAAAGAAACGGTGTTGCGAAAAGAAATCGATACTTTTTTCGAGCCACTCTTTTTCGGAAAGTTCTTTGCCAAAATAAATTTCGTATTCCTGACGAAAGAGGTTATTTCGAATCTCAAAATTGTCGCTTCCTATATGAGCCAGATCGGCGTCACATATTACCTTTTCGAGTTGAGTGGTTGGATTTTGGGGAACGCGCGTTGCCATTATACATTTAACCACTTCGTTTATCTTTTCGGGGGGATAATTTTCGACATTTAAAAATCCACGTGCATAATTTGCGCTGACCTCCTCGTGTCCTACCGATTTAATACAATAACCCGTGTCGTGAAACCAAGCAGCCAGTATAACAATTTCGAGTTCTTCATCGCTCAAACCTTCGCCAGCACCAATCTCCTTTACTTTCTCGACCACTTCGATCGTATGGTCGATGTTGTGATAAAGGTTATCCGTATTTCGAAACGCCTCGAAAAGTCCTTCAACATAAATATGTGCTTTATTTAAGATCTGATTATCCATACCGTTCTAATGAATAGCGTAAAGATAACAAAAAAAAGAAATCAGTGATGCATTTCAACGTGAACTACATTTTTTATTTTCGGACTCAAAAATGGAATGCCGAGGTTCATACCTCTCAGAATAAAAAGAAGAGCGAGCAGAAAAGCCATTGCTGGAATTAATTTTTTTCTCAATTTAATATGGATGAAATTTCCAAGGGTTGCGGTAATAAACATTACAGGAAAAGTTCCCAGTCCGAAAAGAGCCATATAGATTGCGCCTTCAAGAGGCGTCGACATTGTAAGTGCACCGGCTATTCCTACGTAAACAAATCCGCATGGCAATAAACCGTTTAATATCCCTATAAGATAAAGCGAAATAATTGTTTTACGCGATATTAATTTCCCGAAATAAATTTTAAGTCGATCATAAAACATTATAGATAATCTGGTGTGTGCAACTTTGTTTTTCATTGAAGAAGGCAGAAACAAGTAAATCAAAATAACCCCGCCAGAGATTAATGAAATATATTGTTGAAGCCCTATTAACTGCAATTGTTTACCGAACAAGCCGAATAGCAAACCCATCAAAGTGTAAGTCGTTATTCTACCCGCATTGTAAAGAAGACGACCAGAAAAGATCTTTATCCACGTTTCGCCAACAATCGGAATTGCCATTACAATTGGTCCGCACATTCCGACGCAGTGAAGACTCCCGAAAAGTCCGATCAATAAACCAGTCCAGATTTCCATTAGCTTATCATTAAATTTCTTTCAAGATAATATTCTTTAATCCCGTCCGACCAATCGATTATAATTTTCCAGTAACCCGGTTTAAGATTATCCAAAGGGATTTTTAAAGTATACGTAGAATCAAGTTGAATATCGGCGGTAAAATCGCTCGTTTCATCAGAAGGTCTATAGAATTTTATTTTACCTTTTATTTTTTCAGGCAGCGTCAATTCTGGAAATACGATATCAACTGAACCATCGTTCAATAAAACGGCGATGTTTTTTTCGAGAGAAGCGCTGTTCTTCTTTTTATCGATTTGATTTTGATACTTGATTTCTTCGGCATAATAATTTTCGGAAACAAGACTCACGTCCTGGTTCATGAAAATATAAACCATCGTCAGTGTTCCAATAACGAATAGAGTATAAGTTATGACAATTATAGTACCCCACGATAATTTCATTTTTTCTCCGGCCGTGCTAAAAAGGAAGTAGTGATCTTCTTAATAATTTTATCATTAGAATAAACATTCACAGTTAAAGGAGTTTTAATTGCTTTGATTTCCGACTTAGGTAAAATTACAAAAAACTTTGTTTCGGCAATGCTTTGTGGTTTTACTATTAAGTTATCACCGATAATTTTAATTTCCGCTTCTTTATTTTCTACTTCGATTTTGGGAGTAATTTCTTTCGAGGTTTTGTTCACAATTTTAATGTCGTACAGGTTGCTGATTTTATTTCCCGGCTGTTCCTGGGAAAGTAATCCGGGCGTTCTGAGAATATTAACGTCGAGTTCAGCTCTGTTAATCAAAAGGAAAAAAATCAGGAACAGCAAGAACAAGAGTACGACTGTATAACCAATTGCTTTAGGTGTTAAGATCGGTCTTCGTCCGGTTTCAATTTCATTTTTAGAAGCATAAAGAATAAGTCCTTTTGGTTTGCCAATCCGTTTCATAACATAATCGCAGGCATCGATGCAGGCTGTACAGTTGACACACTCGAGTTGGGTTCCATCTCTTATGTCGATACCGGTGGGACATACTTCCACGCACTGTTTACAATCGATACAATCTCCTGCTATTCTCTCTTCACCGCGTCGCAGTTTTCCCCGCGGTTCTCCTCTTTTGAAGTCATAATGAATTACAATCGAATTTTCATCCAGCATTACCCCCTGAAGTCTGCCATATGGACAAACAAACACGCATGCTTGCTCTCTGAAATATGAGAAGATGAAATAAAAAACCCCCGAGAAAATTAAAACTGCTATAAAAGTTCCTGTATGAAGTGTGGGTGAATGTGTAATATATTTTAGTAAATTATCTGAACCGATTATATAAGCCAGGAAGATATTCGATATTCCGAAAGAGATTGCAAAAAAGATAATATGCTTTGCAGCTTTTATTCTGAACTTGTGCAAATTCATCTTCATTTGATCAAGCCTGCGCTGTTCTTTGGCGTCGCCTTCCAGCCAGTACTCAATTTTTCTAAACACCATTTCCATAAAAACAGTTTGAGGACAAACCCATCCGCAAAACAGTCGACCGTAAACCACAGTAAAAAGAAAAATTGAGACAATAAATGCTATCATAGCAAGAGCAAAAAAGTAGATATCCTGAGGACCGAAATAAATGCCGAATACTACAAATTTACGTTCAAGCACATTAAACAAAATGAACGGGTGCCCTGCAATCTTAATGAACGGAGCCGACACAAGAAACAAAAGGAGAAAGATGCTTACTATCGTTCTTGCTCGATAAAATTTACCTGAAGGTTTTTTAGGATAGATCCAGCGTCTTTTACCTTCTTTTGTTACGGTAGCTATCGAATCCCTGAAAGTTTCTCGGTTAACATTTTCAAAAGTTTTATTCATATACCTTTGCTTCCTTCAACACTATTTTCCTTCCACAATTCTCCTTCCGGTGCTTTGGAATTAGGAGGATTTGTTCCGTGCAATGTAATAATATAACTTGCTACAGCCTGCATCTTCTTTGGTTCGAGCTGGGATTCCCAGCTTATCATTCCTTTTTGCGGAACTCCGTATTTAATGGTCCTGAAAATATTTTTAATTCCACCGCCGTGAATCCAGTAATCGTCGGTTAAATTCGGTCCTATAAGTCCTTCGCCGTTTTGACCGTGACAGCTTGCACAATTTTTAAGGAATATATCTTTCCCTTCGGAAAGTGCTGCCTGATCGTCTACGAAAGAAACGGTTTCCTCGTTAATAAATGCACCCGATTTGATTAAAATTTCCCGCTGTAATTTTGCCTGTTCAATTTCGTATTTGTATTCATCCAATTGCACCTGACCATTGCCAATTACGTGATAACTTATTAAATAACCCGCAGCCCAGATTATTGTTCCATAGAAAAGAATTTGAAACCACGGCGGAACACGATTGTCCAGTTCCCTTATGCCGTCGTAGTTGTGTCCCAGCAGAATTTCCTGTTCCCTGTCAATTGGAGTAGATTTACTTAGAAAAGCAAACACATAACGGATTGGTTCGAGGAAAATTTTCCCTTCAGAATCGTTCTTTTCCGAATAAACAAATGCAAGCCAGAGGACAAAAGCAATCACAAGTAGAGTAATTATTATCATTGTTTTCATTACGCTATCAAGAATTTCCTCGTTGCCTGCCGCCATTACAGAACTCAAAGGCGAAAGCAATATAAACGTTAATATCGATTTTATCTTACTCATTGTTAATCTCTGAATTGTTTTTCATTTGTGAATTATTTAACGGAAGATTTTTCATTTTTTCGATGAAGTTCTTGTCCAGCTTCCATGTTCTTATTATCGTAATTATAAAGACGCTAAAAAAGATGATCAAACTGATAATTGGATAGACAGATACTCCATCAATCGAGCTCAAATAATTAGAAATCATTATTCACCTTTCCTTTCTACTTTTATATCTGTGCCAAGTCTTTGCAAGTACGCAATCAAAGCGATTATATCGTTGTCAGGGTCAATTGGAATTCCGTTATTCAAAAGATCATCGGCAATTGCATTGGCCTGTTTCATTAAATCTTCGTTGGCAAATTTTTCGTAACCTTCCGGGTAAGGCACACCTATAGAGCGCATAGCGCGTATTTTGGCCGCTGTTTTCGCAGTATCAATTCGTTGAGTAATCAACCATTTATAGGAAGGCATTATTGATCCTGGCGACATTTGAGCTGGATCTTCCAGATGGAGATAATGCCACAGATTGGAATATTTGCCTCCCACTCTGTGTAAATCCGGTCCAGTTCTTTTCGAACCCCATAAGAACGGATGGTCGTAAACAAATTCACCGGCTTTTGAATACTCGCCGTATCTTTCGGTTTCAGATCTGAAAGGACGCACCATTTGTGAATGGCACGCATTGCAGCCTTCGCGGATGTAAATATCTCGCCCATGCAGCTCCAGTGGCGAATACGGTTTAACACTCGAAATGGTCGGTATATTCGATTTTACGATAAATGTCGGAATAGTTTCGACAAGTCCCCCTATCAAAATTACAACTGTCGATAGAAAAGCAAATTTGACCGGACGTTTTTCGAGATAGCGGTGTATCATTCCTCTTTTAAGTTTATCTGTTGACTTAACGAGAGGATAAGCTTCGGCAGCTTCGTCCTTAATGAATTTACCCTGCTTTGCAGTCATGGCAAGATTATAAACCATCATAACCACACCGCTCAGATAAAGCAGACCGCCAATTGATCTGATTACGTGCATTGGAATAATCTGGAGCGTTGTTTCGAGAAAGTTTGGGTACTGAAGCAAACCGAGTTCTGTAAATTGTTTCCACATTAACGATTGAGTTATACCCGACCAATACATTGGCACGACGTAGAAAACAATTCCAAGCGTAGCAATCCAGAAATGCGAATTGGCAAGTTTTCTTGAGTAAAGCTTTGTATTCCACATTCTGGGTATTAGCCAGTAAAGGATTCCAAAGGTTAAAAGGCCATTCCAGCCAAGTGCTCCGACGTGTACGTGTGCTATTGTCCAATCAGTGTAGTGTGAAATAGCGTTGACATTTTTAAGTGAAAGCATTGGTCCTTCGAATGTAGCCATACCGTATGCAGTAACAGCAACGACCATAAATTTAAGAACGGGATCTTCTCGAACTTTGTCCCATGCACCTCGAAGTGTGAGAAGTCCGTTTAACATGCCACCCCACGAAGGGGCAATCAACATAACTGAAAAAACAGTGCCAAGCGATTGAGCCCAGTCGGGCAATGCTGTATATAAAAGGTGATGAGGCCCAGCCCAGATGTAAATAAATATTAACGCCCAGAAATGGAGAATTGAAAGACGATACGAATAGACGGGACGTTCAGCAGCTTTCGGTAGAAAATAATACATCAGACCCAGATACGGAGTGGTCAGAAAAAATGCAACTGCATTGTGTCCGTACCACCATTGAACCAGAGCATCCTGAACTCCAGCATAAACGGGATAACTTTTAAAAAACGTTACCGGAATTTCTATCGAGTTAACGATATGCAAAACAGTTACAGTTACAAATGTGGCTATATAAAACCAGATTGCCACATACATGTGTTCTTCTCGTCTTTTAATTATTGTACCAAACAGATTTATACCGAATGCCACCCACACTACAGCTATCATAATATCGATGGGCCATTCGAGTTCAGCATACTCCTTGCTGGTTGTCAGACCCAGCGGAAGAGTTATTGCCGCTGCAAGAATAATCAGCTGCCAGCCCCAGAAATGGAACTTGCTCAAAAAGTCACTGTACATTCGAGCTTTACAAAGTCGTTGTAACGAATAATAAACACCTGCAAAGATCATATTGCCAACAAAAGCAAATATTACCGCATTTGTATGAAGAGGGCGTATTCTACCGAATGTAGTATACTGAATGCCGAGATTTGCTGTCGGAAAGTAAAGTTGAATAGCAATAATCAATCCTACAAGCATTCCCACAAAGCCCCATAGAATTGTGGCAATTGAAAATTGCCTGACTATATGATTATCGTAACTGAATTTTTCTACCTGCATCTATTGCTCCTGTTTATTTGATTCAGCACTGTTGATTTTTTTGTCGTCGAATAAAATTCTAATCGACGGTGTATAAGTATCGTCGTACTGCCCCGACCTTACCGCCCAGAGGTAAGCTATCAAGAATCCACCTGCAACCAGCAAACTGGCAAATACGAGTATAACAATTACTGACATTACAGTAAGCCTTTTATTTTTGCAAAAATTGTTGTTGAAGCAGTAGTAAACAAAACTATTGTAATAGAACTCAACGGCATCAGTATTGCCGCAATTACTGGTTGAAGTTTACCCGTAGTTGCAAAATATAAACCTACAGCATTATAGACAAAAGAGACCAAAAAGCTCGCATAAACAATGAATCTGCTTGTAATCGAATATTCGAGAAATTTATGGAGTAAACTGAAAGAATCTGCATCGAGAATGGCGTCGCATGCTGGCGTAAAATTATTGATGCTGTCTGAAATCGAAATGCCTGCGTCGCTTTTTTGAAGCGCTCCGGCGTCGTTTAAGCCATCACCAATCATCATTACAATATCGCCTTTAGCTTTAAGCTTCTGGATAAATTCGAGTTTGTCAAATGGACTCTGTCTGAAAAGTATACTTCCACTAATAAAATATTTTTCCAGCTTCGGTTTTTCCCTTTCCGTATCACCAGTCAAAAGAAAAAGTTTATATCTCGAATTGAGATGCGATATTACTTCATCGAGTTTATTTCTGTATTTCGTTTTTATTTTGAAATAGCCGAGTGCTTCTCCATTGGCAGTAACTGTTACGTTGATTGAAGAATCGTTCGTCAATGAGGCGTCGAATCCGGTATATTCAGGCGTACCTACTTTATATAATTTACCATTTAATTTTGCTTCCAGACCTTTTCCGGGATATTCTTTGAATTCTGAAAAATCGATCGTACTAAATCCCTTCAAGTATTCCACAATTGTTCTGCTCAAAGGGTGAGAAGAATTTATCACAAGAGATTTTATCGCTGGCATTAATTCTTTTGGGTCAACTTGCTTAACCAGGATAAATTCAACATGCGGAAATTTATTGTCCGTAATTGTGCCAGTTTTGTCGAACACCACAGTAGTAATTTTTGACAATGTCTCCACTACCGAAATGCTTTTCAAATAGAATTTGTTCCTACCGAAAATTCTGAGAGCATTTCCAAAAGTAAACGGAATTGAAAGAGCCAGAGCGCAAGGGCATGCAACAATCAACACCGCAGTGAAAGCATTAAAAGCGATCAGGTAGTTTTCAGTTGACCAATAGAAAAAAGTGATTATAGCAATTGAAATTACTATCGCAGTAAAATATTTACTTACAAAATCGACAAGGGATTCGGTGCGACTCTCATTGTTCTTACGGAAGGTTGCATCGTTCCACAATCGAGTTAAATAGCTTTGAGAAACTTCTTTAATCGATTCTGCTTCGATTGTACCACCTTGCTGCCTTCCTCCAGCATAAATAATATCACCGTTTTTAAGTTTAACGGGCTCCGATTCGCCGGTTACAAAGCTGTAATCGATATAAGCTTCTCCTTTAATCAGAATGGAATCGGCAGGCACAATCTCGCCGTTGCGAATAATCATTCTATCGCCCACTTTTAGTTTTTCGAGTGGTACTGCAGTTTCGTTATGATTTTTTCTTATAGTAACAGAAATCGGGAAATACGATTTATAATTTCTCTCAAAGCTGAGCGAGTGATAAATTTTATTCTGAAATACTTTTCCGATCAGAAGAAAGAAGACCAGACCGGCCAGTGAATCGAGATAACCTGCTCCTGTTGACGTTATTATCTCATAAAGACTTCTTAAAAAAAGAACAATAATTCCGAGTGCAATCGGTACGTCGATGTTGACAATTTTATTTTTGAGTCCTTTGAAAGCCGAAGTAAAATAGTCTGAAGAGCTGTAGAACACAACAGGCGAGGCAAGCAACAGGTTAAGATAAGAAAATATGGTTTTAAGTTCGGTGTCGGAGTTTGTGCCGAGCGAAAGATACTCCGGAAAACTAAGCATCATTATATTTCCAAAACTGAAACCTGCTATCCCTACTTTGAAATAGAGTTTTTTGTTTATTTCCTTTAGTTTGTCTTCTTCTTTGCCTTCATGAGTAAGTAGCGGCTCGTAGTTAATGGAATCGAGAAGTTCGACAATTTTCCTGAGCGACGTTTTACCTTCTGAATATTTGACGAACAATTTTTTCTTTGGAAAATTCACACGAGAAGTAATTACACCTTCGTCGAGCTTATTCAAGTTCTCCAGTACCCAGATACACGAACTGCAGTGGATTTGTGGTATGTGAAAGGTAACTGTGGTAATCCTGCCGTCGCTGAAATCAATTAACTTATCTTTCAGATCGGGATCGTCTAAAAATTCAAAATTTCTATACGACTTGTTTTGTTTTTTGATTCCGGCTCCCGGCTCGATATTATAATAATTACACAGATTAGCCGAATTAAGAATTTCATAGACGGTTTTACACCCGTTGCAACAGAAATATTTATCTCCAATAGCAATCGAATCATCGCTGCAATCATCGCCGCAATGATAACAAATTAGCTTTTCCGACAACTGTTCTCTTTCGGTTTCCCTTTCATTCATTTTACTAATAGCCAGGAATTTACGACCTAAAAATAATAAAATCAGGATATACTATCTTTATTATTTATTTCTGCTTGCAAAAATTATATTTATTAATTTTGTAAAAATTTTAATGCAATTTAACGAGGTATATATGTCACTAAAGAACAAAATAGTTTTCATCACAGGCGCAACATCTGGAATCGGGAAATCGTGCGCTTATGCATTTGCACGCGAAGGTTCCAATTTGATCATATCGGCGCGCAGAGTGGAATTAATCGATGAAATAGCTGAGGACATAAAACAAAAATTCGGCGTTAAAGTCTATACCGGTAAACTCGATGTACGTAATCGCAATGAAGTAAAAAAATTTGTTGAAGAGCTACCCGTAGAATGGCAAAAAATTGATATTCTAATTAACAATGCCGGACTTGCTAAAGGATTGAATAAATTTTATGAGGACAATCCCGACAACTGGGATATTATGATCGACACAAACGTTAAAGGACTGCTCTACGTTACTCATGAAGTATTGAAAGGAATGGTCGAAAGGCAGAGTGGACATATAATAAACATTGGTTCAATTGCCGGACACGAAGCATATCCAAAAGGAGCAGTCTATTGCGCCACAAAACACGCTGTCGACGCAATTACAAAGT
Organism: Melioribacter sulfuriphilus; assembly: GCF_052656625.1. NCBI lineage: Bacteria > Pseudomonadati > Ignavibacteriota > Ignavibacteria > Ignavibacteriales > Melioribacteraceae > Melioribacter > Melioribacter sulfuriphilus. The sequence goes on along the minus strand of NZ_JBQXXK010000005.1, from coordinate 280,638 downwards.
CATTGAGAATGGACACAATAGACAAAAATATCCGTGTAAGCACAATCGACCCTGGACTGGTAGAAACGAATTTCAGCCGCGTCCGCTTCGACGGCGACGAAGAAAAAGCGAAGAATGTTTACAAAGGCATAGTGCCATTGACGGGCGATGATGTGGCCAACGCTGTAATATTCTGTGCTTCGCGCCCACCGCATGTTAACATTGCACAGATCACACTCCTGGCTGCACGACAGGCAAGCGCTACAATTGTACATAGAGAATGATCTTTGATTATTGATAGAGGTTTACTTTGATTATATCAAACGACTAAAAAGAAGATGTAAAAAAAGCCGGAGACGAAATATATCCCCGGCTTTTCATTTATTATTTTTTTCCATAAAACTATTTATTCTTCTCAGCAATTAGATTTAATGCACTGCCAGCTTTAAACCATTCAATCTGTCCTTCACTAAATGAATGATTTAGCATGATCTCTTCCTGTGTACCATCTTTGTGTTTAACTATCATTTTAACTGGTTTTTCGGGTGCAAGTTCTTTTAGTCCTACAATACTGATTTTATCATCTTCCTGGATTTTATCGTAGTCGGAGGGTTCGGCAAAAGTAAGGGGTAGCATTCCCTGTTTTTTCAAATTAGTTTCGTGGATACGTGCAAAACTTTTAGCAATAATAGCTTTGCCTCCGAGGTAGCGCGGTTCCATTGCTGCATGTTCACGTGAAGAACCTTCGCCGTAATTCTCGTCGCCCACGACTACCCAGCCAAGTCCCCTGGCTTTGTATTCACGTGCTACTTCGTGAACTGGTTTATATTCACCTGTAAAAAGATTTTTAGCTTCACCAGTTTTACCAGTAAAGGCGTTGACTGCGCCGAGGAACAAATTCTTCGAAATATTGTCGAGATGCCCACGGTATTTCAACCATTGACCGGCAGGCGAAATGTGGTCGGTTGTACATTTACCTTTTGCTTTCAGCAGCAAGGGCATATCGATGAAATCGTTACCATCCCAGGCTTCGAACCTTTCGAGAAGCTGCAATCGTTCGCTCTTCGGGTCGATTTTTACTTCGGTTTTGTAGCCGTCGGGTGTTGGCGCAAGATAACCTTTATTATCTTTAACAAATCCTTTCAAAGGCAATTCATCACCGTAAGGAGGATCGAGTTTTACTTCCTCTCCTTTTTCGTTTTTAAGTGTGTCGGTTTCAGGATTGAATGATAAACTTCCAGCAATTGCCAGAGCTGTCACAATTTCTGGACTTGCAACAAACGAAAATGTCTCGGGATTATTGTCGTTTCTTTTAGCAAAATTACGATTGAACGAATTAACAATTGTATTTCTCTCGCCAGTTTTAATATCCATTCTCTTCCACATTCCGATACATGGACCACATGCATTGGCAAGTACTTTACCACCCAGTTCTGTCAATATCTGAAGTTGTCCGTCGCGTTCTATAGTAGCGCGTACCTGTTCAGAGCCGGGTGTTATTGTAAATTGCGACTTTGCTTTCAATCCTTTTGCCAGTGCTTGTTTGGCGATGTTTGCCGCCCTGTCGATATCTTCATAACTGGAGTTTGTACAGCTTCCAATTAGAGCCACACTAATTTTATCCGGGTAATTGTTTTCCTTGACAGCTTCTTTCATTCTGGATAAAGGATGGGCAAGGTCGGGACTGAAAGGTCCATTAATATGTGGTTCCAGTTCACTTAAATTAATTTCGATAAGTTGGTCGAAGTATTTTTCTGGATTGGCATAAACCTCGTCGTCAGCTTTTAACTGGTCAGCGAGTTTTTCGGCAAGTTCTGCAACGTCTTCTCTATCGGTTTTACGCAGGTAATTTGCCATTTTTAAGTCGAAAGGAAAGATTGATGTTGTGGCACCTACTTCAGCACCCATATTACAAATCGTAGCTTTTCCTGTGCACGAAATTGAATTGGCGCCTTCACCGAAATATTCAATAATTGCTCCTGTACCTCCTTTTACAGTAAGCATTCCAGCCAATTTAAGAATCACGTCTTTCGGGGCTGTCCAGCCCGAAAGTTTACCAGTTAATTTAACACCAATTAATTTAGGCCATTTCAATTCCCACGGCATTCCAGCCATAACGTCTACTACATCGGCACCGCCGACGCCAATTGCAATCATACCGAGTCCACCAGCATTCGGGGTATGCGAATCCGAACCGATCATCATGCCACCAGGGAAAGCATAATTTTCGAGTATGACTTGATGTATAATTCCAGCGCCTGGCTTCCAGAATCCAACACCGTATTTCTGACAGATACTTTCGAGAAAGTCGTAAACTTCTCTGTTTTCTTCGATTGCTTTTTCCAGGTCTTCTTTAGAACCGTTCTGTGCAACAATTAAATGATCGGCATGCGCTGTAGCAGGAACGGCCGAAGTTTTTCTACCTGCGTGCATGAACTGAAGCAATGCCATTTGTGCTGTTGCATCCTGCATTGCAACTCTATCGGGATAAAAATCGACGAAGTCCTTGCCCCGTATAAATTCACGTGTCGGTTCTTCCGCCAGATGAGAATAGAGTACCTTCTCAGCATAAGTTAAAGGTCTACCGACAACCCTTCGCGCTTTTTCAACTTTATTTACAAAATTATCATATACGCTTTTTATCATATCAAAATTTGCAGTCATTTTAAATTTCCCCTTGTTTATTATTCTTTACAAAAATAAAAAAAATTTTCTTCTAATAATGCCGCCGTACACATTTTGCAGTTTTTGTCGTGATTTTTAAGAGCTCAATCGTTTTTAAATGGAGCAAGCCTGGAATGGGAATCTACGATTAGATTCCCCTTTCGCAGACGATAACTTTTAATTTTTCTGGAATCGTTAAAATCCCTTGTAGAGAGGCTTATTTTATCATGGTTGAAATATATTCAGCAATGGCATTTGCAATTTCTTCGTGCCCTTTCTCATTCGGATGGAGACCATCCAAAAAATTTTCGGGGCTTACTTTTCCATAAAGTTGAATGAACTCCGTACCCCGACGTTCCGCCAGTTTCTTATATTCTTCATTTAATTTTATTAATGAAGTTTGAGTGGCATCGTTATATAACTTTTTTCTGTTAGTCTCGTTCATCGTCTCAAGATTGATATTACACGGTGATGCGATAATAACTCTTGCAGCAGGAATCTCCGATTTGATTTTAGTAACCATGCTGTCGAGGTTTTGCACACAAAGAGCTACGAGGCTGTCGTTGCCGTTTTTCAAGTCATTTACTCCCAATAAAATAATAAAATAATTGGCATCTCGGTTGTTGTCGATTACCGGCTGCAGCTCATTTAGATCAGAGGTTTTTCTGCCATTTCTACCAGCATTAACAAAAGTTATTTTATCGAACCGCGCTGACAATTTTTCCACCCATTCTTTGCCTTCCACACCCGCACCGCGTGTAATCGAATCGCCAAAGCAGACTATCTTAATTTTATTCTGCGGCATATTAAAGCCCATTAAAAACAATAACATCAGGATAATTAAAATATTTTTTGTCATGGTTATTCCTCAATTTATTCCTTTACAAGTTTCTTTTTCCATTCTGGATATTTATCGAGTACACGTTGTGGCAGGTAAGTATACCATGAATAGCCGGCTCTTCTTTCGTGAGCCACTTCGGCGAGCGAGTAGACTTTTTTGCCGTCGCGATTAGAAAATAAAGGTTTATGAGTTACAAGCTCGCTATACCTGGGCCAGATCGGCGGAGCCGTAGAATCCTCAACTACAATGCGGTCGATACTTAGTGTGCTCCATTTGTATTTTTTCGGTTCAATCTTTTTTTCTTCGATTCGTATTCCTTTGATTTTTGATTCTTCGAACCAACTTACCGCGCTTTCAATTGCATTGATAAGCTCGGGCGAAGGATCGTCGATATCCATCAAGAACAATACAAGGTCAGCACTTTCCTGATTGGCAATTGAAGGCAATTCGTAAGTGCGCGCCTTTTGAGGTTTGAGCGTAACATTATCGTGCTGCTGCCCCCAGGCATATAATTTACCGTTTTCTTTTATCTGACAATCGAGAATACACCTTAAACCTTTTTCAAATGCAACCTTTGACCTTTCGTATAAATCTTTTTCCACAAAAGAATAATGAGGCACTTTCTTCACAATATTGTAGAGTACTCTCATTATGCCTGCCATTGCGCCGTCGTTAAAAGTAATATACTTTCTGTATCCGCTCGTATCCGGATAGAACTGAGGCCATCCGCCGTTTGAGTACTGAGCACTTAAAATAAATTCGATGCCTTTTAGACAAGCAACTTTATAACGTTCATCTTTAAGAATTTCGTAAGCGCGCGCAAGATATTCCACCTGAGTGTGTGTTGTCCAGTTATCAAAAGTTGTATTGGTCATATCTTTTGATTTCAAGAGCGCTTCTTTTTGTTCTTCAGTCAGGATGGCAAGCATATCATAATTTTTAGCCCAGCCTCCATTTTCTTTTTGATAAAGCAGAATGTTGTCGGCAATCTCTTTGATTTGCCATGGTTTGTATCTCGGTTGATTTTCGATTGGTTCAATTATATTGTCTTCTGCGCTTATATCGTACCAGTGATGTGCACTGTTGTCAAATCCCGATACGTCGATTATTTCCTTTTTATCTTGTGCTTGTCCTTGTAATACAAAGAAAGCAAAAGCAATAACAATATTGACAAATTTCATTTTAGATCTCCACCTACACTTAGTATTCTTTTATTGACCAGCCATTTTTCGAGCAGTTGCGGCCATTCCGAAGCCGCATAACCGTTTTCTTTTTCCATACCGAAGCCGTGTCCACCTTCAAAAAAGATATGCACTTCAGGAAATACATTATTCTTAACACAAGCATCTACAAAATTCAAGGATTCCTGAATAGGCACTCTCGTATCATCGGCAGCGTGCGCAATAAATAAGGGTGGAAGTTCACCAGTTACTTTTTCGTAAAGATTCTGGAACCATGGATAAATCAGTACGGCAAATTCGGGTTTATAATTATAGTTATCGATTGAATCGATAAAGATACGTTTGGGTGAAAGCATTAGATTTGCGGCAAGGTGACCACCCGCAGAAAATCCAATTATCCCTATTTTCTCACCTTTAGTTTTGCTCCTAATAAAACAATTTGCTCTTTGAGCATCGTCGAGGGCGTCTTCAGGATTAAGTCGATATTTTAAAACGTAAGCGTCGATGCCCCGTTTGTTTAGCCATTTTGCAATTGCAACGCCTTCTTTTACAAATGCCAGATGATGATATCCTCCTCCTGGCAAAACGAGCATAGTAATCCCTTTTGACTGAGGTGATTTGTAGAAAACCAGACCAGGTTGTGCAACAGACCAGAATCTTTCGTCGCTGTATTTTTCTTCTTTTAATGTATCTGAAGATCCGGGCGCAATGCCATTCCAGATATTAATAAAATTGTACTGCCCGAAGAGAGGTGCGGCAAAAATCAGAAAGGCAATAAAAAATAATTTTGTTTTCATTTCGTGTTATATTTTTTTATTACAAGATATTTTAATTCCGTATCGCCAACATTTCTTATGCCGTGCATGCTGTTAGGTGGACAATAAAAACTCGAATATGGTTTACCGATTCTCGTTTCGCCGTCGAGATAAAATTCGGCAATTCCTTCCAGCACAAAAAAGAATTCGTCTTCAGCATGTTTATGGGGTGCGTGTGTGGCTTTATGAGGTGCAACAACACTCAATTTGAGCGTGCGTCCGTCGAGAAAATTTTTATCGACAAACCAGAACTGGTATCCCACTTTTGTACCGACAGTATCTTCCCAGTTAAATTCTCTGACGCATTGATCTATTGTAAATTGTTTTGGTTTGTCCTGCGCTGTTAAAAAGAGTGGAATTAGCAAAAAAAGAATTAAAGATTTCATTAAGTCCTCCTTTTGAACGTTAACTTCAGCGTTTACTTACAAATTTAGCAACTTTTTTTCGTAATTTACAGATGAAAAAAAATATTTGTGTGAAGAGATGAGTAGTGCTACATTAATTTTATCGTGTGCAGACCGGAAAGGTCTTGTGGCTAAAATATCACAGTTCTTATTCCAGAGGGACGCAAACATTATCGATCTGGACGAGCATGTCGACAAAAACGAGAAAATGTTCTTCATTCGGATCGAATGGGAATTAAACGGACAGGCAAATGTCACCGATGAATTTATTAATGAATTCAAAAAATTGACCGAAGAAATTAACGCAAACTGGGATATTAAATTGAGCGAGGAAAAAAAACGCCTTGCCATATTCGTATCAAGATATGACCATTGCCTGCTTGAAATACTCTGGCGTTACAGGAACAATGAACTTCATGCCGAAATACCACTTATCATTTCGAATCATCCCGATCTTGAAGTAATTGCCCGTCAGTATAATATTCCCTTTTACTGTTTTCCAATAACGAAAGAAAACAAACGCGATCAGGAGGAAAAGGAGCTCGAATTATTAAAAGAACATAATATCGAGTCGATAATCTTGGCGCGTTACATGCAGATTCTTACTCCTGAATTTATTGCCCACTATCCAAATAATATTATCAACATACATCATTCATTCCTGCCGGCATTTAGTGGAGCTGACCCTTATAAAAAAGCTTACGAAAGAGGAGTCAAATTAATTGGCGCTACAAGTCATTACGTAACGGAAGAACTGGACGAAGGTCCCATTATCGAGCAGGATGTTATAAGAATTTCTCATAAGGATTCTTTGAAAGATTTAATCAGAAAAGGACGCGACCTCGAACGTTTGGTGCTTGCACGCGCCGTAGATCTACACGTCAACAACCGCGTTCTTCAATACGGCAAGAAAACCATCATTTTCAGATAGTTGCTATGAAAAATTTACTCCTTATTGTCGCAATTACCGCAGGTATCCTTTTCCCTTACGGACATAGATTTACCTTTTTAATTCGTTATTTATTAATGGCGTTGCTCTTCTTTTCGTTCCTCGATATTAAAATTGATAAGAATATTATCAACATTAAGCATTTCATCATATTAATTTCTTTGATATCAGCTTCTCTTATATCATATTTTTTGATTTATCCATTCGATAAATTACTTGCGCAAACGGCATTCATAACAGCCATAGCCCCAACTGCCATTGCAGCTCCGGTTATTATAAGTCTGAAAAATGGGAAAGTAGAATTCACTCTTTTTTCGTTGGTGCTTACCAACGTAGTAATTACAATCATACTCCCTTTTATTCTACCTTTGATTATCGACAGCGGAAACAATATTACATTTAACGACATTTTATTACCTGTACTGGTTACGTTCACAATTCCTTTGATTCTGACAAGATTAATAAAAGCAATAAGCGTTCCTTTATGGGAAAAGTTAATTGATCTGAAGGACATCTCGTTTTACATACTGGTAGTAAATGTTTATTTAGCAACATCAGGAGCCTCAAATTATATACGCAATAATTTTACATCGGAATTGACGCTGGTTTATCAGATTGGCTTTATAACAGCTTTAATCTGTGCATTCCTCTTTATACTTGGCTGGTTTATAGGAGGAAAGGAATATGCTTCTGAGGCAAGTCAGTCGTTAGGACAAAAAAATAATTCGTACACAATATGGCTCGCAATAACTTTTATGAATCCGATATCCGTTCTTGGTCCGGTTTTCTACGTACTATTTCAAAATACTTATATTTCACTGAATCTTTACTTTCACTCTAAGAAACATAATTCCTCAAGTTAAATAGTGTCATTACAATTACAGGAATATGTAAAACAGCCAGGAGACCGAATCGTATTAACACATCCTTGCGAGCTTGTTTAACCATCGTCCCAAAATAAATTCCTTTCATAATCGAATTACTCATCATCGCAATTAAAATCGATGCTGCAATTATTTGAGCTCCGAATATATCGCCGCTTACCAGCGATAAAATAAATGGGTCTATATCCGTAATCCCGACGATTGCAGAAAGTGAAATAATTCCCGAACTGCCAAAGTAATTTTTAACCAAGCCTGTAATTACTGAAAGTCCCAGAAACAACACGGCAAATAAAATGGCCGGTCGTATTTCGAAAGGATTCTGAAGGTTTTGTATCTCTTGATCGATTATCGACCTCTTGGTTGCGGTTTTATTTCCATTGACAAACGAAATAATAAATCCAGCCAGACTTAGAAAAGTTAGTTGAAGCCAGATATATTCAACTACTGCCGAATTAATTATATAAATAAGTACAAGTACACGTATATACATTACGCTCGAAGCAACGAGAGCGCCCTGTAGAGCCGGATGCCATAGATTTTCGTTCTTTTGAGCCATCCTGCCGTAAGCAATTGAGACGGCGGTGCTCGATACAATTCCACCCACCAGACCTGAAACTCGAAAACCGGCATGAGCACCCAAACGCTTTGAAATAATATATCCTACAAATCCTACTGTAGAAACGATAATTACAATTTGCCATGTTTTATATGGATTAATATTAAATTGAGTGTAATTCTTGTCGGGCAAAACAGGTAGAATGATTAGAGTTACCAGCAGGAATTTAAGAACCGCAAGAAACTCAACTCGGTCGAGACGGTCGACGTAGAATTCCAGCCTCGCTTTCTCAGAAAGTAAAATTGTGCTAATGATTCCAAGAGCCATCGAAGCCCAGATATCAACGAGCAATGCCAGTGCACCTATAATAAATGTTACAAGCGCACTTACTTCACTTGTTACGCCGTATTTATCGTATTGCGATTTTGAAAAATACGATATTACCGTCAATGCAGAAATTGCAACAAGTCCGAGTGGCAGAATTGCCTCCACTCCAATTTTATAGAGCCAGGCACATCCAAATCCCATTAAACTTATTATTGGATAAGTTCTGATTCCGCCTAAGATAACTTTTTTCTGTTTTCCTTTAGTGGATTCTCTTTCGAGCCCCACCAAAAAACCGAGAGCAAGTGCAACTAAAAAACGAAGTTGTTCCGTCCATTCGATCGATTGCATTGCATCACCGTTTTTATTAAAGTTCCAAAATAATGGAAAGATTGACCTATCGCAACAAATTAATTACCAGCCGTTATAATGAATACGTTCCGGCTTGAAACGCTCGGGTTGATTTTTTTTCTCGTCGGGGTAACCAATTGCCACCATAGCCACCGGCAGGATATTGTCAGGTAATCCGAAGAGCTCTTTGAAAATATTGATTCGCTCTGCTCTCGGATAAACTGCAATCCAGACCGAACCTAAATCGAGTTCGTGAGCAGCCAGTAAAATATTTTCGGTTGCAGCGGCACAATTCAATGCAATGTACCCTTCGAGGCTTTCGAGTCGTCTGTCGCCGCAAATAAGTATTCCGAGAGGTGCCTCCCTGCACATTTTTGCATACGGGTGCAGCTCTGCTATTTTGTTCAATGTTTCTCTATCATCAATAACAATAAAATGCCACGGCTGACTGTTGTGTGCAGATGGGGCATACATTGCCGCTTTCAAAATCTTGTCGACTTTTTCCTTTTCGACCGGTTGATTTTTATACCGTCTTATACTTCGCCTTGTTAAAAGGGCTTCTAACGTGTTCATAATTCCTCCGCAATTGTTACAGACAAAAATAAAATTTTACTTTTTTATTTTTGGAATTAATAAAAGGAGGAGTAAATGTTCCGTCAACAGGAAATAACATTAAAACCAAGAAGACGCGGATTCCACCTTATAACCGATGAAATTTTGAGTTATCTACCAGAGCTAAAAAATGTTACTGTGGGTATTGTGCATATATTTATCAAACATACTTCTGCATCGCTCACTTTAAATGAAAATGCCGACCCTACTGTTCGAAGCGACATGGAAAAATATTTCAGCCGTCTTGTTCCTGAAGATGCTTCGCTTTTCGAGCACACGCTGGAAGGTACGGACGATATGACTTCACACATTAAAACTTCTATACTCGGAAGCTCGCTCACAGTTCCGATTAAAAACGGTAGATTGAATCTTGGCACCTGGCAGGGCATCTATTTATGCGAGCATCGCAATCAAGGCGGTCCGAGAAATATTGTCGTTACTATTATTGGTGAGTAAGGGATTAGGGATTAGGGATTAGGGGTTAGGGGTTAGGGATTGGGGATTAGGAAATAGTAAGGATGTGGTTCGTGGTTGGGGGTTCTTTGTTCAGGAGTTCTTAGTTCAGGAGTTCTTTGTTAAAGAGTTCTTAGTTCTGGAGTTTGTGGTTTGGGAGTTAATGGTTGATAGGTGATAAATTAATTATGAACTAACTGAAAAATTAACACAATAACTCATCTTTATTAAAAACGTTTGATACTAATTTAGCCATGTTTCAAAACAACTATGCTTATAACTGAAAAGCAAGCTAAAGCTCATGGATTACTTATCCTTTGCCCTAGCTTGCCTGCATTTAGAGCTTTCTAATTTGGTGATCATAAAAATTAATAAATCTTGACTAATCAAAACTTATTACAGCTCTGGAACTTTGCCCAAAACATCTTCCACCGTCATTTCGATAACTTCACCCAGATTCAGTTTTTTTATTCCTTCAGCAATTCGCGACTTATCTCCAACAACGACTACTATCATTTTGTCTGGTCTAATATATTTTTCTGCGGCACTTTTTACCTCTTTGTCTTTAACAGAAAGAATCCTATCGATATACTGATTAAAATAATCTTTCGGCAAATTGTAATAGACTAATTCTTCCAGCTCACCTGCAATCCCTGCAACTGTTTGAAAATTATTAGGGTAACCGAGAGCAGTATAATTTTTTGCCCTGTCAACTTCTTCCTGAGAAATCGGCTGACGAATTCCATTTAATTCCTTAAAAAATTCCCGCAACGCTTTGTCTGTCACATCAGTTTGTACCGACGAATAAGCGATAAAATATCCAGCAACCGGACGCAATACAAATCTGGAACCTGCACCGTAAGTATAACCGTGTTCTTCTCTCAAATTATTATTTAGTCGGGATGTAAAAGAGCCACCGAGGATTGTGTTCATTACATTGATCGAATAATAATCCTGCGTAGTACGCGAAGGGGCAACATCACCGATATAAATTACCGACTGAGCAGCACCAGGTTTATCAATTAAAAATATTTTCCCTGGATTCCCGTTTAACGGCATTTCAATTTTTTGTTTGAAATCTCCCTTTTTATTCCAGCTGGAGAAATATTCATTCAATAATTTTTCGAGTCCGCTCCTATCAATATCCCCCACCGTTACAATAAACGAATTGTCCGGTGTAAAATACTTTTTGTAATAATCGATGATATCATCCCGTGTAATATTTTTAATCGATTTTTCAGTCCCGACCTCATTTCTTCCATAAGGATGATTACCAAACAACAATTTATTGAATGCTACTCTGGCAATTTCATTCGGTTGATCGTGCCATTGCATTAAAGTAGTAAGTCGTTCTTTTTTTAATCTACTCAATTCAGCTTCAGGAAAATCCGGTTTGAGTAATATTTTACTGAATATTTCGAGAGCATCATTAATTTTTGATACAGGGACATTCAAGTTTAGGTTCGAAGTAAAAAGAGAAGAACTTATATTAAGATTAGCCCCAAGGAAATCGATTTCATCTGCTATCTGGAGTGCGTTCATTCCATCGGCACCTTCGTCGAGCATGTCGAATACAATATCGGATAGTCCTTCTTTGCCGTCAGGATCGTTCAAAGAACCAGTCCTCAAAATCAAATTTAACTGGATAAGAGGAACCTGATGTTTTTCCATCAGGTAGACTTTCAAACCGTTTTGAAGTGTGAATTCCTGCACAGCGGGCAATTGCAATCCTTTGGGTGGTGGTAACTGCGGAGGTTTTGATCTGTCAGCTTTTTGCGCATTGAGATTTAATGCTATCAATATCATTACGAAAATCGATGTTAAATTTTTCATTTTATCTTTCCTCCGTCTGTTCGACTGCTGCCAGTTCAGTTTTCCCCTTTGGAACGATGCTCAATACAACTTTCCCTTGTTTCTTTAGAAAAACACGTGCTGCATTTTTCAAATCGTCAGTACTCAGTGCCTTGTAACGATTAAAATCCTCGTTAGCATAATCCGGATTGTTTGCGTAATAAAAGTACTCGTTCAATTGATTGGCTTTTCCGCGAAAGCCGCCTGGTTTTTCAAGATTCCTGAGAAAGGAAGCTTCGTACTGATTAATTGCACGTTGTAATTCCCTTTCAGTCGGATTTTCAGATTTTAGCCTATCAATTTCCTCGTTAATTACCGACATGATTTCGTTCAAATTATGACCAGAACGAGCCGTTGCAATAATAAAGAATTGTGAAGATAATTTTGACGAACTTTGAAATGCAGAAACATCCTGGGCAATCTGGAGTTCATAGACAAGTCTTTTATATAATCTTGAGTTTTTACCGCCAGCAAGAATATTTGCAAGCAAATCCATTTCGGCATCGCCCGGTGCAAAACGTGGCGGTGTTATCCAGACCATATAGAGTCGGGGCAGTTGAACCCTATCCTCTTGAGTAATAAATTTATTTTCGTTCAATACGGCTGCGGCAGGATTTAACGGCGGTACTGGTTTGCCTGCCGGAATTTCTCCGAACCACTTCTCAACCAGAGTCAATGTTTCTTCTGGATTAATGTCGCCGGCAATTACGAGCGAAGCATTGTTTGGCACATAATAAGTTTTGAAAAACTCGACTACATCTTCGTAAGTTGCTGCGTCGAGATCTGCCATAGAACCAATAACAGGCCATGAATAAGGATGACCTTGCGGATAGAGATTCTTATAGATTGTTTCCCAGGCAAGTCCATAAGGTCTGTTTTCGTAACTTTGTCTTCTCTCGTTTTTAACAACTTCTCTCTGTCCATTAACTTTTTCGGGTGTCATTGCGTCGAGTAAATACCCCATACGGTCGGATTCGAGAAAGAGCGCAAGTTCAAGTGCGTTCGACGGAACATCTTCGTAATAATTAGTTCTGTCTTCTGTAGTTGAACCATTATTTTGTCCGCCAGCAGCTTCGAGCAATTTATCGAATTCTCCTTCTTTTACATTTTTAGATCCTTCGAACATAATATGTTCAAAAAGATGGGCAAAGCCAGTTCTCCCCAATTTTTCGTAGCCAGAACCAACATGATACCAGACATTAACAGAAACTGTGGGAGTTGTATGGTCTTCGTGCAGTATAACATTCAGTCCGTTAGGTAATTGATGATGAATGTAAGGAATTTTTATCTGAGCTGATACTGCCGAGTAAGTAATTAGAAATGCAATTAACAAAATCAACTTTTTCATATTTGACCTTAATGTTTTATAAAATCTTCTCTGTAAGGATTGAACACATCGATAAGCGCGCTATCTTCGAGTGCATGAACCGAATGATTTAGGTTTGGTTTAACAAAGAATACATCGCCGGCTTTAAGTACTTTTTTTTCGCCTTCAATTTCGACTTCGAATGAACCTTTGACGATGTATGAGATTTGTTTGTGTGGGTGTTTGTGAGTATAACCTATAGCGTCTTTATCGAATTCGACCAGAACCAGCATCAGGTCCCTGTCGTATCCAAGAATTTTTCTTTTAACGCCTTCGCCTACATTTTCCCACTGGTAATTATCTTTTTCGATAAATCCGCTAATCCCGAAATCTTTTTCCATGATTCACTCCTTAGAGATTTTCTTCTTCTTGTTGCAATTTAGTTGGGATGTTTAATTCGTCCATTTTTCTATATAAAGACGAGAGTCCAATTTCGAGAGCTTTAGCAACTTCATCCTTATTATAGTCGTATTTTTTCATTACTTTAAGAATGTGTTCGCGTTCGAAACTACGCATTGCCTCTTTGAGCGAGTCAGGGTAGTCGTGTGACATAGGAACACCTTTCAAATATTCGGGCAAATTTTCGACGGTAATTAATTCCTTGCTGCTGAAAATAATTGCTCTTTCAATAACGTTTTCAAGCTCTCTTACTCCGCCTGGCCATTCGTGATTCAATAATATTCGCATCGTATCGTTATCTGTCCCAATTATCTTTTTGCCCATTTCCTTGCTGTACTTTTCAATAAAATGATTGACGAGCAATGGAATATCTTCTTTCCTTTCGCTTAAAGACGGAAGGTTAATTTCAACAACGTTCAAGCGATAATAAAGGTCTTCCCTGAACTCGCCTGTTTTTGTTTTTTCGTAAAGATTCTGGTTTGTAGCTGCAATAATTCTAACGTCGGTACTGACGGGCTTAACTCCGCCGACGGGAATAAACGCTCTGTCTTCGATTGCCCTGAGGAGCTTAACCTGCATATTCAATGGGAGGTCACCAATTTCGTCGAGGAAAAGAGTTCCACCGTCTGCCACTTTAAAAAGTCCAATTTTGTCTTCGGTAGCACCTGTAAATGATCCTTTTTTATGCCCGAACAATTCGCTTTCAATCAAATTTTCTGAAATTGCTCCGCAGTTAATCGGCAGGAAAACCTTGTCCCTTCTGTTGCTGTTATAATGAATTGCCTTAGCAACAAGTTCTTTACCCGTACCACTTTTACCGATAATAAGGACGTTGCTGTTTGTAGGAGCAACTTGAGTAATAATCGAAAAGACTTTGCGCATCGGCTCGCTTTTACCAATCAGATTAGTAAAATCGGCTTCAGTCGATATTCTCTGCCTGAGAGATTTATTTTCAAATGCAAGGTTTTTATAGTCGAGGAGTCGTTTTATTCTAATAATCAAATCGTCAAATTCCACGGGTTTAATCAGATAGTCGTAAGCTCCCTGACGCAATGCGTCGATTGCAGTATTGACCGACGCATAGGCAGTCATTATCACAAAAAAGGTTTCGGGAGAAATCTTCGATGCCTGTTCGAGCAACTGGATACCGTCAATTTTGGGCATCTTTATATCTGTAATGACAATATCGTATTTATCCGATTTAATTTTTTCGAGAGCTTCTTCGCCGTCACCAACTACGTCGGTCGTATAACCTTCGTCCTCAAGAACCATCTTCAACGAATCTCTAATTGGTTTTTCATCGTCAGCAATTAAAATTCTTACAGCCATAAATTTACCTCATATTACTTTTAGTATTTTCTTTAATTGGAATTTTAACCGTGAATGTACTTCCTTCGTTCAATTTACTTTTGACGGTTATTTCTCCGTTATATTGTTTAATTATGCCATAACTGACCGATAGTCCGAGTCCGGTACCTTTACCGACTTCTTTAGTTGTAAAGAAGGGGTCGAAAATTTGCTTGAGTGTATTTTCGTCCATGCCACAGCCATCGTCCGAAAAATGGACATAAATAAAATCATCATCGTAATCAGATTTAACCGTAATACGACCATTGCCTTCGATGGCGTCGAGTGCATTAATTAAAATGTTTACAAAAACCTGGAGTATCTGGTCTGTTGCTACATTAATTCTCGGCAGCGATTCTTTTAAGTCGGTTTCGAATTTCACTTTCTTAACGCGTTTATCGTATTTAACAATTCCGAGTGCGGTTTTAATAATATCAGAAATGTCGCTCATCGACTTTTCGTAACTCGGTGGTCTCGAAAAGTCAACCAGTTCTCTAACTATTTTGGAAATTCTATCGATATTTTCTTTAATATTTGACAATTGTTCCGTGAAAAAAGGATCTTTACTCTTTCGTTGAAGAATTTGAACCAGTGATGAGATCGAAGCCAGTGGGTTTCCAATTTCGTGTGCAACACCTGCAGCAAGCTGACCAATTACTGCTAATTTTTCTGATTGATCAATTTGAGCCTGCAATTTTTTGAACTCGGTAAAATCCTTTATAATTATCGACCTGCCGGCATAACCACCGTTACTCCCCGGCAATTTCGATACGCTCAGTTTTACACTCAATATTCTGCCGTCCTTTGTTCTGCGCTCGGTTTCAAGAATTTTTGTTGCCCCTTCTTTAACCTCTTTTTGAATCTTCTTTAATTCATCTTGATACTTCTTTCCTTCCGGTAATAAAAACGAGGACGGTTTCCCGATAATTTCTTCTTCAGTATATCCAAAGATTCTCTCTGCTCCTTTATTCCAGGCAATAAACTTTTCGTTTTCGTCAACCATCATTATGGCGGAATCGGAAGTGTGGAGAATGTTTTTAAGATATTGCTGACTCAATTCAAGTTTTGAAGCCAGACGGTCGCGGTCATATTTTAATTCATTCATTTTAGCTTCCTGATGAAGCATGCTATAGCGAGCAAAGAGCTGCTCGATAATTTCGTCGACAAATCCAAGTAGTATTATCGGGTCGTTAGGACCTGCCTGTTCAGTTTCGATAATATTCAGTATTGCATACCTCCCCTGACTGAAAAGTTGACTTACATCAATTAGACTCATATTCAAATTCGAACACAGAGTATAAATTTCAATCAGGTAGAGATCTGCAATTTTATAATCGCCTTCTTCCAGAACATCAATAAATGTAAGCAAAGAGCTTTCTGTAAATGTTTCAATTTGCGAATCCGAAAGTTTATCTTTAAATAGTTGTTTTAATTTGGCAGACCAATTGGAAGCAATTTCCTTGAAATGCTTTTTAAGAAATTCAATTAGTAGCTTTTTCATTGTATGTTTCTTGCCGTTTCAACGTATTAAATCGATTTACAAAGATATATAAAGGCTCGGTTAATATAAAGGCGATTATAAAGGAACCACCTGAGAAAAAACCGGGTATAAAAAACCAACATCTAAGAGGCAAAGTATGAAACGATTATTTTTCTTATTATCAATTTTTTTCATCAGTGTTAATCTTTTTCCCGCCGAGTCTATAAAAACAAACCTTAAAGAAGTAAAAGTTTACATCAGCGGAGCCGAATTGAAACATACTGCAGTGCTTCCACTTAAAAAAGGCGAAAACGTAATTTTTTTGGAAGGCCTGGCCGGCGATTTTGACCCAAGCAGCATCAACATCAAAATTGAAAGCGACGTCACAATTCTTTCGTTAACCAAAGAAATTAACTATCTGAAAAAAAACTTCACAAACGACAGAATCAAAAATCTGGAAGATTCCTTGAAAATTTTAGAAGATAAATTAAAGACTAATAACGACAGGTCAGAAATCCTGAAAGCACAATGGGAATTGATACTTGCCAACAAAGAAATTAAAGAAGGCAACGTTTCCCTTTTGATCGACAATATAAAAAAATTAGGAAGTTACTACGGTGAACGACTCTCGGAAATTAAATCCGAGTTACGAAAAATAGACGATCAAAATGAGACATTAAAAAGCTACATCGACAGATTAAAAAAACAAATTGAATATCTCAAAGATACACGGCCGCAACACGAATTAAAAATTGTACTGCTCTCGCCTTCTGCACGGAATACTGCAATTGATATCTCATATATGATTAACGATGCGGGTTGGAGACCAAACTACGACATAAGAATAAACAACCTGCAGGAATCTCCAACTACCTCTTACAAAACCGATATACGGCAGCAGAGTGGCATTGATTGGAATAATGTCAAAATAATTTTGTCCACACGAAATCCGCAACGAAGCAATATAAAACCAGAGCTGAGTCCCTGGCTGATAGACTTTAAAGAAAAGCCAATTTATTACGAAGCGGTTCCAAAATTAAAAAGAGAAAATGCTGCAATGGTAACCGAAGACCTCCTTAACGAAAGAGTTATCAATCAGTCATTCAGTCAGGAACAAAACATACTTACGACCGACTTCATACCTGCATTAAATTACACGATCCCGTCTGATGGTATACCACATTCAGTTATGATAAATAATTTTGTGATTGATGCTTATTATAAATATTATGCAGTACCGAAGTACGACGACAATGCATTTTTAGTTATTGATTTAATCAACTGGAAAAAATTCGACCTGCTCAGCGGCGAAGTTAATATTTATCTGGAGAACAGTTACATCGGGAAAAGCTATCTCAATACAGATATCGCAACAGACACACTTCAAATTTCGGCGGGAAGGGACCAATCGATAATTACCGGCAGAAAATTAATAAGAGATTTTAAGGAAGATAAATTCCTGAGCAAAGATATTGTACGTCAATTCAAATACGAATTGTCATTGAGCAACAAGAAACAGGTTCCGGTTGAAGTTATATTGCAGGATAACATTCCAGTCTCAAAAAACGAAGATATAAAAGTGGAACTAATTGAGAGCGGCGGGGCAAGTTTTAATGCATCTACTGGTATGCTCGAATGGAAAGTGAAACTGGACCCTGAAGAGACAAAAACAATTAGTTACACTTTTACTGTTCAGTATCCTGGCGATAGAATTATTCCCGGTTTATAGTAGAAAGAAAACAGCCTGCCGAAATTTTATCGAAAAATTTTATTGAGCAGGCTGTTTTTCTTTTTGTTAAATGGCCTAAAGGCATAAAGGAATTGCAAGAAATAGTTACTGGGAAAAAATGTTTTTAAGCCGTATTGTTCGGCTTTTTCTCCTGGCAGAAATGCAGAATCAAAAAGCCAATCCCATATCGCAAGTTTAGTTGCAAAATTCCGATTTCTACCTTTACCTGTTGTGTGATGCCATCGATGCATCTCAGGTCCGTTAATTATATATTGTAACCAGCCGGTATGGACATTCAAATTGGAATGGATATACATTCCCCAGAGGGCGCTAATAACCCCTTTGTAAGCAATTACTTCTGGCGGCGATCCGAGTAATACGATCGGCATAAACTCCACAGTTTGATTTATCAGAATTTCGAACGCATGGCTACGCGAACCGGAAAGCCAATCTACTTTTTCAGGCGAATGATGAGCTTCGTGCAGGCGCCATAAAAATTTATTTCGATGCTGCCATCTGTGCATCCAGTAGATATAAAAATCGTGTGTGACTGTAAAAAAGATCAATTGAATCCATATAGGTACATCGGCAAACAAGCCGAGGCGCGATAAGCCGGTCGCACTGTCGATTCCTTTAATGATTACAGTAAAAATAAAAATACCAAGCAGATAGCTCTGAGCTATCGTATATAATGCAAGATCATCAAAAAATCCTTTGCGTAAGATTTCCTGCCCCTTGTTGTAGGGAAATATCCGTTCGAGTATAACAAACAAAATGGCTGCAGAGACAATAATCAGATACGATATTAATTCGTAAGATTCAAAATCCATAGCTCATAAAAGATTTTATTCAATAATTGCAACCCATCCGCCGCCGGTAGCCATATTAATTTCAATTTTATCACCTTTTCTGACAGTAGATTTTACAACTTTATAATCATTCCCATTTCGATCTGCATTTATACCGTCCTGATAGATTGTAATCTTGTACTCTCTATTGTCCTCCAGAAACGAAAAATCGAGTTTTAAAGTTCTCGCGCTCCAGTCGGTCATGGCACCTACGAACCATTTATTTCCCGACTTTCGGGCAATTGCAACATAGTCGCCCACTTTTGCATCGAGCACTTTTGTTTTGTCCCAGACGGTTGGCACAATTGATAGAAATTCCAACGACTCTTTTTCGCGAAGATAATTCGTCGGACTGTCTGCCAGCATTTGCAAAGGACTTTCAAAAATCACATACATTGCAAGCTGGTGGCATCTTGTGCCCTGGCTCATCGGTTGAGTGAATATATCTCTAAAATTTTCTTTAACTGCATTATTCATTGCACCGGGAGTATAGTCCATCGGTCCGGCGAGCATGCGGATAAATGGAATTGTAACATTGTGCTCGGGTGTAACGTTGTTGCTCCATTTATTGTGTTCGAGGCCGAGAATACCTTCGCTTGTAATTACGTTCGGATATGTTCTGTATAGTCCAGTTGGTTTATAAGCGCCATGAAAATCGACGAGGAATTTTCTTCTGGCAGCTTCTTTAGCAACTTTGTAATAGTAATTGACCATCCAGGCATCGTCCCTTTGCATGAAATCGACCTTTATTCCTTTAATGCCGAGCTCTTCAAATAGATTCATCGCCTCTTCGAATTGGTCGTCGAGTGTTTTCCAGATTACCCATAAAATTATTCCTACATTTTTTTCCCTGGCATATTCAACAATTTCTCTGATGTTAATTCCCGGACTTTCTTCGAGAAGGTTACCCAATTTATACCAGCCTTCGTCGAGAATTACATATTCAATTCCGTGCTGAGAAGCAAAATCGATATAATACTTATATGTGGCTGTATTAATGCCTGCTCTGAAATCAACCTTATAAACATTGTTTGCATTCCACCAATCCCACGCAACCTTGCCGGGTTTAATCCATGTAAAATCGATATCTGGATCGTGAGGCTGAGCGAGTTTATAAACCATTGTATTTTCAATTAGCATACCGTCGTTATCTGAAATTACAAACACACGCCACGGAAAATTTCTTGTTCCATTTGTACGGACAATATAATCTTTCCGTTTTGTCACATAAACGTCCCTGTCGCTTTTGATTTCGGTTTCAGCGGGATAAAATGGAAAGAGTCCCTTCAGTACCGTCGAATTTGTGCCTCTGAGATAGAGTCCTGCATAGTCACACAGATCCGCTTCAGTGATTGCAACTTTAAGCGAATTATTTAAATCAACTAAAGCTGGCAGAGAGCAAAAACTTTTTTCGTCAATTTTACTAATTGGAAGATATTTATAAAGACGTTCAGAATGGGACATGAAGCTATCTTCCTGGGGGAAGAAGATATTGAAATCGTTTGCAAAATTTGCTTCAAAAATTTCGTCTTTTACCGTTATCGAATCATCGAATCGAGTCGATATTCTGTAACCGAAGCCTTCATCGTAAACTCTTACATAAAGAGAAAAATTATTTTCAAAATCTAAACGTAACTCGTTGTACTCATCTTTGATTACAGCATATTTTTGTCTTAGTACTGGTCTCTGTTCGCGATTGACATAATCGATTGACTTATTTTTTATGGAAGGGTCTATTCCCAATATTCCTCTGTCAAGTATCAACGAAATTGCAGATGGTTTGATAATTGTAACTTTGTCATAAGAGACAGAATATGTAAGATGATTGTCGGTGTTGATTGTAACTATCAATTTTTTTGAGGGTGATTCAACGTCGTACTGACCTGCATTCAGAAAAAGAGGGAGAAAAAATAAGACAATTAAAGAAATTATTCTTTTCATTATCCGCTCCTGCGTAATTTTACTTTACTTTTTAATTCGCTTTCATAAACTTTCTTCACACCGTCACCAAGAGCTTTTTCGATATCGCGTATATCTTTCACCAGTCTAAACATTCCGCCAATTTCAACGGAAGCAGCCTGGTCTGTTCCCCACATGGCTCTGTCGAGAGTTATATGCCGTTCGATAAAAGTAGCGCCCAGTGCTACGGCTGCAAGCGATGGAGCCAGTCCAGTTTCGTGACCTGAATATCCGATTGGAATTTCAGGATATCTTTTTTTATATGTTTCGATTACGCGTAGATTTAATTCCTCAAGGTTGCATGGATAAGTCGAAGTCGATTGAGCAATCAAAAGATTTTTCTTTCCAAGAAAATCTACTGCTCGGTCTATTTCTTCAAGTGTGGACATTCCGGTCGACAGCATAATTGGTTTGCCAGTCGATTTAATTCTGGACAGCAATCGATCGTCGGTAAGAGAAGCCGATGCAACTTTATACATAACCGGGTCAAATTTTTCGAGGAAATCGACAGCTTCTTCGTCCCACGCAGAAGCAAACCAGTCGATACCCTTCGATTTGCAATAACGATCTATTTCTTTGTATTCGTCGTAGCCGAATTCAACCTTACGGCGGTATTCGATATAAGTAATTCTTCCCCATGGAGTATCGCGTTCGATATGCCACTGGTCTTTTGGAACGCACAATTCGGGCGTGCGTTTTTGAAACTTCACGGCGTCGCATCCGGCAAAGACCGCACCGTCAATCAGCTTTTTTGCCAGTTCGAGCGAGCCATTGTGATTAATCCCAATTTCCGCAATTATATAGACACGTTCACCATCGCCGATAAATTTTTTGCCCACTTTTACACTCATTTCTTTCTCTTTTTAATTTCTTTCAGTTTGGCTTCGATTATTAACTCGGCAAGGTCACGGAATGCACCATTTCCGCCGCTGTGTTTTAGAATAATGTCTGCCGCCTTTTTGGCAAATGGAGTTGCATCCGAAGGACATGCCGAAAGTCCCACAAGTTTCATAATGCCAATATCATTTGTATCGTCACCAATGAAAGCCACTTCCTCATTTGAAAGATTTTTTCTTTTCAGTATTTCTTCCAGAAGTTTTTCTTTCTCCATAACGCCCATATGCAGTTCTTTAATCTTTAGTTTATCTGCACGCGATTTAACGATGTTTGTATCCTCTCGGGTAACGATTCCCGTTTCTACATCAACGAGACTTCTTAAGCGCTCAACACCCATACCGTCCCGTATTGAAAAACGTTTCATTAATTCTCCTTCAGCAGAATAATAAACTCCAGTATCAGTCAATACTCCATCGACGTCTGTAAGAAGCAATTTTATTTTAGAAGCTTTTTTATAAAGATCTTTTTTTGTAATCTTTTTTTTCGACATATCAAATTCCTTTTAATTGTTTTTACCAGCACGTCCATCCACCGTCGACCACCAGATTGGCGCCTGTCATATATTCCGAAGCATCGCTTGCCAGGAATATCAACGCTCCCCAGTAATCGTTACGTTTGGCCATTCTTCCGAGCGGCGTTCTTGAGGAGTATTTTTCAATGAAGAATTGATCCTGATTATTTTCTACTCCTCCCGGACTTAGTGTATTAACGCGTACACCTCTGTGACCCCAATATGCAGCGAGATACTTCGTAAACATAATCACCCCTCCTTTTGTAACCGAATAAGCGGGAGGTTTATAAAACGACTGGATGCCTTCCTTATTGCGATAAAGCGATTGATCGGGAGCAACAATTCCATATGTCGAGGCAATATTGATAATGCTTCCCCTGCCTCTTTCTGCCATTGGAGTTCCAAGTATCTGAGACGTAAGAAAAATTCCCGTTAGATTTACATCGAGAGATTTTTGCCACAACTCAAGCGGATAATTTTCAAATTTTGATTCTTCTGCGGCGGCTTTCGGATTTTCGAACATGTCATTGATAGCTGCATTGTTTACCAGTACATCGATTTGTCCAAATTTTTCAAGTATTAAATCTCTTGCCTTCCTGATTGATTCCGGTTTAGTTACATCCATCTGAACTCCGACCGAATTACCAGATAGTTCTTTTGCAAACTCTGAAGCTGCAATTCCATCGACATCAGTAACAATTACAGTAGCGCCAGCCGACGATAAAGCTTTGCAATGCTCTCTGCCAAGTAATCCGAGTGCTCCAGTTACAACTGCAATTTTATTTTCGAGCGTAAACAATTTCATGATTCACTCACCTTTTTGTAACCGGCTTCATATTAAAATTATCCGTTTTTCTGAAAACTGGTTCGACGGGTTTGCCTCTGAGAAGTGATTTCAAATTGTTGCTTTCGATAGCTTTCTTCAGGAGCGTCAGGGATTCTTCTAAGGCCTGCAGAGTATAATCAATATCTTCATCGGTATGTGAAAAACAGATATTGTGAAACCCCTGCCAGAGGACGCCTCTTTTAATCATCTCTTGCTGCATAAAAGATTTTTGCAGAAGTGGGTCACCTCCTTTTGGGTCGAACGTTGCCATAGACCGCCAGTTATAACCGATTGCTCGTGTTGAGTCGAGACCGAGTTTTGTTGCAATTTCGTTGTACCCGTCTTTAATTTTTTTGCCCTGTTTATCGAGAAACTGTATCACATTTTTTTCTTTAATTTCTTCAATTGTAGCTTTAGCCGCTGCCAGCGAGAGCGCTTCACCTCCGAAAGTCGTATAGAAAAATACATCTTCCTCAGCCAGATTCATTATTTCTTTTTTGCCAGTTAGAATTGCAATTGGCATTCCATTGGCAACAGCTTTTGAATAAGTTGCCAGGTCAGGAGTAATACCGAAATACTCCTGTGCGCCCCCGAGAGCCATACGAAAGCCCGTCCACATTTCATCGAAGATAAGAACAATCCCTTTCTCGTTACATATTTCTGCTACTTTATGCAAAAAATTATCTTTCGGTTCCTGGAAAACTACAGGTTCAAGAATAACGGCGGCTGTATCGTCGTCGATTGAATCCTTCAGCGAATCGATATTGTTGTAATCAAAAGTAAAAGTTAATTTCTGAACTTCTTCAGGGATGCCGTAATTACGAGCTGTAACCGAAACGTACCAGTCGTGCCAGCCGTGATATCCACAGCAAAGAATTTTTTTCTTACCCGTGTATGCTCTTGCGAGCCGAACTGCAGCACTCGTAACGTCGGCACCTGTTTTACTGTATCTAACCGCTTCGGCATTTGGAATTATATCTCGAATTATTTCAGCAACTTCGACTTCGAGCGGATGCATCATCGAAAATGTAATTCCCTCTTCGAGTTGGTTTTTAATTGCTTCGTTCACTCTGGGATATGAATAGCCAAGCGACAGGGGACCAACCCCCATTAAAAAATCGATATACTCGTTGCCGTCGGCATCCCATACGTGCGAACCTTTTCCTTTAACAAGATACTTGGGTGCTACGCCATTAATCCATTGAGTGGGACCCTTGGCTAAAGTTTGAGTGACCGAAGGAATTAAACCGAGCGCTCTATTGTAGAGTTCATTCGATCTTTCAATGACTGGATAGTCGTTGTTAAGACTTATTTTGTTTGCCATATTTCATTTATCCGTTTTTTTATTAATGGCTATTTTATATTCATCAATGTTTTTCAACTCGTCGAGATAATTTTCGTACCAGTATTTACCGAGATACTTTTCGTTTATCATTTTAATTTCTGGTTTGCGCTCGAGCAACTCCAGAATGTCATAAATACCGAAATCGGGTTTGACAGGATAAAGTTCTTCGAAAACTCTTTTAATAAAAAGATAGTCCTCTTCGTAATCAATCGTCCATCTCATAGTAGTCGAATAATTCAATCCAGTTTCCCATTCGACGTTTCCGAGTTTGAACAGATGGGGATTTTCCCAGAAATAGGGTGTAGTGTGTTCTCGCTCGTAATTTTTATGTGCTTCCCGCCAGGCTTTTTCGAGCGCCTCGATGGACATTATTTCGACGTCGTTTCCATCGGGGTATGTAGCTGGATGAAGATTGCTCGCGTAGTCATAATCGCCTTCGGAAAAGAATTTCAATACTTTGTCGATAATTGCTGGATCGATTAACGGACAGTCGGATGGAATTTTAACAACCGCGTCGGCTCCGTATTTTACGCCTGCTTTGTAGTGTCTATCGAGAAGATCGGTCAAGTGTCCACGAAAGCATTCGACCTTCATATCACGACATAAATTTTCAATCGGGTCGTCTTCTTTTTGAACAGAAGTTGCTACAACTATTTCATCGCTCATGATTGATTTTTGTATTCGTTCGACCATCCTCGTAATCAGCGGTTTTTCGAGCACCGGCAGCATAACTTTACCAGGAAGACGCGTTGATGTCATTCGAGCCTGTATGACCGTAACTATTCTCATGCCGTAATTAAGTCGAAATTCTGATGAATCTCATTTAATGAGTTACGAGGCGATTCGAGATAGTGGATGCCCAATTTTGCAATCCTTTCGGCCGAAGTGCCGTTATTCTGAATTGGCATCAATCTTTTCAATTCTTCTATGTCAAACGACGAATAAACTTCTTTTCCAAGCGCCAGACCGATATATACAACCGACGAGTATTTAGTTATCAACACGTCGCAATTTGCAATCATATGATTAGTATTTCCATTGTGATAGACGAGCGCACCCGGGGCATATTTATTAATTTCTCGTGTCGACCTTTGGACGTTTTCATTCGGATGAAGCTTGAAAATCAACTGCCGTCCATTTGCAATTTCAACACATCTTCTGATAAATTTCTTTCTGTTTTCGTATTTAAATGTTTCCCTCGAATCTGAAGTAGCAACGAGTACATAATTTTTATGAGGGAAATCGTTCTTCAAAAATTCTTTTGCATTATCGAAATTCGGAATACCCGTTACAAAAATTTTATTCGGGTCGGCACCTTTACGCACGAATAATTCCTTGTAACCTTCTGAGGCAACGCAGAAAATATCGTACAGATTAGACATCCCCATTGTAGAAGTGCTTGCAATCCATCTCGGAAAATTAAAATATTTTACCAGATAGAATGCAAAATTCTCCGGGTCGGTCATTCCTTCCTGCACAAGAATCAATTTTTTATTTCTGATATTTTTGGGCACAAGCAGATCGGCACATGTATAAACAAGATCGTAGTCATGCAATCTCCCTTTATAATCGATTTTAAGATTATTGCTTTCAAGGTACTCAAGCGTCATCTTCTTGAAATTCCCTCCGAGAATCGTAAAATCGAGTATCCCTTTGGAAGCAAACCATCCAATATATCCGTCGTCGTAAAAAGGTGTGAAATAACAGTCGTAATCTTCGAAATACTTTGATATTTTGTGCATCATTGTGGTTTGATTGAGAGAACCGCCTATAAAGAGTATTTTCTTCTTCATTTTGAGTTATTGTTATTTGAGAAAGTACAAAATTGGTAAAAAAAAATTTCTTTTATGTTAAGAATAAGTTAGCTCTCTGTTACCAAATTGTTAAGTAGCGTTATTTCCTCTTTCGAATTTAGTTAAATTCCACTTAGGCTTCAAAAAGAATAATTAATTTTTACTTAACATTGCGATAAAACTCTCTTGATATTAGAACGTTAATTTAGTCGCAAAATAAATTTATACTTAATTATGAAAATAGCCCATATTTCCGACCTCCATCTTAACAGGAAATTCAGAAGAAAAAATTTCGAAAAGACAGAAAGATTAATTGAATATGCTCTGAATAAGAACGCCGATCACATTGTAATTACAGGCGATATTTCGGACAATTCGAACGAAAGAGATTTTGCTGATTTGAGAGATTTGTTAATAAAGTATGATCTATTCCGTTCTGACAAAGCTTCGCTTGTAATCGGGAATCACGATATATATGGCGGTGTGGAACTTGCTTCGGATATTATTGAATTTCCTTCTCGTTGTCAAAAAACAAATTACGAATTGAAAGTTGATATCTTTTGTGAATACTTTAGCAATTTGTTCAAATCGACAATCACAGTCAGAGAAGACAAATATTTCCCTTACTTAAAGATTATCGACAACATTGCATTTATCGGTATCAACTCCGTCGATTACTATTCTAAATTAAAAAATCCATTTTCGTCGAATGGTAAAGTAAGAAAAACGGAGCGGGAAGAAGTAGATATGTTGCTTTCCGTAAAAGAAATTGAAAGCAAAGAAAAAATAATATTGATACACCACCATTTTTACAAAAATAACGAAACGGCCAAAAGCTCGGGAAATTCGATCTGGGGCCGCATTGAAAGTCATACAATGAAACTCAGGGGTAAAAAGAAATTATTATCGCTTTTCAAAAGGCATGGCGTTCGGATAATCATGCACGGGCACAGTCACGATATGAAAACCTATGAACGCAAAGGGATGCTTATTCTGAATGCTGGCGCCTCAATGGAAGGAAATAATCCTTCTTTGTTTCTTGTGGATATCGAACCAGGCAATCTCAATATCAGCTCCGAAATTTTACCGCCTGTGAACGTCAGGATGTCGGATTACTATCAAGAGCCAATCGCAATTTAAACTGAGAAGTAATTCTTACAAAAGAGAAGATTATTTTTCTCAACATAAAATAATAGCCGATATCAACTCTAATTAACTCCTTTATACCTGTTTTATTAATTCAAATCCTTAAATCAATTTTACAAATATTTTGCTCTCCACTGGCATAATTTATGTTTTCTCTTTATTTAATTTACGAGGAAGCCATGCATATTACATTTAAAGGCGGGGTTCATCCGACTGAGATGAAAGAACTTAGTTCGGAAAAAGGATTCGAATTTTTACCCCTCCCCGATCAAATTTATTTACCACTTTCCCAGCACGCAGGTAAACCGGCGCGTTTGATAAAAAAGAAAGCCGACACTGTCAAAAAAGGCGAGATTGTTGCCGAACCCGACGGCTTTATATCAGCTCCAGTACACTCGCCTATCAATGGTGTAATTAACAGAGTGATTTCGATAATCACATTAAATGGAATGCGGTCGAATGCAGTTATCATCAATCGCATCGATAACGATGAAGAAGTTTTTATGGAACCTCTGAATCCTGAAACAGTGCAACGCGAAAAGATTATTGAAAGAGTTAAACTTGCAGGAATTGTAGGACAGGGAGGCGCAGCATTCCCTACTTATGTAAAACTATCTCCTCCACCGGATAAAAAGATAGATTACGTTATTATCAACGCCTGCGAATGCGAGCCTTATCTTACAAGAGACTTTCGCTTAATCCTTGAAAAGACAGAAGAATTAGTTGCCGGACTAAAATTAATTCTTAAAGCTACCGGTGTTTCAAATGGAATTATTGGTATAGAGGACAATAAACCCGAAGCAATAAAAAAATTGGAGTCTTTCTTAAAGAAAGAAGAGACAATCTCTCTGAAAGTATTAAAAACAAAATATCCGCAGGGCGCAGAAAAAATGCTCATAAAGGCAGTTACGGGAAGAGAGGTGCCCGCAGGCAAGCTGCCTTTTGATGTTGGTTGTATTATTCAAAACGTCGGCACAGCAATTTCAGTTTATAATGCAGTAACAAAGGGCGAGCCTCAGATTAACGCCTTTTTAACAGTATCCGGACTCGGCATTAACGAACCAAAAAATCTTATTGTGCCAATTGGAACGCCAATAAAAAATATTATCGAATATTGCGGTGGCATAAAAGAAAATGCTAAAAAAATTATTGCGGGCGGCCCGATGATGGGATTTGCACAATTCGATTTTAATACTCCTGTTTCAAAAGCCACTTCTGGAATACTGATTCTAACAGAAAAAGAAGCATCAAGAACACAAGAAAGTAATTGTCTTAATTGTGGCAAATGTTTATCTGTTTGTCCGCTCAATCTTGCACCGACACGTTTATATAAATTTACCAGATTCAATAAACTCGAAGAAGCAATCGATATGGGAATACAATCCTGCATGGAGTGCGGAACATGTACATACAATTGCCCGGCTGGAATTCCGCTCGTGCAATGGATTCGTTTTGGCAAACAAAAATCGTTGGCTTTAATCAAACAAAGGACAAATTAAACAAGATAAATCAATGTCAAATTCGGCTAATCAATCGGTTAATCTAACTTCCGGGTTAGAACTAAGCAGTTCGCCACACATTCATTCTAAATATACCACACAGCAGGTAATGTGGCTGGTAAATTTATCGTTGGTACCAGTTATAATATCGGCAGTAATTTTTTTCGGGTTTTATCAATTAATTATAATTGGAGTAAGTTGTGCCTCTGCAATTATATCCGAATCAATAGTAAAGAAAATCAGGGGTGCTGAAATTACGATTTATGACGGCAGCGCATTTTTAACAGGATTACTGCTTGGTTTAATTATACCTCCTGATTTTTCACTGACAGCCACAGCGGTCGGCTCGGCATTTGCAATAATCATTGGGAAAGAATTATTTGGAGGACTCGGATACAATATTTTTAATCCAGCATTGATAGGAAGAGCTTTTCTTCAGGCGGCATATCCAGTTGATATGACAACATGGAGCAAACCAAATTTTGCAGTTGACACCGTCACTTCAGCTACGCCATTAGCTGCGTTAAAATTCGATAAAGTTGTAACTGAGATTAAACCTTTGATTATAGGCAACGTCGGCGGTTCAATAGGAGAAACTTCGGCTCTGGCAATAATTATCGGAGGGATTTTTTTAATTGGGATTAAAATTGTAAACTGGCGAATTCCTTTATCAATGATTCTCGGTTTGCTCTTTTTCAGTTCTATCTTCTGGTTTATTGACCCAATTAAATATCCGAATCCTCTGTTTCATCTCTTTAGCGGTGGATTTTTATTGGGCGCATTCTTCATGGCAACGGATTGGGTAACTTCTCCTTATACTTCAACTGGCATGTGGATTTACGGTCTGTTAATTTCTCTGCTAATTGTAGTAATACGACTTTTTGGAGGTCTACCAGAAGGAGTTATGTACAGCATTTTAATAATGAACGCCTTTGTGCCGCTTATAAATAAATTCACACACCCGAAAATTTTCGGCGAGGTAAAATGAACAACAGCATTAAAATGATTATTGTACTTACTTCAATAGCTCTGATATCGGGTGCCGTACTGGCAGGTGTTTCAAATTGGGCGGCTCCACATATCGAAGCAAATAGACTTGCTGAAACAGAAGCCGCAATTTATCTCGTGCAAAGCAGCGCTAAAAGCTACAAAAAAATCGAAACTAAATTCGCCGAAATATATCAGGTCTTCGACGCAAATGGTAATCCGCTGGGATATTCGATAGTGGCTGAAGGCAACGGTTTCCAGGGAAAGATTAGAATGATGCTTGGCGTTGATTCCACATTGACAAAAATTACAGCTATTGAAATTTTAGAGCAGGTCGAAACGCCCGGTCTCGGGTCACGGATTGCAGATGACGACTTCAAAAATCAATTCAAAAATTTAATAGCTCAACCTTCAGTAAATTGGGTTAAGGGAAGGAATCCTGAAAAACCAAATGAAATACAGGCAATTACTGGAGCTACAATTTCATCCAAATCCGTCTGCGCCATAATTAACGATGTATTACAAAAAGCAAGAATCGAAAAGCAAGCGAACAAACTATGAAAAAACAAATTTCATACTGGAAAGAATTTACTAAAGGATTATGGGAAATTAATCCGACTTTCAAGCAGGTGCTTGGGATGTGTCCCACGCTTGCAGTCACCGTTTCGGCAATCAACGGCGTGGCAATGGCGCTGGCAACTACTTTTGTACTTATCTTCTCGAGCACGCTGATTTCATCAATTAGAAAATGGATTCCAAACCAGGTTCGCATAGCAGCCTACATTGTTATCATAGCAACATTTGTAACAATAGCCGATCTGGTTATGAAGGCTAAGTTTCCAGCGTTGAGCAAAGCCCTTGGTCCTTTTGTACCTCTAATAGTAGTTAATTGCTTGATTTTAGGCCGGGCCGAAGCTTTTGCATCCAAGAACAATCCCTTGCGGTCGTTGCTCGATGCGCTCGGTAATGGAACCGGCTTTTTGATTGCTCTTACTTTAATGGGCAGCATTCGAGAATTATTCGGCAACAGAACCATTTTCGGATACCAGATTTTACCGGACTTATTTCAGCCGTTATTAATTATGATACTTCCTGCAGGAGCTTTTATTACGCTCGGATTAATGATGGGACTTGCAAACAGCTATACAAACAAAAAGAAAAAATCCGAAATTGATTCCATCATTTCGCAATACAAAATCAGTAGGGCTGTAGTCGAGGAGGATAAAGCTTAATGGAATTACTAATAATTTTCATATCGGCTGCCATAGTAAATAATTTTGTGCTTTCACTTTTCCTGGGTATTTGCCCTTTTATCGGTGTTTCGAATAAAATTTCGTCGTCGGTATCAATGGGAATGGCAACAACATTTGTAATGGTTATAACCGCTGTCGTCAGCTGGATACTCTACTTTAAAATATTAGTTCCTTACAATCTTGAATTTCTACAAATACCTTCGTTTATTTTAGTAATTGCTTCCCTCGTACAGTTTGTAGAGATGGTTATTAAAAAAGTAAGTCCAACAATATATCGTTCGCTCGGTATTTTTCTTCCTCTCATAACAACGAATTGCGCTATATTGGGCCTCGCTTTATTATTGTCGATGAGAAATTACTCGTTTTTGGAGAGCATCTTTTTCGGACTTGGTGCAGGCGCTGGATTTACAATGGCATTGGTTATAATGGCCGGAATACGCGAAGAACTTGAGATGGCTGACGTGCCCGAAGCATTTAAAGGCGCTCCAATCACTTTAATTACAGCCGGACTTCTTGCTCTGGCGTTTATGGGATTTGCAGGAATGATTTGATATGAAAAGGTATTTCATCATAATGCTTCTACTTGCAACTGCCTGTTCCGACAAGACAACTGTAAGTCGCAATACAATAGTAATGGGCAGTACACTCGAAATACAGGTGCGCGGAATAGACGAGATAAAGGCAAATAAAGCCATAACAAAAGCTTTCGAAGAAGCACGCCGAATCGATACCCTCTTTTCTACGTATATCGACGGAAATCCAATGTGGAAAATAAATAACACAGCTGCCGACGAAATTCTCATCGACCGCGAAATTTTTCATGTGATGAGAAGATGCGATGAATTTTGGAAGCTGACCAGAGGAGCTTTTGACCCTGCTATTGCTAATCTCGGATTGCTCTACGGATTCGACAGTAACACCGACAATTATCGGATTCCTTCCGAAGAAGAAATTCAAAAAGCACTTGCAAATTCCGGCTGGAAGAATATTAAACTCCGCGAACCAAATATTCTTATCAAACCAGCTGGAATCAAAATTAACTTTAACGCTTGTATTCCCGGTTACACTGCAGACAAAATTGCAAACCTTCTTTCCAATTTCGGTATTAAGGAGTTTCTCATTAACGTCGGCGGGGAAATTTTTGCCAGAGGTAAAGATTGGAAAGTGGGGATTCAACATCCGCGAAAACCCGGCGATCTGTTGACAGCAATTAAAGTCGACGGCTTTGGAGTGGCCACTTCAGGCGACTATGAAAAATATATCGATTCAAATGGTAAAAGAATTACACATATTTTTAATCCCTTGACGGGCAAACCTGCAGACGAATGTGAATCTGTTACAGTAATTGCACCCAACGCAATGACTGCCGATGCTCTATCGACTGCGCTTTTTGTAATGAAGATTGAAGAAGCTTTGAAATTAATTAACTCACTCGAAAATACAGAAGCTATAATTGTCGACTCCTCAGGTGGAATTCATAAATCTCATAATTTTGATAACTATATCGTGAGGGAATAATGGACTCAATTTTGTTGATTGCACTGGCAACTATGGGAGGACTTGGATTTATTTTTGCCGGAGGACTTGCATTTGCCGATAAGAAACTGAGAGTTGAAGAAAATCCTTTAATTTCTAAAGTTCATGAACTACTTCCGAATGCAAATTGTGGAGCCTGTGGTAATGCCGGATGTTACGATTTTGCGGTTAAAGTAGTGGAAGGTAAAGTTGCACCATCTTCCTGTCCTGTATGCGATGAAGAGGCTACAGCGGAAATTGCACGAATTGTAGGCAGCGACGCAGGAAATACTGTTAAATATTTACCGAGAATTTTATGCGGAGGTGGAGTCGACAAAGCAAAGAACAAAGACGTTTTTTATACAGGTCCTTTGAATTGCGCTCTGATGGAAATTGTAGCAGGCGGCAACAAAAAATGTAGTTATGGCTGCCTCGGCGGTGGCGATTGCGTCAAAGCCTGCAAATTTAACGCAATTTATATGGGAGAGGACAATCTACCAGTCATTATTGAAGAATTATGTAAAGGGTGTGGATTATGTGCTCAAGCCTGCCCACGTGGAATAATCGAGATGCACCCTGCTGATAGAGATTTATTCGTTTATTGCAAAAGTCACGACGACCCGAAAACTTCAAAAGAGAATTGCTCAGCTGCATGTATTGGCTGCGGCATCTGCTCGCGTAATTCAAACGGCGCAATTGAAATTATTGACAACCTCGCAGTAATTCATTACGAATTATTGAACTCGCTGGAAATTCCGATTGAAAAGTGTTCAACCCGCGCTATAAGAAAAGTAGAAAAAATAATGACGTCGACTAATTGAAATGAAAGAAGAACTTATAATTGAAGAAGGAATAGTTTCGCGGTCGCTGGGAAAATATTCCGAGATAATTCTAAAAGATGTTAAAGATTGCACGGAATGTTCCGCCCGTTTAATTTGCAAGCCAACTGGCGGCGATACAAAGATTATTATAGCTCACGATCCCTATGGAGCTCTACCAGGCGACAAAGTAAAGATTGCAGTTAGCGGCTCGTCTATTCTGAAATCAGCATTTCTGCTTTATGGCCTACCCGTTTTAATTTTTGTAATCAGCATAATTGCAGCTTTCTCTTTTGAATTTCTGTTCCGGGGCAATGAATTGATCTCTTTCCTTTTTGCTGTATTAACGACAGCTACCTATTATATTCTCTTTTCACTCGCTTCAAAAAAATTTTTCCACTTTTCTAATCCGAAAATAATTTCCGTTTCGAGGTCCTCTTCGAACAATTAAAGTCTTTTTATCAGCAAAAGAAGAGCCAGAACAAAACTAACCGCAGAAGAAATTAAAAAAGGAAGTTGAAAACCATATAGATCCCACAGCAGTCCTGTAAAAAACGACCCGATTAAAACTCCAAGACTCATCATACCATTTAGCAACCCGATAGCCGAACCTTTAAATGATGGATCACTAAGGTCGTTTGCCCAGGCTTTTATTATGCCTTCGGTAGAGGCCGAATAAAAACCATAGAGCGCAAAACAGAGCCAGATAACAATAATCGATTGATAGAGCGCAAATATCAGATAGACAAACGAAAAGATAATCAGACCCATCGAGATAATATATTTCTTACCAATTCTATCCGAAATAATTCCAAGCGGATACGACAGCAGGGAATAAACGATATTAAAAAATACATAACCGGCAATAGCCATAGTATCAGACTTTGATATATCCTGTGAGCGTAGGACCAGAAATACATCGCTGCTATTGACAATCGAGAAGAGAGTCATTATAAAAACCACATATTTATAATTAGTCGGAGCAGTTTTCCAGAACAGAAGGAAAGTTTTTCGGCTTCCAATTTTTGCTGTTGGTGTCTTAATTTCTTTTATAAGAAACGTAAATCCTATTGCTAACAAAGAAGGCACTAAAGCCACAAGATAAATCAGTATATAATTTGCAGGGTAAAAATAAAGAAGAACAATTGCTGCTAAAGGGCCAGCAACAGCACCAAGAGTATCCATCGAACGATGGAATCCAAAAACTGTTCCGGAATTGTTTTCGTTTGAATAACTGCCGAGCAATGCATCTCTGGGCGAAGTTCTGATTCCTTTGCCAATTCTATCTACAATTCTGGATACAAAGACCGTCGTAACAAACGGGAAAATACCAGGCAGAGATTTGACAATACCCGACAATCCGTATCCTGTTTGCACGAATATTTTTCGTCTACCGATCTTATCCGAAAGAACACCGAAATATCCTTTCATAAATCCAGCGGTCATTTCTGCCAAACCCTCAATAAGTCCCACTACAGCCATCGAAGAGCCGAGTGCTGCTGTCAAAAAGAGTGGCGTTACTGGATAGAGCATTTCGCTTGCAAAATCGGTGAAAAAACTGATAACACCGAGAACTATAACCGTAGGTGGTATTTTTTTGAACATTTGACTTTCTCTTAAAAATTTAAAAAGAAATATATCTTTTTAGTTGACAATTTGGAAATAACTTTTAACATTAAGGTGTGATGTTAAAGCTATCTAAAATGTCGTCGCACAATCAACCGCATACATCCTATCCAAACAGATAAAAGGAGGATAAATGGAGTTCTACGAATTGCATCCCATTACACCCCAGCAAAGATATATAAACAAAGCCGTCGAAGTATTGCGCCGTGGGGGTGTGATAATCTATCCCACCGATACAATTTACGGTATCGGCTGCGACATTTTCAACCATGAGGCACTCGAACGAATTTATACTATAAAACAGGATTCCGGAACCAAACTCTTTAGTTTCATTTGTCCCGATCTGAAAGATATTTCGAAGTATGCAAAAGTATCTGACTATGCCTATAAAACAATGAAAAAATTGCTGCCTGGGCCATACACATTCGTACTGCCCGCAGCAAAAGAGGTACCGAAAAAATTATGGACTAAAAGAAAAACCGTGGGAATAAGAATTCCCGACAATAAAGTGGCTTTAATGCTTGCAAAAGAATTGGGCAATCCGATTATCAGCACAAGCGTTACGAACAGAAAGGGAGAAATTTTATATGACCCCGAAGAAATTAGATTGATTTTCAACAACCAGATCGATTTAATGCTCTCCGTTGGAGCTTTAGAAGGAAAACCATCCAGCATAATTGATCTAAGCGAAGAAGAACCCGAAGTAATCCGCGAAGGGGCTGGCGATATCAGTATGTTTGTTATGTAATTTTTTTGCTGTCCCGAACGCTTGCTCGGGACAGTAGATTTATAATCTTCGCCAGACTATACGATCGCCCTCTTTAATGCCGTACTTATCGGTAAATCCTGCATTGACTTCAACCACAAATTTTGCTGGCCGGCCCGATCGATAAGACGACTCGGAGTAAGGAGTCGTATATTTATGAATTTTCACAATGTTCCCTTCGGCATCTACAAATATCATATCGAGAGGTAGAATTGTATTCTTCATCCAGAACGATTGCTCATTTTCGTATGGAAAGATGAAAAGCATTCCCTGATTTTCTGCCATATATTCGCGATACATTAGTCCTGTAGCACGTTGAACATCGTCGTCTGCGATTTCCACGTCGATTTTAACAATCTGTTCATCGCTCCCGGTGACAAACGAAAGTTCACCTTCTTTTACGAATGAAAAAGCTGTCTTGTTTTTTAACGCTCTGTTCAATTCCTCATCGCCTTTATTTTTATTCATAAAAAGTCGTGGTAAATTCAATAAATAAATTAAAAAAATGATTGACGCCAGTGCAGCGATTATCTTAACCACTTTATTTCGACTTTGACTTTTTTTGGATTTGATTTTTCCCATTTTTAATCTCGTTTTAGAATTTTAGTTCGGTTTTTTTATTCGACTTTTTAAATGTTATAACTATATGATTCAAATCTGTCGGTACGTCTTTCTCTACAATTATATTTTTACCTGATTTCAAAATATATTCTTTAATTAGACTTGTATCTACCGATTGATATTCGACTTTGATAGTTTCGTTGTCTTGACTGTAACAAAGCAATTTAATAGTGCCGTCGTTACCTTTAACAAGCAAGGGCTTTTGTTCTTTTGTCAGAATGTCGCTCAAGCCTTCAAATAAATCGATGGATGGCAGACGTGAATCTCGATTACTTTCCAGCCAATATCTGTTGAGTGAAGTTATAGCAAAGTAGCAACGTGGAAATTTTAAACGGTTTATCTCCAGCCTGTAAGAATTATTTTCAGCTGGAATAAGATCGATTAAATAATCGTTACTTAAAAGTGAACTTGAATCGGGCAGGCAATAAATTGCATAATAATTAATATCAGAACCACTATTATTATTTTGCCATCTCAATTCTATTGAGCTCGATTTTTTTGAATATTCAGCGGTAAAAGTTGATAGCTGAAAATTATTAAAAGTATCCATCCCATTAACTTTTTGTGGAATGGAAATGTTTGCAAACGATTCAATGCGGATTTCCTTAATGTTCGAGTACCTGAAGAATGCAATGCCGGCGGCGCCGATATCTCTGGAAAAATTGACCATTTTATTTATCACTGCTTTTACTTCCGGTTTATATGCTGCTATTCCGACTACAACGTCTTTCCCGTACGAGTTATTGACCCACTCGCGTGCAATTTTATCGAATGAAGTTTGGTCTTCAAAAGACCAATAGATCTGAGGAGCAATATAATCGAGGATGCCTCGGCGCAGCCATTCGCGAGAATCCTGATAAACCTGTGAATATCCTTCCCAGCCATACATTCCGTCAAGATTCTTGTAGATACCAATCGGAGTGGCACCAACTTTAACGTATGGCTTTTTCGATTTTATATTTTTATAAATCTGTTCAATCAACTCCGTAACGTTATTTCTACGCCATTCATTGCGATTTTTATTATTGCCATAATTGTAATAAGAAGAGTCGTCGTTAATGTTGTTACCAGGATACCTGATATAATCGAGTTGAACTCCGTCAACGTCATATTTTTCGATTAATTCCATAACCAGATTATTTAGGTAATTTCTAACCTCTGGACGTCCTATGTCCAACCAGAGCGAAGTGCCATTTTCATCTTTATATTTTAAAATCCATTCTGGTTTTCTAACTGCAATATGGTTTGAATCCATTCTCAAAGAATTAGTAGCAAAAACCTGAACGGCATTAATCCATGCGTGAATTTCGAGTCCTCTTTTATGAGCTTCTTTCGTTGCAAACGAGAGCACGTCGAATTGCGGAGAAATAAATGGACTCGGAGGGTCGTAAGAAGAATTGAACATAACCGTACCGTTGCTTCTTACTTGAAGGTAGACAGTGTTCAATTTTTTAGCCTTTATCGAATCGAAAATTTCAATCAAGGCATTTTTCTGGATATCGATGTCATACGTAGGAGGAGGCCAGTCGAGGCGATGGTTTGTTGCCAGCCATACTGCGCGAGTTTCTCTTTTCGATTCTGCAGGAATTATTCCTGCTACAATTAACAACAATAACAGAATTTTTTTCATTTACAATTATGCTTCAAAGTATTGAAGACCGTTTTTAATCGAGTAGAGTACGTCCGCTTTATCGGCTTCAGCATCAATTACAAGTTTGCCCGCTTTTTCGATTAACACAAAATTAATTGTGCCTTTTTTATTTTTTTTGTCACGAAACATAATATTATAGATTGCCTCAGAATTATATTTTTTTAATTTTATTTCGTCTCTGAATTTGATTATCAACGAAAGATAGTTTTCCAGATATTCATCATTCATCAGCCCTATCTTATTCGAAAGATGCAAAGCACATCCAATACCAGCAATTACAGCCATGCCGTGTTTAATTTTGTGATCTTGTTCGACTTCGATTGCATGTGCAAAAGTGTGTCCAAGATTCAAGATTTTTCTCAACCCGCTTTTTTCTTTTTCATCATTTTCAACCGTGCTTCCTTTGAACAAAACCGATTCACAGATTACCTTATTGAGAAAAGCTCCATTATAGTCAAAAGCCCTGTGATAATTTCTTGCCACGTAATTAAAAAAATCGTCACCAATAAGTAAACCGTATTTAATTACTTCGCCGAGTCCGCACAGGATTTCTTCTCGAGGAAGGGTTTTAATAAAATCTGTTTCTATAAATACCGATTCGGGTTGATAAAACGTGCCGATGATATTTTTTGTATGACCGTAGTTGATGCCTGTTTTGCCGCCTATAGCACTGTCGACCATAGCAAGTAAAGTCGTTGGAATATGAATATAACGAATTCCTCTTGCATAAACCGAAGCTGCAAAACCACTCAGATCCCCCGTTATGCCTCCGCCGATGGCTATTAGCAAAGTATTCCTTCCCATTTTTTTTCGAAGCATTAAATCAAAAATTTTTTTCATACTTTCAAACGACTTATTTTTTTCATCGGCTTTGAATTTATATACAATTGAGTTTCCATTAACGCCGTGCAGTAGATGTTCTATTTTTCCTTTGTGAAGTTCGTATACTTTCGAGTCGACTATAATGATCGAGTCGTTATTTTCGGCAAGTGAATTAATTTTTGAAGAATATTTAGTGAAAACGCTGCCTCCGATATAAACGTCGTAATTTCTGGAAGGGGCATCAATGTTTATTTTTTTCATTTATTTTCCTTTGAATGTGTTGGGCAATTCTGTCAACTGTAAGACCAACAGGTCGCGAGTCGCAAACAATTGTTAAATCAGCCTGTTCATAATAATAACTTCGTTTGTCAAACAATTTATTTATTCTTTTTATAAATTCTTCCTTGCTATAATCATTCAATACAAGATCTTTGAACAGCGGTCGATCCGTTTTGTTTTTCAATCTGTTATAGAGAGTTTCTATATCTACTTTAAGATATACTATTAAGCCGTGTTCCTTCATGAATTTTAGATTTTCATTATAAGTAATTGTCCCGCCTCCGAGCGATATAATAGCATTGTCGTTTTGCGATATTTCTTTCAAAAGCTGGGTTTCGACATTTCTGAAATAGATTTCACCCTTTTTTTCGAATATATCGACTATCGACATTTCTTCCCGCTTAACTATTTCATCGTCGAGGTCAAAAAAGTCGAGACCCATAACATTCGCCAGTATGGGACCTATCGTACTTTTGCCGCTGGCCATGAAACCTGTAAGATAAATAACCATCTTTCAAATTATCATTTTTTACTTGTTCGAAATATAAGCAACTTACGAGAAATAGTTAATCAATCAGAAAGGCATTAAAGCAATAGTGTTTATAACTATTCCGATACCGAATGTCATGCCGTCTACATTTACTTTTGTAGTATACTCTTCAGGAAGCAAATAAATCCTTCCTTCATAATTCACAAATGTGTCGCTGTATTTATTTTTCAATTTAATTTCAGGGTCTCTGAAAAGAATATGTCCCCTCACAGCAATCACATCGTTTATAAAATAATCGATTCCCAGCGAAGCCTGAATTCCAAAGTCGATGTTGAATCTGGCATCTTT
Source organism: Melioribacter sulfuriphilus (assembly GCF_052656625.1). Classification (NCBI taxonomy): domain Bacteria; kingdom Pseudomonadati; phylum Ignavibacteriota; class Ignavibacteria; order Ignavibacteriales; family Melioribacteraceae; genus Melioribacter; species Melioribacter sulfuriphilus. The sequence continues at coordinate 240,453 of NZ_JBQXXK010000005.1, read as the reverse complement.
CGTCGATACATTCAAAACATTGCGAATCATTTTTCCAGCATAAATTCCGAGTCCTCCGCCAATAAAAAAATTGAACTTATCCGACGAAAAAGGAAGTCGATAATAAATACTTATATCAACTGGAAAGACACTGTATCCTTCTTCGATCGATATGGCAATTCCATTGAGATTGAAATCATCCCTTGTGATTGTTTTGCGAAGCATTTCGAATGCCAGTGCTGTCTCAACTGACTCAGATATTTTGTAGCGTATTTCTACTCCAAAGCTGTAGATATCGTTCAACTCATGATAAACTGACTGCAGCTCAGTATCTGATAATTCGGGATTTAAAAACAATTTCGATGTAGTAGTATAATTACCTGTAAATGAAATTTCCGAAATTTGAGCCTCGACGGGAACAGCCAATGCTATTAATATGATTATCAAGCGTTTCATTGAGAATAAAAATAAATCATTGAGGAAAAAATAGAAAGGATAAAAAAAGAGGGGCATAAGCCCCTCGTTGAAATCATCTAAAGAAGAGATGACGATTGTCGACTATGTCAGCTTCGTCCTTTAATTTCTGGATCCACTGAGACAGTAAAGTATTTTTCTTTCTGTTAAGCAGTTGTATTGCCAGGCCATTTTTTTGGAGTTGATAAGTTTCGGGCACAAATTTGGTTCTGTATCTAAGGTTAATAAGATATACACCGTTGCTCCCTTTAATTGGATTTGACCATTTATTCAAATCGCCTTTAAGACAATATTCGGTGAATGTGTATTCCTGTCCCACATTCGGGATGATCGATGCTGCTGTGAATTCGCCAGTTGTATCGATACGCACGCCACCCCACACTTCCATTGCAACTTCGGCGTTGCCATTGTCGCCCAATCGAGCGCGTATTTTTTCGGCAATTGCAATTGCTTTATTGAATTTCTTTTCGCGTAAGACGCGATTGCGAACAATATCTTTAACCTCGTCGAATTCTTTAAACCCTGCTTTGATTTTATCGGAAACCATTGCCACTACATAACCTGCAGGCACTTTGTAAACATCACTAATTTCTCCGACGTTGTTTTCGAATGCCCACTTCACAAGAGCCTTGTTACCACCAAGTCCTGGAATAAATTGACTTCCTTCATAGAATGGGGGTGTTTCAACAACGTTATAGTTCATCAATTTTGCTTCCGACTCGAAACCGTTTTCCTTTGCGATATATGAAAAATCTGAGGCGCTTTGATACAAATCGTCGAGCGAAGAGGCCGACATCTGAATTCGATTGACAATTTTTTCAATTACATACTCTGTGTTTGTTTTTCCAGTTACTTTAATTATATGGTAGCCGTAATTGGTTTTAATCGGTTTTTGAACCACTCCAACCTGACCCTTGAAGCACGCATCTTCGAACTCTTTTACCATTTGTCCTTTACCAAACCATCCGAGGTCACCACCTCTAAATGCGCTTCCAGGATCCTGTGATTTTTCTTTAGCCAGACTTGCAAAATCTGCGCCATTCATTAACTGGTTATAAATTTCATTTGCCTTTTTAAGATCTTCAGCATCATTAGAAGACGAGCGAACCAGAATGTGCGATGCTCTTACTGTCGGATTACTGCTGTTTATTTTTTCTACTATGCGATAAACAATGTATCCCTGACTTGTTGCCACTGGACCGATAATATCTCCAACGTTGCTGTTATAAATCAGGTTCTGAGCTTCAGCAGGAATAGAAGTTAATGATACTGTATCTTTGGAGTAAGGTAGATCAGAGTAGATATCCACATAGGATTTAAAGGAAGCTGTATCGCCTTTCAATTTAGCGACTATAGCTTCGAGATTATTTTTAATGCCGAGCGAATCCTGTCGTGAGGGAACTCTGCGGAATAGGACATATTTAATTTTTCTTGCAGGTTCCACCTTGAATTCTTTCTTATTTTGTTCGTAATAATCTCTAAGTTCCTGGTCTGTAACCTTAACATCTTTATCGGGAATTAGATTGGGATTTAATTGTATATAATCAGCTTTCATTTTAATGTTTTGTTTAATGAAAGCGTCTTTAATTTCCTGTTCACTTACAATCAGGGAAGCAAAGAGATAATCCTGAAGTTTACGTTGTTTGAGTTGTTCTCTAATCAAATCTTCGTAATAGAGGACAATTTCTTTGTTACGCGGATCCCTCATAGCCTGTTCGTATAATTGCCTGTTGAAATTTCCTGTTGTATCGGTAAATTGTTGTCTCAGTTCTGCGGGCGGATTAGGACCCAGTAAAGCCTCTCTGACTTCATCATCCGTGACAACGATCCCAAATTCTTTAATTTTTTCGTCGATTAGTTTCTGAGTAACCAGAGCATCCCACACCTGGTCTCTGAAAAAATCCATCTGGTTTTCATCTATTGACTGACCGGTAGCTTGTTCCTGGTTTTGACGGGCTCTTTCAACCATGTTGGAAAATTCCTGATAAGAAATACTTTCTCCATTGATCGAACCAACATTTTGCGATTGCTGTCCCAAAAACTCAAGGACACGTGAATCCGAAATAACCATAAAAAGAACAAACAAACCGCCAACCATTAGGATGAACCACGGAGCTAAACTCCTCATCCGTGCCATCATAGCCATATAAGACAACCTCCGTTTTAAGAAAAAAATTAATTTTAGAGGCTTAATTTAGATACACATCAACTTAAAAGCAATCATTTTTATTGTCTCGATGCAATTCAAAATTTGAAAGGATTATCCAAAATTAATTTGCGATTAATTTTAAAGCGTTCTAACTTGAAAGACGATTTTAAAAGGTTTTGATATGAAAATCGATTTTGTAAATACTTGGCTGCCTTTTATCTACCTCTATGCAGGAGGTGGAATCTTTTTTTTAATGGGCCTAATTGTCATACGGAAATCCAGAGCACTTGATATGAGACAAAAACGACATCGATTCTGGTGGAAAGCTCTAATATTCGGATACTTTTATTTTATGCTACTTCATGCCTTTCTAATTATTGCCGCACTATATTTATGAGATCACTATGAACAACATGACTAATATCGGAACACAGACCGACTGGATTGTTCTGGTCGTTTACATGATTACAATGCTTCTTTTTGGCTCTTATTTCGCAAAATACAACAAAGACACAAACGATTTTTTCTTTGGCGGACGGCGTTTCAGCTGGTGGCTCATCGCCATGTCAATTGTTGCAACAGGTATTAGCAGTCACAGCTTTGTTAAATATTCTGCAATGGGATTTAAATACGGCTTTTCCTCTTCAATGTCTTATATCAACGATTGGTTCTTCGTGCCTCTCTTTATGTTTGGGTGGCTGCCAATAATTGTCTATTCAAAAATTAGGTCGATACCGGAATATTTCGAAAGGAGATTTTCGCCTGCAGCGAGATTTCTGGTTACAATTCTACAGCTACTCTATTTAACGGGTTATGTCGGAATTGGTTTTCTTACAATGGGAAAAGCAATATTACCTTTGATGCCCGAATCGATGTCGATATTAGGCATTAATTTTCATGTTACTTTAATGGGATTAATTTGGATTACTGCGATTATTACAGGTGCCTATATTACTTTTGGCGGGCAAACGGCGGTTATCTTTACTGATCTGGTTCAGGGTATGATGCTGATTTTTGCCGGACTGTTGGTTTTCTTCCTCGGTGTTTCTTACGTCGGTGGATGGGATTCTTTCTGGAATTTATTGCCTACAAGCTGGAAACTTCCTTTTGCAGGTTATAACTCGCCAGCTGAATTTAATTCAGTTGGAATCTTCTGGGAAGATGCAATTGCAGGTTCAGTTGGATTCCTGTTTATGAATATGGGACTTATAATGAGATTCATGGCTACTAAAAATGTACACGAAGGCAGAAAGGCAGCCGCTGCAAACATTTTATTTATGCTGCCTATATCTGCCATTGTAGTTGGTGGCGGCGGATGGGTTGCAAAAGCAATTTCGGAAATGAATCCAAACATTTTACCCCCCGATACAAATCCCGACACAATTTTTGTTCTGGTAGCAAATATATTGACCGGACCAGGAGTTTTTGGATTTGTAATAGCTGCAATAGCTGCAGCTTTGATGTCGACGGTAAGCACACTTGTTAATGCCGCTTCGGCAATTTACGTAAATGATGTAGACAAGCCAATCAGAATATGGCTTAAGAAACTCGACAAAGACCAACATCTCGAAGAAAATAAGGCTATGTTAATAGCACGACTATCGACGGTTGCTTTCACCTTGCTGGGTGTTTTTGCCGTCTATGCATTTGTTTCATATCCTACAATTTATCAGGCGCACGCATTTTTCCATGCAACTCTAACACCACCTTTGATGATTGCCATTTTCTTAGGAGCTTTCTGGAAAAAATATACCCCTGCAGGATTGGTTACTACAGTAATTGGAGGAATTTCACTTATGCTGCTGGGCAATCGCTTTCCGTATGAATTGATTCGACCGATTGCTCACGGCACTCCATTTGACCCTGTACATCCTTATACTTATATGAGCGCACTTTACAATCTGATTGTATGCGGCGCATTAGCCGTTCTGGTTACTATGTTTCAGCATCAACTCAAAAAGTTATCGACGAGAATTTATAAAAACAAGCAACATAATTTAATCATCTATGGTATGGTTGCATTCAGCAGCATTGTGATTGTTACCGACATTCTTGTAACGTTATTACGACTCGATTTTGCCTCTGTAGAAGTTCTTTTTTCACTCTCACTAATTATGTCGTTCTTTGTAGCTTTGATTACAACTCATTATGTAAAATACGACCCCGAAGCTCAAACAACTGGCTTGACAATCTGGTCTATTCATAAGGCGAAAGAATATTTCAAAGGCAGGAAATTAAACGAACGCGAAGGTGAAAAAGTTTTTGTACACTGGAAATTAATTACTGATGATAATGAAGATATAATTAATTTTTCTCAAAGAGATATGCACAAAATGGAAGCTCATCCGGGCGACCTTGTTTATCTGTGCGATGCACGAAAATATTTAGGAGGCTTGAAATCTGTTCATACTGTCTATGGAGAGCCTCACAATGAAGATGGCATTGTTTACATTCGGAAACGTCATCTCGAATCGGGACTGTTTGTCGAAGGAAGACTTCTTTACGGCGAGAAAGAGATGTGATAGTTAATAACCAAATTTTTCTTTTAACTTTTTCTCGACTATAGGAGGAACGAAATCTGATACATTCCCGTGAAATTGAGCAAGATTACGTACAATAGTTGAATTCAGATAAGTATACTTATCATGCGGCATTAGCAAAATTGTAGTTATTTCGCCGGCAAGCTTGCGATTCATTAACGCCATTTGAAATTCGTACTCAAAATCGCTCACCGCTCGCAACCCCCTTATGATTCCAATAGCGCCTACATTTTTTGCGTGCTCTACAACCAACCCATTGAAAGAATCTACCTCAACGTTTTTAAAATCTTTAAGACTTTCCCGAAGCATCTCCAGTCGTTCTTCAACTGAGAAGAGCGCTGTTTTCATCGGATTGTTTGCAACCGTTACAACTACTTCGTCAAATAATTCACTAGCACGTTTAACTATATCGATATGCCCATTTGTAACGGGGTCGAAAGTGCCAGGATAAATTACTTTTGCCATATTTAATCCGTCAAATCTAAAATCAATTACTCAATTATAACAAAAAATTGTAAGTCATCGAAAAGTAAACTGATAAATTAAGCTGTCGCCTACTTTTTTTATCGGTTCGCACGCAAACTCCACTTTATCTTTATCGTATGTTTGAACTGACCGTTCAACAATCATGATCCCAGTATCGGACAAAAATTGGTTCGTCATTATTTTTTTGACAACTTTGTGAATATCGTCCTTGAAGAAAGGGGGATCGGCTAAAATCAAATCGTAAACTTCGTGCCAGCTCTGGCTCGAAAACCGAAGAGCGTCCATTCTGAATACTTGTGTGCAATCCACCATCCCGAGCGATTCAATGTTTTCCTTGAGAACTTTTGAGACGAAAAAATCTTTTTCCACAAAATGAGCAATTGCAGCACCCCTGCTCAAGGCTTCGAGTCCCAGCGAACCAGAACCTGCATAAATATCGCACACTTTAATATTTTCGAAATCAATAAGATTATTCAGGTAATTAAAAATCGATTCTTTAACTCTGTCCGTTGTTGGTCTTACCAATTTCGATTTAGGAAATTTAATGGTTCGGCCTTTGAATTTTCCGGATATTATTCTCATCTTCAAACAATCCTTATTGCAATACCAGTTGCAGCTGTAAATGAATTACTCTGTGAAAGATAGAGAGGATTTTTTTTCACATGTTCTGTTGTTTCGAAGTATTCGAATGGATTGATTTTGATTATTTTCTTCGGAAATTTTTCGCCAAATTTATTGATGAATTCGTCGGTCAGACTCTGACCACTAATGACAAAATTATCGACCTTGTCGTAGTCAACGCCGAATTTTGACATCATATCTACCGTGTTATCTATAGCGGCTATTAAATCACTCTGGTTATAATATTTTTCGAAATAAAACGGGGTAACTCCTTCAAGTGCCATAAACGAGGAATAATCCTGTTCGATATAAAAACTGAACGTTATTTTTTCCATGAATTTTTTTTTTGAAAGATAAAAAAATGCAAGGGACGATAGATGAGCATTATCAATATATTTTAGAGTTAGTCCGTTTTGCAGGCAGAATTGTTTAATTAAATTTGTCAGACTACGCTTTAATAAAAAAACAATCAACTTATTTTCTTTGCGAATTTCTGATTTATCAACTTCAATATATTGAATGAGAAACTCTTCGGGATCAATGGCAGGGAAAAGAATGGAAATTTCCCACTTGAGCTGTTCCAATAGATCCTTTCTTGTAAGCGAAGGTTCGTAGGGAAGTTCGAAAATGGTAAAGTAAGAATTTGATAGTGTAAAAGAGGAATATTTGGAATTGATGCGTTTTTTAACGGAGAGTTTATTAAAAGCATCCTGGAGAATATCGAGTGTTTTTTTTTGCCAGTCTTTTTCGTCTTCGGAATAAACTTTAAAGGGTTTTCCAAGTATGGCTTGATCGATATTCTCCAGAAAGAACGAATTTTTTTTATAGCTTATTTCAACTAACTGCAGTTTTGATTCAGTTAAATTTATGCCTACATGATTTTGAAACACAACGACTCGATACTCAAGTTATTCCCACGAAGCAGTATTTTGCAGAGCGTCGCTTCTGAGGTCTCCAATTGTACCGTATCCGTCGGGGCATTCGATATAATACCTTTGACCAATGACTCTAATAGTATCGATATTAATAATTCTTCCTCTGCGATCAATTATAGTATCGGCAGAGATGGAAGTATCGACCTGCAACAGGTACGGTTTACCAGATTTTGGAGAATGCGTTATTGAATCCCAGACGAGATTTCCATCTGCTAAATTGACAAATGGATTTGTGGATTTTCCCGTAATCGAATCGACACCTTCAATTGCTTTCTTAACCGAAGGGTCATTTTTCAGGAAAGCTATCAGACTGTCGATCGAATCGGTGTAACGATTGTACTTTTTGTGCCATAGTCTTTCAGCGGCTCTCAGATTCGACATTCTAAGGCGCGATTCTTGTTTAAAGAATTGCTCCTTTTCAAGAACTGTCTTCGGATCGAGATAAGCTACTTTTATTAATACAAAGACCAGAACAGCTATAATTGCATAGAGTATTGCATGGATGTACCATGGTTCAGACTTGTAAGACATTATTCCTCCGATAAATCTTCTTTTTTTACAATAATTTTGTCTTTTATCGTCTCGAGTTTTGAGATTCCAATACCTTTTACTTTCAGCAAATCTTCAATTGAATTAAATTTGCCGTATTTGTTTCTGTATTGGACTATGGCTTCGGCTGTTTTAAGTCCGATGCCTGGCAGCTTAATGAGTTCGTCAATACCTGCATTGTTAATATTTACGGCGACAAACTCAGATTCTGCCGTATTATTCTTATTAACCCGAATTTTAGCCTTTCTAAAATCTAAAAGTTCCTGTTTAATATCAACACTATTTTCGATTATTTTTGATTCATTGACCAGGTCATCTAACTCTATGTTGTTTAAAAATAAGCTGTCGTCTTGCTTATAATTATAGAGCAAGGCTTTATTGCCGTGTGTTCTGAGGTAATAATTGAATACGCCCCCGATAATCAGAAAGAAAATTAGATAAAAGATAACCCGGATTTCTGACTGAGTAAACCCGAGTTTACGCGTGAAATTGTAAATTAGCCCTATTACGCACCTCAACCAAAGTTTAGTACTAATTTAAGTTATAATTTAATAATATACAAATGTCAATTATCCACTTTTATATTTGGCATATTCATCAACTCTTTCAAGAGTTCTTTTTCCCTTGCATTGACTTTATTTGGGACATGTATATTGATGCGTACTAACTGGTCGCCTGCTCCATGGCTATTGAGGTGCTGAATTCCTTTTTCTCTCATGCGTAGAAATTTGCCGGGTTGAATTCCGGGTTCAATTTTAAGTTTGGCTCTTCCCGTTAAAGTCGGCACTTCCACTTCCGTTCCAAGTACAGCTTCGGGAAAACTAATTGTAAGTTCGTATATAACGTCGTCGCCCTCTCGAGAAAAGAATTCATGTGGTTGTTCCTGAAAAACGACTATAATATCGCCTGCAGGACCACCATTTTTTCCAACATTTCCTTCACCGCGTAGAGTCATATAACTGCCATCATGCACTCCGGCTGGCACATTAACTTTAATTGTAGTCTCTCCATAGATTCTTCCCTCGCCAGAGCATTTTGAGCACGGTTCTGCAACAACTTTTCCTGAGCCTCCGCAATTATTACACGTGGTTATATTTACGAACTGTCCAAAGATCGATTTGGATACTTGACGTATTTCTCCGCTGCCGTTACATACGCTACAAGTTCTATATCCCGTTCCAGCTTTAGCACCTGTGCCTCCGCAGGCGTCACACTTCATATACTTTTTGAGTTTAATTTTCTTGGTTGTGCCTCTCGCTATCTCTTCGAGTGTTAGTTTTAGATTTATTTTAATATCGGAACCTGGAGTACCTGTAGAACGTCTTTGAGTCCTTCTAGTAGACGTGCCGCCAAAGAAGTCATCAAATATTGAAGAACCACCAAATGCCCCTCCGAATATATCCGAGAAATGACTGAAGATATCGCTGACGTTGTCAAATCCGTGAAAGTCCTGACCACCTTTCAATCCGCTGTGACCGAAGCGGTCATACTTAGCTCTCTTTTCGGCATTACTCAAAACTTCATAAGCTTCGGCAGCTTCTTTGAATTTTTCTTCGGCATCTTTATCTCCAGGATTGCGGTCGGGATGATATTGCATTGCCAGCTTGCGATATGCTTTTCTAATTTCTTCCTCTGAAGCGTCCCTGCTCACACCCAATATTTCATAATAATCTCTTTTGGCCATATTATTTTCCTTCCTCGTTATTTTGATTTTCAGGAGAATCAGCACTTACTATCACTTTGGCATGTCGAATTACTTTATCTTTGTAAATGTACCCTGGCTCAACAACGTCGACAACTGTGTGAGGAGGCAAACCTTCGACAGGCTGTTGCATCAAAGCTTCGTGCATTTCGAAGTCAAAAGGTTGACCTTTGGCATCTATTTTTTTTACTCCTTGAGCTTCCAGTGTTTTTGTAAATTTCTCGAATACCAGCTCGAGTCCCTTCTTCATCGCATCATAATTATTAATATCGTTAATATGCGACAGCGAGCGCTGCAGGTCGTCGTAGACAGTTAGAATACTTTTAATGAACGGCTCTGCTGCATATTTAATTATATTGAGCTGATCTTGTTCCGTGCGTCTTTTGTAGTTTTCGAATTCTGCTACTTTTCTTAAAAGAGTATCTTTTAATTCAGAATTTTCTTTTTCGAGTTGTTCTAATTTTTCATTTAATTCTTTAATAATGTCTTTCTCCTTTTCGTTTTCTTCATTTTGAGACTCGGTTGTGGTCTGAGTTTGTTCTGATTCTTTGATTTCCTTTTCTTGATTTATTTTAACTTCTTCTGTTTCTTTTTTGACGGTCTTCTTTTTCATAGTCATCTCTGTTTTGTTAACTCCTCGGTTAATTGGTTGGCTACATAAACCACCGCAGCAATGATTTTCGAATAGTTCATTCTCTTTGGACCCATAATTCCAACAGTTCCTTCAAGGTCGCCAATTTTATATTCCTTAGTAATCATACTGTATTCGCTCAGTTTTTCATCCTGATTTTCTTTACCAATTGTAATTACCAGGTCGTCTTTATGGGATTGTCTTTTTTTATCGAGCACGTGAATTATGATATCTTTATTTTCAATCAGTTCAATAACGCTCTGGAGTTGTTCATGGTCAGCAAATTCGGGCTGCTTCAGGATATTCTGAGCTCCTTTAACCACCACTTTATCGCTGCTAATATCCGTAAAAATACGATCTACTGAATCGAGAAAAACACGGACAATTGGTTTATATTTCGTTTCCTCAATATCCTTAATTCTTTCAGCGATAGTTGCGCGGATTTCAGAAAATTTTAATCCCGCGAGCCGCTCGTTCAGGTAATATTCGACTGCGTCAATATTTTCTTCGTCAATTTCAGCATCGAGTTCAAGTGTTATGGTTCTTATCAAGCCTGACTCAATGGCTACAACGACTAAAATTCTTGTTGATGACAACCGGACAATTTGAATTCTTTCGAGCTTTGCCTGTTCAATTTTAGGATAGGTAACCATTGCAAGCTGGTCTGTAAGATTACTCAATATGGTCGAGGTTATAGTGAGTAAATCCTCGGTTTCAAAAGAAGAACGAGCGCTTAGATTTGTATCGATAACCTCTTTAATTTTACTATCAAGATAAGGCGGCTCCATCAAAGAATCGACATAGACACGATATCCTTTGTCAGTCGGAACACGACCAGCTGAAGTGTGGGGATGATCGAGGTATCCTAATTCTTCGAGATCCGCCATAATATTCCTTATTGTTGCCGGCGAAAGCCCGATATTGTACTTTTTAGAAATATTCCTCGAACCGACTGGACTTGCAGTCATAATAAATTGATGAATCACAAACCTCAGTATTGCCTTTTCTCTATCCTTCAATTGATAGTCTGACATAACTTTACCATACTACTTAAGATCGTACCTGCAAAAATACCAAATTTAATAGAATTATACATTATTAGATAAAAACTACAATCAGGCGTTGCGTGTTACAAACTGAGACAGAGGAAAGTTTCCAATTTTAATGCTTATATTTGCAAATAAAAATAATCGGGGATCGACAAAGTGGCAATTAATTACAAAGAAGCCGGGGTTAGTATCGAAGCTGGCGAAAAGACTGTCGAAAAAATTAAAGGATATGCAAAATCAACATTTAACAAAAACGTATTGAGTGGAATAGGACACTTCGGAGCTTTTTATCAAATTGATTTGAATCGCTGGAAAAATCCCGTACTCGTTTCAAGCGTTGACGGCGTAGGTACAAAAATTAAAATTGCTTTTAAAATGAACCGGCATGATACTATCGGGCAGGATCTGGTAAACCATTGCGTCAACGACATCGCCGTTTGTGGCGCCGAACCCCAATATTTTATGGATTATCTGGCATTCGGAAAACTTGAGCCCGAAAAAGCCGAACAAATTATTAAAGGATTTTCGGTCGCATGCAAAGAAAATGGAGTTGCTCTTATTGGAGGTGAAACCGCTGAAATGCCCGGACTTTATTCTCCTGATGAATATGACTTATCGGGTACTATCGTAGGCATTGTTGAGAAAGAAAAAATAATCGACGGCTCAACTGTAAAAAAAGGAGACCAACTTATCGGACTTCCTTCAACAGGATTACATACAAACGGATATTCGCTTGCTCGTAAAGTTCTCTTCGACAAGTACAAACCAGAAGATAAATTTGACGAATTCGAAGGCACTTTAGGCGAGGAACTTCTGAAAATTCATAAGTCGTACTTAAAAACGATTAATCTATTAAAAGAAAACCTGACAATTGCCGCCTTTTCTCACATTACCGGCGGCGGAATAATAGGCAATACAAAAAGAGTTGTTCCTGAAAACCTTTCGATTAAAATTGATTGGAATGCGTGGGAGGTTCCACCGATATTTAAACTAATTCAGAAAATCGGAGAAATCGACGATGCTGAAATGAGACACGTTTTTAATTTAGGCATTGGTTTAATTGCCATTCTGGATAAAAACGACACAGATAAAGCTCTCGAATTGCTCAAATCGATAGGTGAAAACGGTATAATCATTGGTGAAATTGTATAACCATAGGAAGTTATAAAAATGTATATAGATACACATGCTCATTTATTCTATCCCAATTTTAATGACGACCTCGAAAATGTAATCCAGAAAGCACGACAGGCTGGCGTCGATTATATCCTTGTACCTGCAACCGACCTTGCATCGGCGGCTCAGGCAATCGATCTTGCAGAAAAATATGACTTCATATATGCAGCTGTCGGTATCCATCCACACGATACAAATGAATGGAACGATTCACTGGTCGATAACTTAAGAGAATTATCGAAACACAAAAAAGTTGTTGCAATTGGCGAAATTGGTCTCGATTATTATTACGATTTTTCTCCCAGAGAAAAACAAATCAAAGCTTTCGAAGCTCAAATTGAATTAGCACTCGAACTGAAACTTCCAATAATCGTACACAACCGCGAAGCTTCCGAAGATTTAATGAAGATTATCGAAAAATATAAAGACACTCCTCTCAAAGGTCAGTTCCATTGTTATTCAGGGAGTCTGGAAGAAGCCCGCAGATTAATAGAACTGAGGCATTTCGTTTCTTTTACAGGGAATATAACATTCAGTAAAGCCAATACACTCAGAAATATCGTGAAAAAGATTACCGTCGAAAATATGCTTCTTGAAACCGACTCGCCGTTCATGACACCTGAACCTCACAGAGGTAAAAGAAATGAACCCTCTTATATAAGATTAATTGCCGAAAAGATTGCGGAAATTCATCAATTAACAGTTGAAGACGTCGCAAGGACTACTTCTTATAATGCATTTAAACTTTTTGGTATCGGAATGAAGCCGAAACTTAGTTTCACGTATAAAATAGGAAATTCACTTTACATTAATGTAACCAACCGTTGCAACGCAGACTGCATCTTTTGCGACAGGAAGGGCGATGCGGTGATTAACGGCTATAATCTTAAAATGAAAAAATCGGAAGAACCCGAAGCCCACGTCTACATAAAAGAAATTGGCGACCCAAAACAATATAAGGAAGTTGTATTTTGCGGCTACGGCGAGCCCACAATTAGATGGGATGTCGTAAAAGAAATTGCACGTTACGTAAAAGAAAATGGCGGTAAAACACGACTAAATACAGACGGACACGGAAATTTCATCAACAAAAGAGATATAACTCCTGAACTGGAAAATTTAATTGACGTAGTATCGATAAGTTTGAACTCTGTCGACCCCGAGCAATACGCAAAATTGATGCGAGTCGATCCTTCAATGCACGCAGAAATGCTCGACTTTGCTCGCAAAGCTAAAAAATATTCACGGGTGGTAATGTCAATCGTAGGCATCAACGGTGTAGACGCCGAACGAGCTAAGAAATTTGTCGTCGAAGAACTCGGAGTCGATTTCAGGGAAAGAGAATATTTTTAGATGATAAAGTGAAGATAAAATTAATATTAGTAATAACATTTTTCTGTTCCTCCATCTATTCACAGAAATTAGAAAATAAGACAGCGTCTCAACTTGATTCAATTCTTGCCAGTCCATTTTTTAATAATACAATAGCCGCAGTAGAAGTCTATGACTTGACTGAGGACGTCAATTTATACGAAGTCAATAATAAACTTCTTCTGAGACCTGCTTCAATTACAAAACTATTTACAGCGGCGGCTGCACTTATTTTCAACAGCGACTTTGAATTTTCAACCGAATTTCATACACACGGTGTTTTTCATGACTCAGTTTATTATGGCGACATTTTTATAAAATGCTCAGCCGATCCTCTTTTGACAGATAGAGATTTATTGACATTTATAGCCGAACTGAAAAACAGAGGCATCAATTCGATACAAGGCAATATTTTTGCTGATATAACGGTAGTCGATTCATCAAAATGGGGCAAAGGATGGATGTGGGACGACGATCCTTATTCTTTTGCACCTTATGTTTCTGCGTTTAATTTGAATGGCAATTCAATATCAATTGCAATAGAGAGAAACGAGAGAGGTACAATTGTACGTCCACTTATGGAATCCCGCCATATCAAAATTATCGACAATCTCAAATATGCTGAAGAATGTAAAAATAGCATTGAGCCGCAGCGATTTTTACACAACGATACAATAGTAATTAAATTGAATGGCCATATTAATTCTGAATTCAGTTCCGACACTATTAAGATCAGCATCAATAATCCAAACAAATTTTCTTTAAATCGTTTTGTGGAACTTCTCCACCAGGCGGGAATTAATTTTAAAGGCAATGTCGACTTTAAAAAGCATGACAACTGCGATGAAAGATCATTTGAAATAAAGAGGCACATCGATACGGTACTTACTCAAATGCTCAAGGAAAGCGACAATTTATGCGCCGAATCGATATTAAAAATAATTTCTTCGTGTTGTTATAATCCACCTTACTCAACCGAAAAAGGGCTTGCATTAATCGACAGTCTAATGTCTTTAATCGGGATCGATAAAGACCAATATAGAATTGTAGATGGTTCGGGATTGTCGTTTTACAATTTGATTAACGCCGAAACTATCACAAAACTGTGGCAATATTTATATAATGATGAGCCCGACATTTTTGTGAAGATATACAACATGCTTCCCATTGCCGGCTACGACGGGACAATAAAAAACAGGATGACAACACCCGACCTCCGTCGCCGTTTTAGAGGAAAGACCGGAACATTAAGCGGAATTAGCAACCTGAGCGGTTTTATACGCGATAACAACAATCATCTACTGGCGGTTACACTTTTTTTCCAGAATTTCACAAACAGGAGAAAAGAAGCTTTTAATATTCAGGAAAAAATAATAGAATTATTATCAAAAAAGACAGGACGAGAATGAAAAATTATAAACAAGTCATACTTACTGCAATTCCTCGTAATTACGAATTGCTAAGCGGTTTATTATGGAATCTTCCAATCGAAGGAATCAATGAAACGGAAACTTCATTAATAATTTACTACGATACTTCGACACAAATTTCTATCGATGATTTTAAAAAAGTTCTGGATGAGTCTGTAAAAAATAACTTGATAGAAAGTTACGATTTATCTGAGACCGAATTAGAAAACAAGAACTGGAACGAGGAATACGAAAAGAATGTAAGGGTAATAGAAGTGACCGACAAAATAGTTATTAAACCTTCATTCAAAGAATACAATGCGCGTGAAGATCAAATAGTAATAACAATCGATCCCAAAATGTCTTTTGGTACGGGCGAGCACGAAACGACAAAACTAATGATTGAAATGATAGAAAAGTATATTTCACCAGGCATAAAAGTACTTGACGTTGGAACAGGTACAGGTGTACTTGCCATAACAGCCGTTAAATTAGGAGCAGAAAGTGCAATCGGAGTTGACAACGATGAATGGTGTCATTTAAACGGAAATGAAAATAGAGCACTCAATGGTGTGGAAGATAAAGTAAAAATTGTGCTCGGAGAAATAACTGATATCGACGAAGGGCATTTCGATATAGTACTGGCCAACATCAATAAAAATATTTTGCTCGATATAGCCGACGAAATTAAAAAGAAAGTTAAGAAGACCGGCTTAGCCATACTTTCCGGTCTTCTTAATGCTGATGAGAATGATATCAATAATCGATATAAAAGTATCGGATTTCGTCCTATCGATAAAAAATCGATGGGCGAATGGCTTTCAATCGTATATCGCTTAGACCAATAATTTGTCCAGAAGAGCGCTTAATTGTTTTTGCTCGCTTTCAGTTAGACCCGAAGTGAGATTGGCTAATTTTTCAGTGTACTCAGGCAAAATACTTTCGACTTTTTTTCTGCCTTCAGGTGTAAGCTCGCCCAATATAACCCTTCTGTCCTCTTTAGAATGAATGCGCCGTACAAATCCTTCTTTTTCGAGATTATCGACGACGCAGGTTATGTTGGCACCGGTTACCATCATTTCGTCGCTGATTCTTTTCAATGGCACCGGACCGGTTCGGCTCAGTATTTCGAGAACTGCAAATTGAGGCGCAGTTAAATTTTTCTCGAATACGTATTTTGCCTGGACCTTACGAATTTTATCGGCAGTACGGCTCAGTTTTTCAATCAGCTTCAAAGCTGCTTCCGTTTTTTCTAATGACATTATTTACTCCTTAGTTTAATTATTACGATCGATAAAACCAGGTCCCCATCCCTCTGAAAAAAATATGAGTTTCTTTCATCTGAATGATAACTTATAAAATTTAATTGATAAAAAAAAGTTAAATTGTCATTCCTCTCTTTTCTTTTTATATATCTTTATCTTTGGTACTAAATTAGTATTTTTTTAGTATTTTTCTATGAGAAAATTAAAAATAAATTTGATATATAACAATAAAAATTTTTTGCACTTTATTAATTCTTACAACACTAAAAGCTCGTATAGTAATAATATAGTCTATTCCTATATAGAAGAAATAGACGAAAAGAGTTACAAATCTTTATTTAAAAAAATAAAAGATATTAACTCATGGTTTTACTTCAATACTCTTGCTGAAAAAAAATCTTTCCTTGCCTTCGGAAATTTATTCATTGAAGGGAAAGAATTCATTTCACGGCATGAAATCAATCTTGATATTCGAGTACCTACCTTCTTCGGCGGAGCCATGTTCCCACTGCCTCAAAAAACAAATTTGTGGAACAATTTTGAAAGAGAGGAATGGTTTGTGCCGGAATTTATTCTAATGAAATTTGAAAACAAATTCTACCTGACAAGCAACTTCAACAGTGCACTTCAGAAAAAAATTGACTCAATAAATTATTTATCCCAAAGATTGAATGAGCTGACAAAAAATAAAAAGACAGCCGACGAATCTACAAATTTTATCAGCGGAGATGTCGACTATAGCATGTGGAATCGACAAATCAGCTTAGCACTCGAGCAAATAAAAAAAGGTTATATAGATAAAGTTGTACTGGCAAGATATCTTGTAAAGCCATTTAAAAAAGAAGCGGATCTATCTCAAATAATATCAAGTTTGGAGGAAAGTTATCCCGACTGTTATATATATTTATGGCGTCGAAACAATTCGATTTTTTTCGGAGCTTCGCCCGAAAAATTTATTTCGATAAGAGAGAAGAAAGTATCAATTGACGCTTTGGCTGGTTCTGCCATGCGTGGCAAAAACGAAAAAGAAGACGAAGCAATAGCCCTTCAATTACTCAACGATTCTAAAAATTTATACGAGCATAATGCGGTACTTTCATATATTTTAGGTAAAATAAATAAATTCAGCTCAGAAATTCATTACCCGGAAAAACCGAAAATAAAAAAGTTACAAAACATTCAACACCTATGGACACCGGTAACTTCAGTCATTAGTAATGAAGTTTCTGCTGACGAACTAATAAAGTCTCTTTTTCCGACACCTGCGGTTTGTGGTTTACCAAGGGAACGAGCTCTTGAACTAATTGAAAAGTCAGAAATGTTTGATAGAGGACTTTATGCCGGCATTTTAGGCTGGAAAGACGTTGAAGGTAATGCAGAGTTGACAGTTTCAATACGTTCCGGATTAATAAAAAATAATCAATTATATCTTTTTGCCGGATGCGGAATTGTCGCTGGTTCGGATAGCATGGAAGAGTTTAAAGAAACAGAACTAAAATTAAAACCTATACTTAATTTATTTTATTCATGAAAATATCTGTTAATCGAAACACTCTCTGGAGTGAACTTTTCGTAAAGCGGCTTGAGAAATTGGGAGTTAAGAATGCCACAATCTCACCGGGCTCTCGCAGCACTCCATTAACACTGGCATTCACAAATTCTAAAAAAATAAAAACATTTCAGATAGTGGACGAACGTTCAGCAGCTTTTTTTGCACTCGGTATGTCAAAAAAAACTGGCTATCCTTCTGCTATTGTAGTTACATCCGGTACGGCAGTTGCCGAAATTTACCCTGCTATAATCGAGGCTTTTTATCAGCGTGTTCCTTTAATTGTTTGCACTGCCGACAGACCTCCAGAACTCCGTAATTCAGGTGCAAACCAGACAATCAATCAGGATAACATATTTCGAAATCACATAAGATTATTTAAGGATGCCGGACTTCCTGACGTTAAATATGCGAGCTTGTTATCATTAATAAATACAGCGGATGAACTGTTCAACACTTCTTATTATTACGATAGAGGTCCTGTGCACATCAATTTCCCGTTTGCCAAACCTTTTGAACCCGATTCTTACACGGACAAAATAGAGAGCGCTTTGCTCGATAAATTATCTACAATTAAGCTTCCTGAGTTAAAACCCCAAATAAACGACATTGTTAAATTCAACAGTATAATCGATAATCTTGAGAGCCATCGTCGGGGACTCATTTTGCTTGGTTACAACAATTACGATGCAAAATTTATAAAAGCAGTAATACGATTGTCGAAAAAACTCGGTTATCCAATTTATGCCGACGCAGCCTCGGGTTACCGATTTGGAAATCATCGTAAAGATACGATAATCGAAAATTTGACTTCGCTGCTCCATTCAAAAAAATTCAGGAACTTTTTCAACCCTGAAATTATTTTGCAGTTTGGAGGTACGCCCACTTCAAACATCGTGCTTCATTTTTTCAGAGATTCATCGGCCAAAAAAATCCTAATTAATCGCTATGGCGATAGGTTTGATCCTTCATTGACTGCCAGAACAATACTGAACATGCAACCATATAACTTTTGTATCAAAGCGCTCGAAACTTTAAAGGGCAATCCTGACAACCGATGGTTCAATAAAATTATTAAGCTGAATAAAGAAGCTGAAGAGATAAAAAAATCGTTCTTCAAAAAGAGTAAAATTTCTTTTGAAGGATTAATACCCGCCACTGTATTCGAAAATCTTAAAGGTGAATTTGATGTAATGGTTTCAAATAGTCTGCCAATAAGGGACAGTGATTTTTTTGCATCGAATCAAAATAACAAAATAACATTACATTGCAATCGTGGCGCAAGTGGAATTGACGGGATAACTTCGACGGCGCTCGGCATTTCTGCTGTTTCAAAATCACCTACTTTATTGATCACAGGCGATATGGCTTTTTATCACGATATGAATGGACTCCACAATTCAATGAAGTTCGGAATTCCACTGACAGTTATTTTAATCAATAACAATGGCGGAGGCATTTTTGAATCGCTTCCTATTTCACGTTATAAAAAAATCTGCAAAGAAAATTTTATTGCACCTCTTAATCTAAACTTTCGTAAATTTGTCGAAGCATATGGCGGTAAATTTATTACTGCAAGTTCCAAAGCAAAGTTTATCCAGTATCTGAAAGCTTCCTACACAAACCGCCGTCTCACTGTAATCGAAGTTAAAAGCGATGCCGGCGATTCAAAAATATTAAGGACGAAATTCTGGCAAAAGATAGCAGAGAAAATCGACTTCTTAATTGATGAGGCTGAAAATAGATAACATCCATATTAACTATATTACAGGTGAAGGTAGAAATTCTTCTGGAATTCCCATCCTGTTCATTCACGGTTTTACAGGCAGTTCGAACGATTGGAAATTCCTGATGAACAGATTGCACCCCTCTTATTTTCCCATTGCTATCGACCTGGTAGGACATGGTAAGTCAGATTCTCCCGACGATCCGAATTTCTATACTTGCAGCACAATAGTAAAACATATCGACGTACTGATGAAATATCTGGGTTATGATCATTTTATTCTTTGCGGATATTCAATGGGAGGAAGAGCCGCACTCTCCTATGCTTTGAAATATCCCGGCAATCTACTTGCGCTTATTCTCGAAAGCTCGTCAGCTGGAATTGAAGATTATAATGAGAAAAAAGATAGAGTCGAGCACGATTTTCTTCTTGCTGAAAAAATTAAAAGTAATGGTATCGATACCTTCCTGGAGTTTTGGTTCGACCAGCCACTGTTCGAAAATTTGAAAAAACTTAAAAACTTCGAACAAATCAAGAACGAAAGAAAAAAAAATAATGTTATTGGTTTATCTAACTCACTGATGGGATTCAGTAATGGTTTAATGCCAAGTTACTGGTCTAAACTTAAAGACATTAATTTCCCTGTGCTTTTAATCAGTGGAAGTTTAGATTATAAGTATACGGAAATCTCATTAAGAATGAATAAAATGATTCGAAACTCGATACACAAAACAGTGGAAGGTGCAGGTCACAACGTACATTTAGAAAAGCCTGAAGATTTTGTAAATTTACTCAACACATATTTATCAAAAATTATCGACGGAAAAATATCATGAAGTTTAACTGGATAAAAGCCAAAGATTATCAGGATATTATTTACGAAAAGATGGATGGCATTGCCAAAATTACGATTAACCGTCCTGAAAAAAGAAATGCATTCCGCCCTGAAACCACAAAAGAATTATACGATGCATTTAATGATGCTCGAGAGGATTCTTCAATTGGAGTGATTCTTTTGACAGGCAAAGGTCCAGCAAAAGATGGTAAGTATGCTTTTTGTTCTGGAGGCGATCAATCGGTACGTGGCGATAAGGGCTACGTTGGAAAAGACGGTGTTCCACGTTTGAATATTCTCGATGTTCAAAAACAAATCAGGAGCATTCCTAAACCTGTAATTGCGCTGGTTGCTGGATATGCAATTGGAGGAGGTCACGTGCTTCACGTAGTTTGCGACCTTACAATTGCAGCTGACAATGCAATTTTTGGTCAAACCGGTCCGAAAGTGGGAAGTTTCGACGGTGGATTTGGAGCCAGTTATCTTGCCAGAATTGTTGGTCAGAAAAAAGCACGCGAAATCTGGTATCTCTGCCGTCAATACAACGCTCAGGAAGCATACGAAATGGGATTGGTAAACAAAGTTGTTCCCGTCGATCAACTCGAAGAGGAAGGTGTTAAATGGGCGAAAGAAATACTCGAAAAAAGTCCGCTGGCAATTAGACTTCTAAAATCGGCATTCAATGCAGAATTAGATGGTCAGGCTGGTATTCAAGAACTGGCCGGCAATGCCACTCTGCTCTATTATATGACTGACGAAGCGCAAGAAGGCAAGAATGCATACAATGAAAAAAGAAAACCCGATTTTTCAAAATTTCCGCGGGTACCATAACTATGAGCAATTCCACTACTATTTCCAAAATCGATGCGTGGATACTTGCCAGTAGACCGAAAACTTTACCGGCTGCTGTAGTACCCGTTATTGTAGGTACCTCAATAGCCGTTTACGACGGCATGTTTAATCCTGTGGCAGCTCTTTTTGCCCTTTTATGTTCAATCTTGATTCAAATAGGTACCAACTTCGCAAACGACCTTTACGATTATTTACATGGCACCGATAAAAAAGAAAGAACAGGTCCACAAAGAGCGGTAGCATCTGGATTAATTTCCGTCAAAGAGATGAAACTCGCTGTTGCATTTACATTTGGACTCAGTTTTATTATGGGATTATATCTTGTATATCTCGGAGGCTGGTTAATTCTGGTTATTGGAATTATTTCCATAATAGCTGGAATCGCTTATACTGCTGGACCACTCCCCCTTGCTTATAATGGTTTGGGCGATATAGCAGTGTTTCTGTTTTTTGGTTTCATCGGAACTACAGGAACATATTATGTCCAAACAGGTCGGATTTCCCCACTTGCTTTCTGGGCTTCTGTCCCTGTTGGAGCATTAATTACCAACATTCTTGTAGTAAATAATTACCGCGATAGAGAAGAAGACCGATTGAATGGCAAAAATACATTGGCCGTATTAATGGGCGAAAAATTTACTCGATATCAATACATCTTCTTTATGATTCTATCGTATACAGTCTTGTTTGTTGTATACTTTACTTATAAAAATACTCTTACAGTATTTTTACCTCTGTTAAGCCTGCCCTTGTCAATTAAATTAATCAGGATGATATTCACGTTAAAGGGAAAAGAACTAAATCGTACTCTTGAACTTACCGCAAAACTCTCTGCAATTTACGGAATACTATTTGCGGCTGGTATACTGTTATGAAAATTGGCATCGATAAATATTTTAAATTTACCCTCAAGTTTAAAAACACTTTTTCAAATGCCACTACCAACTTCAATCAAAAAGAATTTCTTATAATTAAATTCGAAATTGACAAACATTATTTCCCTTATGGAGAAGTAAATTTAGCTTCTGATTCCAATCCGCAGAATATTATTAATGAATTAGTCTCATTGCTTAGCGATCTGCCCGAAAATCCTGCAGATTGTATCGAATATATAAAAACAATGAAAATTGAAGATTCGCTTCGTTTCGGATTAGAGCAAGCGCTGCTATTTTATCTTCTAAAGAAAAAGAATCTTTATTATAGGCCATTAACAGAATTACGCACTCTTAACGTGAATGCCATTATCGATTTAACCGATATTGACGCTGCACTGAAAAAAATTGCCACAAAAGTAAACGCAGATTACTCCGTAATTAAAATCAAAGCAGGCAGAGACAATTTTAATGACGATTTGAAATTATTAAAAAGCATAAGCTCTCTTTATGGTGAGAAGATTATTCTGCGCCTCGATGTCAACGGTAAATGGGACTACAATGCAGCTTTAGACCGCCTGCCTTCATTAGAAAAATTTAATATCGAATATATCGAAGATCCTACGTGCAGTTTAGATGACAACTTAAAATTAGCAAACAATAGTAAAGTGCACATAGCACTCGACCAAACTTTGCCCGACTTTAACGAAACATTAGACATTTTACAGAATTACGACATCAAACATATTGTCGTTAAACCGTCTATCCGTTTCGGCATCTTTAAAACTATCGACTTAATTAATTATGCACGAAAGCTAAATAAACAAACCGTAATCTCGTCGGCTTTTGAAACAACTCTGGGCAAATCCGTTTTGACATTTATTGCCTCTTTTACGATGCCCGAATCAGTGCATGGCCTTGATGTTTATGATATGCTCGAAACATCGTTCTACGATCCGTTCCCAATTAAAAAAGGTAAAATTGAATTTGATTTTTCAGCTCTTGATAAAAATTTTGAAGAAGTATTTAGATCAATAGAAACTAACTGGAAGAATTATATTGATTGAAAATAACAATCACTGGCTTTTATCTGCAGTTCAAAATTTTCCATCATCTGTTGCAGTAGAATATGAAGACCGGAACTATACATATACAGAAATTTATGAGACGGTTACAAAAATTCTTCGGTCTTTACAAACCTGTGGTATTAAATCGGATTCTACGGTTGGATTGTTAATAAAAAACCAATTTAATTTTTTTATAATTGTGAATGCACTGTGGCTTTCGGGTGCTGCAGTAATTCCACTTAATTACCGGCTTACTCCAAATGAATTGAATGAGTTATTAAAGAAGATAAAACCCGACATATTATTGCACGATAGCAATGTTGAACTGTTGGAAATTGATATTCCTTCAATCGAAGTAGAGTCTTTGTTTCTCAATAATGCAGGCGAAGAATCGATAGCACATCAGTTCAATTCATCTCGAGTTGCTGTTATTATGTTGACTTCGGGAAGCAGTGGAATGCCGAAAGGGATTGTCCATACGTTCGACACTATTTACAAAAGTGTTCTATCTTTTTCAGAGTTTTTCGATCCAGCTGAAGAATCCCGCTGGTTGGCTTCGTTACCTTTTTATCACATCGGTGGATTTATGATTTTCTGCCGGTCACTTATTTTGCGTCACAAAATTAAGTTGCTTCAGGATCCTTCTTTTGAATCGGTGAAAAAAATACTGAAGGAAGAGAGTTTCGATTTTTTATCGCTGGTACCAACTCAATTGAAAATTCTAATTGACGAAAATTTCCGACCGGTTGCCAAAACAATTTTTCTCGGTGGTGCGCCTGCCGAATTTGAATTACTAAGCAGAGCTCTCGACGCAGGCTGGAACACCGTGAAGGTTTATGGGTCCACCGAAACATGCTCAATGGTTACAGCACTGGAAATCAGAAAACATAGAGATAAAATCGCTTCATCCGGTAAGCCAATGCCCGGCTGCGAAATTGTAATAATGCAAGGCGATAAAGAGTTACCAGCTGGTGAGTCTGGAGAAATTTACGTTAATTCACTTTCTAATTTTATTGGCACGAAATACCCTGAGGAAATTTATCGTACTGGAAAATATTTCCGTACTGGCGATTGGGGATTTATTGACAAAGACGGATTTCTTTACGTTGAAGCACGTCGCGATGATATAATAATCACAGGCGGCGAAAACGTAAGCTCACGAGAAGTTTTAACTGCACTCTTAGCACTCGAATATATCAAAGATGCGTATGTATTTGCAGAAAGTGATCAAAAATGGGGCAAACGAATTTCAGCCGTTGTCGTTATTAAAAAAAATTTTGAAATTAATGAAACAAAAATTAAAGACGATTTAAGAACGTTCCTTTCGTCTTTTAAAATCCCCAAGAAATTTTATTTCCTCTCCGAAATTCCCCGCAATGAAATGGGAAAAATAAATTTGAAAAAATTATTAAAACTATTGAATCAAATGTAACTTCAGCACTTTTCTAAGGTCATCTGGAATTTTCATTTTTTTAAAATTCGTGTCGACGGCAATGTGAACTGTACGTCCTGTCGCTACAAGTTCTTCCTTCTCATTAAAAACTTCATAACTAATTTCATAAGAAGAATCCCTTAATTTCGTTACCGTTACATTAATCGTTACGGCATCAAACGGTATTAAAGGCTTATAAAAATCTGCTTCTGAATGAATTACAGGTAGAAGAATTTCATTACCTGTAAAATATTTCTTCAGTTCGTTGCTCACTAAAAAATCCTCGTATGCGGCATGCAAATATCTGTGCAGATTCCCGTAGAATAAAACTCCGGCTGGGTCAGAGTCATAAAAGCGAATTGTCTGTTTGAATTTGTGCATATCGAATACCCATTTGATTTTATTAGCTTTATATTTGTCCCGATAAATTTAACTATGATAATGAAATATAAGTTAATAAAAATAATATTCTTCCTCATTCTTCCGATAATATTATTAGCTCAATCGAAACCGGAACTTAGAAAAGAATATTATAAAAACGGACAGGTTAAATCCGAAGGTTATTATGTCGACGGGAAAAAAGAGGGCATTTACCGTGAATATTATGAAAACGGTCAACTATGGAAAGAGTGGAATTTCAAAAACGGCCTCGAAGAAGGGATTTCTGTCTGGTATTTCGAAGACGGCACAAAGAGTATGGAATGGAATTATGTTAATGGCAAACTTGAAGGTGTATCCAGATGGTACTACGAATCAGGCGAACTATGGGCAGAGCCAAATTATGTAAACGATAAATTAGAAGGATTCAGTAAAACTTATTACAAGAGCGGAGCCATTCAGGGCATCTGGAGTTACCGAAATGGAAAATTAAACGGCGTTTCAAAAATATTTTATGAAAATGGTCAACTCGAAGTCGAAAGAAATTATGTAGACGACAAGCTCGAGGGAATAAGCCGGGTTTATTACGACTTCGGCGTGGTTGCTCTCGAGGCTAACTACAAAAACGACCTACTCGACGGCAACTCATATTTTTATTATCCAGACGGTTCTATAAAAGTTATCGACACTTATGTCAATGGTCAGATAGTAAAACGTGAAAGATATGACGTAGGTGGGAAATTCGACAAAGTTGAAGAGAGCTTTTCAGATTATTATGATAATGGTACTTTAAGGGCTACCCTGCACTTCAAAGAAGGCAAACTTGACGGTAATATTGTTCGTTATTACGATACTGGGTTCGTCAAAGAAGAAATCCATTATAATAATGGTCAAGCAGAAGGCGAAGCACGTTTCTATTATGACGGCGGAATATTGAAAGAGATAGCAAAATTTAACTTTGGAATGAAAAACGGCCTGGCAACACTTTTTAACGAAGACGGAATTAAAATTGCTGAGATTAATTATGTGAATGGCATGCGGGAAGGCGAGGCTAAAACATTTTATCCAAGCGGCAAAGTAAAAAGCATTATGTTTTATAAAAACGACAAACTTTCCGGCTACGTAAAAACTTTCTATAAAAACGGGAATATCAAAGCCGAAGAATTTTTCCAGAATGGTTTGCGACAAGGAATTTCAAAATATTATCATCCCAATGGTAAGCTTGCAGACTTTATTACATACAAAGATAATCTGATTAATGGCAAAGCATTTACATACGATGAAGAAGGTAATCTTATTCGAGAACAGTTTTTTAACCAGGGAGAACCACTCGAATAATCTTGTTATCCAAACAATTCATTTTCCACTATCTCACAGATTATGTGTGCGATTGTTATATGTCCTTCCTGGATTCTTTGTACATTTTTTGATGGAACAACTATTGCTACGTCAACCATCGAATACAATTTACCTCCGTTACCACCGAGCATTCCGATCGACTTCAAGCCTTTTTCTTTCCCTTTTTCTACAGCTTTTATAACATTGACCGAATTGCCACTCGTCGAAATTGCTATTAGAATATCTCCTTGGTTGCCAAGTCCTTCGACATTTCGTGCAAAAATGTTTTCAAATCCAATATCGTTACCACCCGCAGTTAAATTAGAAGAATCGGTAGTTAAAGCAATTGCCGGCAATGCAGGTCTTTCGATATGGTGACTAAGTCTTACCATTAATTCAGTTGCAATATGCTGGCTGTCGGCAGCACTGCCCCCGTTACCGCATAACAATACTTTCTTACCGGAGAGATACGCTTCTTTAATCAAATCGACTGCTTTGAATATATCTTCTGCACATTCTTTTTCTATATTTAATTTTGTTTCGGCACTTTCCTGCAAAGAATCTTTTAAAAATTGATTTCTATTGAACATTCGTTATTTTTCCATTTATTATTCTATTCAAAAATAACAAACTTTATTATAATTCATTTAATAAACAGAAGATACTATGGCAAAAAAGAAAAATAATGCAGAGTTACACGATTTCCCCTTATTTTGCGATTACACGTGTAAGTATGCCGATTTTACAAATCCGGAGGCAATCGGTGCCTGCAGAAAAGAATTGGCCGTATGGTGTAAATATTTTAAGAGGTACAACAACAAGAATAATAAATGCCTGGCTCGTAAATAACTTTGTATCGAACCTCTTTCTTTGGTTAAATCTGATAGATTTCATAAGTTGCGTTTATTATTAAAAAAACAGATATGACAAAATCAAAGAAATTACTTTTCTGGATTATTGCTTTTTTGATAACATTATCATCTGCAGTTTATCAACGAATGACCGGGCCAACCTATCCTTACAAAAACCAAATTGAGTTTGCGAACAGAATAATTGAATACAAATTACTCAGAAGCCACAGTTCAGAAAATGATTATCAAATTTCAATCGATACAAAAGGAGCTAAGATTAAAGGGATGGTTTTCTGGCGGAGGTACAAATTCGACAAAGAATACTATAAGATTGAAATGAGTGGCGACTCAATCTTGACAGCTTCCTTGCCCAAGCAACCTCCCGCAGGCAAACTCGAATATTATATCCTACTTCGCAATAATGGGAATACCATTTATCTTCCACCCGACAAAACAATAGTGATTCGTTTTAAAGGTGATGTTCCCTCAATCATTCTTATTCCACATATAATAATTATGTTTTTAGCGATGTTATTTGGTGTGCGAACGGGATTGGAAGCATTTGTCAAAAATGGCAATTTGAAATATTACACGCTCGCCACAATACTCCTTTTGTTTGTCGGAGGTTTTATACTCGGACCTCTAATGCAATATTACGCTTTCGGAGAGTTCTGGACGGGTTTACCTTTTGGCTACGATTTAACGGATAATAAAACTCTCGTGGCAATGGTCGGCTGGATTGTTGCTTTTCTGAAATTGAAAAAATCACCTGCATCGGAGAAATGGGTCATTGGAGCTGCATTGTTGATGTTTATCGTTTATCTCATACCACACAGCACTTTAGGCTCGGAACTGGATTATAGCAAGTTAAACAATAACTTTTGATACACAATACAAATCCTAACAAAATAGGAGTGTTGCATGAACGAGACTCACAATACAAAAGGTCTCCCGTCAAACGCCTACAGGGAGCTACAACCCGGCGAAAAATATATTCCGGTTATGCTTGCGGATAAAGAATATCCGGAGGTAACACCTTACACGGTCATTACCGGAATAATTATGGCAATAATTTTTACTGCAGCAGCAGCTTATCTTGGATTAAAAATTGGTCAAGTTTTCGAAACAGCAATACCAATTGCAATCCTTGCTGTTGGTCTCTCAGCTACATTGAAAAAGAAAGGTGCTCTTGGACAAAATGTAATTATTCAATCGATAGGTGCTACGTCCGGTACAATTGTGGCTGGTGCAATTTTTACTATTCCAGCTCTCTATATTCTTAACCTTGAAGCTGAATTTTTTAAAATATTTCTTGCATCGGCTCTGGGAGGCTTTCTTGGAATTCTTTTTCTTATTCCTTTCAGAAAATATTTTGTTTCGGAAATGCACGGCAAATTTCCATTTCCCGAAGCCACTGCTACAACAGAGGTTCTGGTTGCCGGCGAAAAAGGTGGCAAACATGCAATAGTACTTGTTACTGCTGGTTTAATCGGAGGTATCTACGATTTCGTTGTTGCAACCTTCGGTTGGTGGCGCGAAATCTTTACTACAAAGGTAATTCCTGTCGGTCAGTCGATAGCCGACAAAATTAAACTCGAATTTAGATTGAATGTGAGTTCAGCTATTCTCGGACTTGGATACATAATCGGGCTTAAATATTCTTCGTTGATTACCGCCGGTTCCTTCCTTTCATGGTTCGTTATCATTCCCATCATTGCATACTTTGGAGATTATATTACCACGCCTATCGGTGTTAATATAAATTTTCTAATTAAAGATATGACAGCTGAACAAATTTTCAGAAGTTACGTACGTCATATTGGTATTGGCGGTATTGCTATGGCAGGATTTATCGGAATAATCCGCTCCTCTGGAATTATTAAAAAAGCTTTCACGCTCGGTTTTCAGGAATTATTTGGCAAAAAAGTAAATGAGAATAAAGAACGTACACAAAGAGATTTACCGATGAAAATAATTTTCGTCGGTATATTTATTACAGCAATTTTAATTTTTATTTTCTTTTTATTTGGTATAGTCAACAATCTTTTACATGCTCTTATTGGTCTCTTAATTGTGCTAATTATATCTTTCTTATTTACAACCGTTGCGGCAACTGCAATCGCAATTGTTGGAACCAATCCTGTTTCAGGAATGACCTTGATGACATTGATCCTTTCTTCTGTAGTACTTGTATCGGTTGGACTTACAGGTACTTCAGGAATGGTATCTGCACTAATAATAGGCGGTGTAGTTTGTACAGCGCTTTCACAAGCTGGAGCATTTATTACAGACCTTAAGATCGGTTACTGGCTTGGTTCGACGCCTTACAAACAGGAAAAATGGAAATTTGTTGGTACCGTATTTTCTGCAGCTACAGTAGCATGGATAATAATGGTATTAAATGAAACATACGGATTTACTGGAGAAAATGCTCTTGTAGCACCGCAGGCAAATGCAATGGCTGCCGTTATCAAACCTTTGATGTCCAATCAGCCTGCACCCTGGCTTCTTTATCTTGCAGGCGCATTTCTGGCACTAATCCTTACAATGATAAAAATTCCAGCACTTCCTTTTGCTCTCGGAATGTATATTCCTCTCGAATTGAACACACCATTACTCGCAGGAGGCTTGATTGCTCATTTCGTATCGACTCGCAGTAAAGACGAAAATTTAAACAGCTCACGTCGCGAAAGAGGAACTTTAATTGCATCCGGCTTCATTGCAGGCGGTGCACTTTTCGGAGTCTTGAGCGCAATACTCAGATATGTCGGTTATAACTGGGTCAATCATAACTGGCAGGAATCGCATTCAGCTGAACTACTCGCTATTATTATGTTTTTATTAATTAGTATTTATATGACCTGGGATGCTCTCAGAGCACGTAAAGGAGAATAGTTTTGAAAAATTAATCAAGGATTACTATTATGCAACCCAAATTTTTTCTAACATTATTTATGGTCTTTGCTATGTTCCAAAGTGGTAAATCGCAGGTGCTCGAAAGAAACGAAGTGCCTGATAAATACAAATGGGATAATTCCATACTTTACAAAAGCGCCGAAGAGTGGACTATGGAACACGATCGGCTCGAGAAGGAGATTGAAAAATTTTCACAGTACAAAGGGATGCTTGGAAAAAACGCCGATGTTTTATACAATGCGTTAAAAACTTATTTTAATCTGCTGAAGGATTATTACAAACTTTCCGATTACGCCTTCAGGCTTGCAGACGAAGACCTTAGAATAAGTTCAAACCAGGCACTTAATCAAAAAGCAACTACGCTCGGCACTAAATTCTCTGAAGTCACTTCATTCATAAATCCGGAAATTTTGAAAGTGGGACGGGAAAAAATCGAGCGCTTCCTTGATGAAAAAAAGGAACTGGATGAATTCAAATTCTATCTACTGGATATACTTCGTCTCGAAGATCATACTCTCTCCGAAAATGAAGAGGCTATTCTGGCAAGTGCCGGTTTAATTACTTCAACCCCAGGCGAAGTCTACAGCATATTCGACAATGCTGAAAAACCGAATGCCATCATAAAACTTTCCACTGGCGAGGAAGTTGAATTGACCTCAGCAAACTATACTAAATATCGAGGTGTCGAAAACCGAGCTGACCGTCAATTGGTAATGCAATCGACATTCGAAAACTATAAAAAATTCCGCAACACCATCGGCGCAAATCTGGTCGGTAAGCTAAAAGCCGATTATTTCTATGCAAAAAACAGAAAATATAATTCTGTCCTGGAGAGTTCTCTCAATGTTAATAATATCCCAGTTTCTGTTTATGAAAACTTAATTGAACAGATTCATAAAAATCTACCAACACTCCATCGTTTTCTTAAATTAAAAAAAAGAATGCTTGGAGTCGACACTCTTCATTATTATGATCTCTACACTCCTCTTGTAAAATCAGTTGAGTTTAAATTCACCGTAGAAGAAGGCCAAAAATTGTTGCTCGACGTTTTCAGACCTATGGGCAAAGAATACGTCGGGACGGTAGAAAAAGCATTTAAAGAAAGATGGATCGATTTCATTCCGAATAAAGGAAAACGAAGTGGTGCTTATTCATCTGGTGCTGCATACGATTATCACCCTTACATACTTATGAACTGGACAGATGATTATGAATCTGTATCGACACTGGCTCACGAACTGGGTCATACAATGCACAGCTATTTCTCAAATAAACATCAACCATTTGTAAACTCTCAGTATTCGATATTCGTCGCAGAGATTGCTTCGACAATAAACGAAACTCTGCTCAATAATTATATGGTAAATAATGTTAAATCAGACGAAGAGAAACTTTATCTTTTGGGCTCTTATCTCGATTTGCTCAGAACGACAATATTCAGACAGACCTCCTTTGCCGAATTTGAATGGGAAATCCATAAACGAATCGAAAACGGCGCGCCTCTCACAGGCGACGATTTGAGCGAAATTTATTATAACATTGTAAAAAAGTATTACGGCAACGACAAAGGAATTTGCATTGTTGACCCTTATGTTGCTTACGAATGGGCATACATTCCCCATTTTGTACATTACACATATTATGTTTATCAATATTCTACATCTTTAATTTATGCCACAGCTTTTGCCGAGAAAATTGTTAAAGAAGGGCAGCCCGCAGTAGATAAATTTTACCATATATTGAAAGGTGGTAGCTCGGAATATCCAATTGATTTGATAAGAAAGGCAGGTATCGATCCACTTTCTTCTGAAGCATTCGATCTTACAATGGCAAAGATGAACAAAGTAATCGACATGATAGAAGAAATTTTAGATAAAAACAAAAATTAATACAATCAGCCCCGCACTGCGGGGCTTTCAATAACTATGGGTCAACTAGCCCTTTATTTCAATTCAGTTTCAATTTTCTCAAGGCCATTCCGATTGCAGTTTCAACGGAGTAACGTTCGTCGAGATATTCAATCACCAATCTACAGAACTTCTCCTTATATCTCTTCGGTATCAAAACTCCGTAAAATGCTACGGCTAATTCTAATAACTTGTTCACTTTTCAATTCCCGAATCTCTGATTTATTATCGAATTGAAAACGAAAATTTTTAAATAGTACGGAAAAAATTATGGAAATAAATGAAATCAGAAATCTCTTCCCACATATAAAAACGGGACAAATCTATTTCAATCATGCTGCTCTCGGCCCGTGGTCAAAGCCTTTGCTCGATAGATTGGAATTGTATTCACGTCAGAGGAGCGGTGAAAAAATCGAGAACTTTAAATTTTTTTTGAAATGGAACGCCTCTGCAAAAGCCAAACTCGCGCAACTCCTTAACACGAAAAGCAACAGAATTGCATGGACAGATAATGTTTCCAATAGTATCAATATTCTTGCACAGGGATTAACATGGAAAACGGGCGACCAAATAATTCTTAACGATCTTGAATTCCCGTCGAATGTATATCCTTTCTTAAATCTTAAGAAGCACGGCGTTGAATTAACAATTGTTAAAAACAGGAATGGTATAGTCGACATCGAAGACATCGAACAAGCAATTACCGCGAAAACGAAATTAATTTCGATCAGCTCGGTTCAATTTCTTAGCGGTTACAGAGCAAATATTGATGAAATCGGGAAACTGTGTCGTAATAAAGGAATTATTTTTTGCGTAGATGCAATTCAGGGCGTCGGAGCAATTGATACTGACGTACAAAAGTTCAATGTAGATTTTCTTACTGGCGGCACTCAGAAGTGGTTGATGTCTATGGAAGGTCTGGCCTATTTTTTTATTTCAGAAGAATTACAAGAGAGAATTGATCAGAAATTCGTAGGCTGGACTTCGGTTGAAGATGCCTGGAATTTATTGGACTATAACCTTATTCTAAAAAAAGATGCCGACCGTTTTCAAAACGGCACACTCAATACGCTTGGCGTGGCATTATTCGATACGATGCTCGACATTTTTACACAACTTGGAATCGCAAACATCGAAAGAAGAATTCTCGCTAACACAAACTATTTTATCGAACAGTTATCCGAAGCGGGCTTCGAGCCAATGTTAAAAAATATTCCTGAAAGGAACCGAGCTGGTATAGTCACAATAATCGTCGACAATCCTGAAAAAATATTCGAAGAACTTGCGAGACATCAGATCCACTGTTCGCTTAGACAAGGGCTAATCCGGTTTTCACCTCATTTTTACAATACGAGCGACGAAATAGATATGACAATTGACATCCTTAAAAAATCAATGTAAAGAAATCTCTCCCACATGCAGAAGAACAGATTCGATTGCTAAGTAGTTTTTCCTATCGATTGAAGCAGACTATTTTTACTTTTGTATAGAAATCTGGAATAATAAGGGAAAAAAAGATGCACGGTTACAATTAAATCCGTGCATCCGATTGATTTTTATTCGTTGGGGCTATAAGTCAATTCCACTTTGACGTGAAAATCGGCACCACTAAAAAGAGTATATTTCACTTCGCTGATGGTACACTTATAATCTTCACCAACCAGCTCGCTTATAACTTTTGCGATAGCATTTTCAAGTGTATTTACGCTTACTCCTTTGAGTTTGTTCTGAAGCAATTTATCCACATCAATTGGTTTTTCCTTGTCGCTCATAATTATTCTCCCTTATTTATTGTCCTTATTAGACGATATATAATAGAAAATGTTCTAACCCCTGATAAAGTTAAGCAATTCCTCTGTTTTTTTGCGCATTAATTCAATATCGCCTCTGGCTTCCACATTGAGTCTAAGTAAAGGTTCCGTATTACTCATTCTAACATTAAAACGCCAATCGGGATATTCCACACTTACACCGTCGAGCTCGTCGATCTTTCCGTCGCTATATTTTTCTTTAATAGCAGCTAATTTGCCTGTGGGATCTGCGATTTTGGAATTTATTTCACCTGAGCATGGATAAGCCTTAATCATTTCGCCTACGAGCTCTGATAACTTGGTATTTTCTTCTGAAAGAAGTTGAAGTACCAATAAAAACGGGATTAGTCCGCTATCGGAGTAGGAATTTTCCCTAAAGTAGTGATGAGCCGACATTTCGCCGCCGTAGATTGCATTAACCTCTCTCATTTTTTGTTTAATAAAAGCGTGCCCGCTTTTCGAAACGACTGGAATCCCACCAGCTTTAGCAACGGTATCGATAGTGTTCCATGTAAGGCGTGGATCGTAAACAATTTTCTCGCCAGGATGATTTCGTAAGATTGATTTGGCCAGCAATGCTACAATATAATAGCCTTCGATAAAATTACCATGTTCGTCGAAGAAAAAGCAGCGGTCGTAGTCGCCGTCCCATGCAACGCCTAAATCGGCACCACTCTCTTTAATAGCATCGATAGTTGGTTGGCGATTTTCTGGTAATAATGGATTTGGTACTCCATTGGGAAATCGTGAATCGGGTTCGTGAAAAACCTTTACCATTTTAATTGGAAGAAACTTTTCGAGTTTATCGAGTGCCGGTCCGACACAACCGTTTCCAGCATTTACAACAACTTTGAAAGGAGAAATTTTTTCAGGATTGTAGAATTTATTTAAATGATTAATAAACTCATCCATTATATCTTTCTTTTGTATGGTGCCTTTAAACTTTGCAATCTCGCCTAAATCATTATTAAGTATCATCTTTTCAACTTCGTTTAGACCTGATTCGTATCCAAGGGGTTTAGAACCTTCTTTAACAAATTTAAGGCCATTATATTCGGGTGGATTGTGACTTGCAGTTATCATAACTCCGCCATCGGCATTAAAATGAGGAGTTGCAAAATAGATCATTTCTGTGCCACATAATCCTATATCGATAACGTCACATCCCGCCTCTGTAATTCCTTTTGCAAGGGCATCGGACAATTCAGGAGATGAAGGGCGTACGTCGTGGCCAATTACTATTAATTTAGCATTGAGATATTTTACAATAGCTCGTCCAATTTTATAAGCTAAATCAACGTTCAACTCAGATGGGACCTTACCTCTGATATCATACGCTTTAAAGCCAGGGATTTTATCCATGCCACCTCCAAAATTAATTATGCAAAGATAAGGAAAATTCGAATAATATGATTTATTGATGGGAATTAATGTTCTACTAGTTAGTTAAAACTGATAGTAGAAATTCAAATTATACTGATTTCCGAATCTTTATCAAAGAAATGGAGATTATTAAGTTCAAAATACAACTCAATAGTTTCATTAAGATGAAGCTCGTTTACCATATTAATTTTTGCTGTAAATTGCACATCGTCGATAGTAAAGTAAACGATCGATTCGCTTCCCATCGGTTCAATTAATTCCGTGGTTATACTGATTTTGGAGTAATCACGCTGGGGTTTTTCAAATTTGATATGTTCAGGACGTATTCCTAGAATTATCTCCTTATTGGAGTATTTTTGCAATCTATCGTAATACTCAGGAATAATATAAAAACTCAGACCATTTTTCGACGAGACGAACTTTAATTTTCCATCATTAATAATTTTTCCACTAATAAAATTCATAGCCGGACTTCCTATAAAGCCCGCTACAAATTTATTATAAGGATTAAAATAAAGATTCATTGGGGTGTCGACTTGTTGAACAACGCCATCTTTCATAACAACAATTCTGTCTCCCATAGTCATAGCTTCTATTTGATCGTGAGTAACATAAATCATTGTGGCTTCTAATTTTTTATGAAGCTTAGTAATTTCTGCTCTCATCTGTACTCTCATTTTTGCATCAAGATTGCTGAGAGGTTCATCGAACAAAAATACTTTAGGGTTCCTAACAATTGCTCTTCCTACAGCCACTCTTTGTCTTTGTCCACCTGAAAGTGCTTTTGGTTTTCGATTTAATAATTCTTCAAGCCCAAGAATTCGCGCAGCTTCTTTAACTCGTTTATCAATTTCTTGTTTATCAAATTTTCTAACTTTGAGTCCGAATGCCATATTTTCATAAACTGTCATATGAGGATATAAAGCATAGTTTTGAAATACCATAGCAATATCTCTATCCTTAGGAGGTAAATTATTTACACATTTACCGTCGATATAAATTTCCCCTTCTGAAATTTCTTCAAGACCAGCAATCATTCTAAGAGTTGTTGATTTTCCACAGCCAGAAGGACCAACAATCACAACAAACTCTTTATCATGGATTTTCAAATTAACATTATTTACTACTTTTTTATTATTATCGTATTTTTTTGATAAATTGATTAAATTTACTTCAGACATTTTATCCTCGGCTTATTTCAATAAGATCAATTTTAAATTTTTTTGAATGTTTCCATTGCTTATTCGAACAATATAAACTCCGGATGTCACTCTTTCCCCGTTATCTGTTTTACCGCTCCAGATAGCTCGATATTTCCCTGGTTGGTGGTATTTGTCAACAAGTGTTACAATTCTTCTTCCAAGAATATTAAAGATTTCTATTTTGATTTTTTCTTCTCTTTCTACATTGTAGGTTATTATTGTTTCTGAATTAAACGGATTAGGATAAACAGTTAAACTTAGATTTTCTTCTTGAAATGAATTACTAATTAAGTCTACATCAGTAACAATATCATACATTTTAATTATATCTTCTGGTAAAAGTGCGTAGTCATAAATTCTTAAATCATCTATAATACCTTTGAAATTATAATTTGAGTTATCAGGCAGCATTTGTCCAATAGTGAAATCATATTCCGACTGCATTAAATTTCCCTGCCATTCAGCAAATGCATCGAGAGTTCCATTAAGCCATAATTCAACGTATTTGCCGTCATAAGTTACAACGACAAAGTAGAGTTTCTCTGATTCGATTATTGTTTCGCTATCAAGATCGACAATTGGATTTATATTTTTATCTGTTTTAATTGTCCATCTCAGTTTACTAGCTGCTATCGATATTTTAAAACGACTATTCCAGCTACCGTGCGATACCAGGTATACTTCTTTATTAGGATAACCATCCATTTTGAACCAGAATGCAATTGTAATGGCATTGGTAAAATTAAGAGAAGGATTATTCTTTATGAGTACATAATCAACAATCCCATCAAAATAAAGTGCTGATTCCAGATTGTTGTGTCTGTCATTTACAAATGAAGCTCCGTTTAAAATACCATTATTATCATTCCCACTAATATCGCTAGCGTCATTATTAAAAGGTAGGTATACAACGAGATTCCCTTTCGCATAATCATTGAAATTCCTTACGAGTATTTTAATACTATCATTAACACTGTTTTCATATTCATCTTTAACTGTGCATCCAACATTATAAATTCCTTCTTTATCCGGGGCGGACCAAATAATGGAATCCTTTTCAATTACATTAATTTTACCTGCCTGAGAATACCAATAATAATCAAGTACTGTAGTTGTTTGCGAATAGGCAATACATCTAATACCAGTCATCGAATTTATATTCACCTTTCTACAGTCAGCTTTTATCGATTCAATTACGGGTTCCGAAATGACATTCTCAACCACATCTATTGTTATAGAATCTATCTCTTTATTACCATGACTGTCATAGACGGTAGTATAGATTTTATATTGCCCTGGAGTACGAGCAACAAAGAGAGCTAAATTATTCTGCGGATTAATTGTTCCACTATTAGCCGACCAAACATATCTCAATGGTTCATTATCCGGATCCACTGCAGTACAGTAAATTTTTATAGTATCGTTAACCATAATTTTTTCTTTTTCAGTAGCCAAACATTTAATTCTCGGGGGCTTATTGTAAATTGCATAATTATGGTTATAGTCAACTACAACTCCGTTTGCTTTCATAACATTTTTTTCATATTCAATGTTAGCATCGGATGGAATAAGGCGTATTACGACAGAAGAACGGGGTGGGATTTCCAGATTGAAACTACCAGAAATATTAAAAGCAAGAAATTTATTATTAATCATCTCATAAATGTTAACAGGGATACTCTGTACATCAATTTCCACATTTTGATTTTCATTATATGGATTATATAACATGTAAGTAGAAAAATCATTATTGCCAAAAAAATCGGTTTTATTGAGGTTAATTTTTAAGATACCTTTAATATTAGTAGTATCTACGAGTGCCGCCAAGTAACCAACAGAAGAGGATGAATAGAGAGATAAATTAGTTCGAGCCCATCCACCTTTCACAGCATCGCCAGTCGCAAAGGGCCAGCCTGATTCTGATTTCAACAGAGCTTCATATGCAATGGATGAAGTTAAATCAAATTTCTCTGACCAGTATTCACTATCCTGATGCAAATTATCGAGGTATCGAGAATAAAAAAGTCTGGATGCATTTGCCACATTTAACAGCCATTTACCTAATGTATTGGCAAATCTTTCATCGTACTTAACTAAGGGGAGTAATGCTCCAGCTTGTTGAAATGTGTTCATCGAAAATGCATACTCTCGTTCGCTATCCTCACCAATTAAACCTGAAATGTCATATACACCCCATTTCCCGAGTAAAACATTCCAGTTTCTCAAGTTAGTCTTACTAAAACACCAATTCAGCATTTTATATAAATTATAATTTGTACCAATTTCCGCATTCATTCTTGCAGCAGTAATAACACCGTAAGGAAGTTGTATTTCATATGCAGGATTTTCAGATAACGAATCAAGAAATTCAAGACACAATTCTGCACCTGATAAATATTTTTTTTCACCTGTAACTTTAAATGCATTGTAAAGAATATATGCTATTGCACCTGCAACTTCAGGTTCATTAATTCCTTGCTTAAAAGCTTTCATAGTTATAAAATCCCATCCGCGTTGATTAAAATCTGGAAATTTCCAGGGCGTATAGCTACCACCACTTAGTTTCACCACATCAAGAAAACGATCTGCGATTTTTATAAACTGTTCTTTAAAGTTTTCAGTAGTTGGGAAAAGGTAAAACAACTGTGTAAAAAATACATTTGGCATTGATTCATACCACCAATCATCGTATGTATTATCTTTTGGCGAGTTTTTATAAACATTCTGATTTCTATTAAAATATTCACGCGACATTTTTACCCAATTGTAACCATACTGATTACTTTTATCAATTCCACACAATGCTGCACCTACCAGCGAAGGTAAAACATTTATAGCTTCTGTACTTTCGGTATTATAGGTTCCTACATAAGAATGCAAACCGAAACTAATTTCTTCAGGATAATTAATACTATTTGTAATAAAAAAAAGAAAAGGCATATGTTCGCCGTAATTACCTGGATAATAAACTATCGAATCATAAGTTATAGCAACTTCTTTCCAATTCCGCATTTGATAAGGCTGCGGCATTTCCGGCATCTCTTCAATTCTCTCGATCGACAATTGCTGTGAACAAACATTATATCTTAAAAGCATTAGCAAAGGAATTACATATAATATTTTACTTGTCATCATTCTTATAAATAATCATTCAAACTATATATTTTGAGCTTGTTCTTATTGAACTTTCCTTTGAAGCCATCCATGCGTAGTAAGATTTTTTCATCGGGTAGAAGAATAAAGCCCCGATTCGAAAACATAACATCATCATATTCAACATCAACAAAAAATGCCGGTTTATCGGTATTTAATTCGAGTATATTTTCATTATCTATTTTTTTGAATGAGAACTTAATATTTGGTTTTGAAAGGTGTAAGTATTTCCATTTTTTCATGGGCACCGCATCTCTGAATATCAATGAATCATCTTTAAATATAGAAATAACATATATAGCTTCTTTACCATATTTACTCTTAACCTCTTTAATTTTTTCATATCTATTTCTTCCCAAAGATACACTAGTTGACAAATAATTAAGAATGCCATTCTTTGAGTCAATTATTTTTATTTTTAATAAGACTTTCAGTTCATTCTCTGTTTCATTTAAACCGTATATTTTAATGTCATCTTCCTCTTGAATTATCCTAAATGTTATTGGTTCGAAAATTTTTTTTACAAAGTAATAAGATATTTTTGGCATAGACATGCTATCGATTAAAGACCAACTCGTAACAGGCCATGTATCGTTTAATTGCCATATTATTGCGCCTTTGGTTATTTTATTAAAGCGCCAATGTTGTATACAAGTTTTGAGTGCTATTGCCTGATTTAATTGTGTTAAATAAAAGTAATCTTCCCATTTAGTACTCAATGGCAAATGTGCACTAAGAAATCTAATAATTCTTTCAGGGCCTTCAATTTGTTTATTATGAAATTCAAAAGTTTCTGAATTAATTTTTCTTTCGTGTTTTGGGATATATTTTTCGATCGTAAATTTATTTGCAGCACTTTGGAAACCAAATTCTGTAACAAATAAACTTTTATCATGAACAACTTCTTCATAATCTTTCCAAGAACTCCAGATTTCCCACTGGTGTCTGTTACCGCTTATTTCTGAATTGGGGTCATCTTCATATCCAAATGGAGAGGATTCCCAATAGAATCTATCTGGATCAATTTTCTTTAATAAATCAGGAATAATTTTATTATAAATTTTATAGCCCGGCATATTTTTATAATGAGTTTTATTCGTCTGATACCAGATCCATTCATTTTCGTTATTGCCACACCAAATAGCTAAGGAGGGATGGTACTGTAAACGTTTTACGTTGTATATAATTTCTTTTTTTACATTATCAATAAATTCTTTATGTTCGGGATAAGCACCACAGGCAAACATAAAATCCTGCCAAATAAGCAAACCTAACTCATCACATATTTCATAAAAAATATCATTTTCATAAACTCCTCCGCCCCAGACACGAATGATATTCATATTAGCATCAACAGCCATCTTAAGCATTTTTCTATACCTACTTTCAGTTACTCTTGGCAAAAATGCATCGCACGGAATCCAGTTAACCCCTTTGGCAAAAATCTCTTTACCATTAATGATAAATTTGAAACTATTTTCGCCCTTCTCCTTAAGTCTAACTTCGATTTTTCTTATACCAACTTTTCGTACAAATAAATCGTTTATATTATTTTCCTTCGATTGCAGCAAAATCTCTAGCTGATATAAATTTGGCTTCCCATATCCGTTTGGCATCCATAACTTTGGATTTATTACTTCCATTATTAATTTATTGATACCTTTTTTAATATTTATATTTTTTTCTATAACATTATCTTCTATCGACAATCTTAAAATTGAATCTGGTAGATTGTATGACGATCTGAATTTTATTTCTACTACTGCTTTTTTCTTGGTAAGATTCAATGTTTGAAAATAGAATTCGTCTATTATTTGATAATCAAGTGCTTTTAAATAAACCTTTTTCCACATACCTAAGGTTGGAAACGAAGGTCCCCAATCCCAGCCAAAAGAATATTGAGCTTTTCTTATATATACTCTGCTGGAATTCAATGCAACTTGTAAAACTCCATATTTTTTTTCTTCATCATAACTATATTTTACTGGAGAATATAACTTTACTTTCAATATGTTATTTCGTTCTTTTAATATTTCTGTAACATCGAATTCATATTTTATAAACATATTTTCAGTTTTACCTAATAGTTTACTGTTCAGAAAAATTTCTGAGATAGTATCTATCCCTTCAAATACGAGTTTAACAGGACCTTCAATTTTATTGTCAAAAGTAGTTTCGTAAATCCAGTCAGATTCTGATATCCAGCTTAGATTTTTTTCGTTGTCTGCATAAAATGGATCTTCTATTAATTGATTCTTAAGAAGATCTGTGTGCACCGTTCCAGGAACCTCAGCTTCAATGTTTACTCTTTTTTTGATTGTTTCAGGAACACTTGGTGAGTATTGTTTACCTAATTTAAGATACCATTTGTCTAATACAATAATTTTCATGTGTGCTCTCTCTTAAAATTCTATTTCAATTTCTTCATTTAATTTATGATGACTAAAAATAATTTCTGTAAGCCATAAATCATTTTTGAGAATAGACTTGACAGTTAAAGAATTGTTATTGTTTATCTTTATA
The DNA here is from genome assembly GCF_052656625.1 of Melioribacter sulfuriphilus. Lineage (NCBI taxonomy): Bacteria > Pseudomonadati > Ignavibacteriota > Ignavibacteria > Ignavibacteriales > Melioribacteraceae > Melioribacter > Melioribacter sulfuriphilus. The sequence continues at coordinate 198,322 of NZ_JBQXXK010000005.1, read as the reverse complement.
TTTCTGGGTTTCATAGGTGATATCAGTTTTGTAATGTTTTTATGTCCCATAAAACCATTTAAGTAAAGTTTCATTTTATTGTTCTTGTGTTCAACCTTTTCTAAAGATGAATTGGTTGACTTTAAAAAAGGTGTATTAATTTTACCTATCTTAATATTAATCACTGTATCATTAACGTTACTAGGTATTATGAAGCTATGTAATTTTTTGTTGTTTAATAAAATTTCGTAATTATTTGCTCTTTCTATATTTATCTTTGTTTTTTTCCCTGCAATAAAAATGTCGAAAGAACATTTCATTTGATTCGGAGGGAGGAATGGATCGAGTTCAATGTTCCATCCATTATCATTTAAACCATAAATATGATAAAGAGTATAGAGATACCAGCCAGCAGCCCACAAGAATTGTGGTTTATCAACCGTACCATAATTTATCATATCATTTTTATTACCATTGCGGACTTCATACATTGCAGGTTGTCCACCTGGTGCATTTATTATTCCATCTATAGTCATAATTTTTTTTAAAAAGTCAAAAGCTTCTTCTTTTTTCCCAGATGATGATAAAGCTAATGCATACCACGCATTATTATGGTACCAGATACCACCATTTAAATAATAGTATTTATCGCCAGCTTCGTTCCCAACAAAATTCCAATAGCCAGTTAGTTCATTAAAATCCATCGGGAATACATTATAAATTCCAACTTCTTCATTTAACAAATGTTTTTTTGCTTTATTAAGCATAATATTTTTTTTTGTAGTGTCAATTAAATTAAAGTGAGCTGCCAGTAGGGATCCGCAATAATAATGCGTATCTATAACACACTGTTCCGAAAAATTCATCAGATACCCGTACTTATCGTTCCATAATTTTCTATTTAATTACTAATTAATTTTTCCTTTAGTTTTTCGAGTTGAACCAAGTCTTCACCTTCAAGTTTTAAATAGCTCGCAATAAAAAGATACGATTCAATTGCTCTTGCAGTAAGGATTGAAATATAACTTCTTGGACCAAATCTTTTTCCAATATCCCACCAGTCAGGCCGATGCGACCACATCAAACTATCTTCGCCTAATGTTTTCAGTATGTTGTTAATGGAGACGTTAAGATGTGGTAATAATTTCCTAGTTGTTTCAGTATCTGAAGAATATTTCAAATATTCCGCCGTAACTATAATAAACCATTGATTATTCCAGTTATCTTCGATAGCATATTCAGTATGATATGAGCTGTCTTTCCAATATATAGCATGTGGGATATTGAAATCTTTGTCTGCATTTATTGCAATAAATTCGAGATCATTTTTTACTCGTTGTAAATCATATTTCACAGCGGACAAATCAGTCATTAAAACATCATGTGTAAAATAAAAGTTATATTCTGCAGGACAAGGCATTGGTACTATTTTATCATTTAAATAATGTTTATTTACAGCAAGAATTGCTTGTGCCCAATTAACTGTAAAGTCAATATCCTTAATACCTGTCTTAAAATTGCTCGCATTAAATGCATAATCAAGTACTTCTTTTTCGTATAGTTCAATTTCTTTTTTGTAATTATTGCTTATATATTCAACCGTACCAGGTAATTCTTCTTTTTTTACCATTCCAATTATTTGTTCAATTATCATCTCTTCTTCGGGTTGTAAATACATTTTATAAGATAATTGAAGTACAGGATTGATAAACTGATTATCAGTATTTTTCACATTGAATATTTTTGTTTCTTCGGGTATCTGTTCGTTATTTAATACAAACATTGTAGGTTTACCTGTTTCTATATCTAAGTAATCAACAAATATTTGATTGTCTTTTACTTTATATTCAATACTATATTTGGGTTCATATGTGTGACTTGTTCTAATCGTTAAAGTATGATTGGTTACTACTGTAAAAGTATCCGAAATTCCATATGCATTTTTTATTCTGTATTTCACAACAAAAGCAGGATAATTTTTTAAAAACCTATATGAAATAGTTATATTTTTATCCGTATTAATAAAGTCGACACTATAGGGTGTAAGGCAGTATTTATAAGCTAATTTGTTAAATTCTACAATGTTATTCCCTATACTCAAATGTAATTTTATAACAAATGAAGTATCTCTTTTCCAATAATCGTGACTCTGGTCTATGCTATTAGCAATTGGATAATAAAAACTAAGTCTTTGAGGTAAAGCTTTACTTTCATGAAATTCAAGACCGATATATCTACTACCTATTTCAATTTTTGAACGAGCGGAAGAGCAGATCTTAATGTCGTGTTGTGGTCTAATTGTTTTTCCGAAGAAAATTAGAACTATAAAAAGGATAATCCTTATCATTTTATTTATCTCTTAAAAGTTTTTCTAGAAGCTCATTCAAATTAACATACGCAAAGGTTGTAGAATAATCAGACACCGCATAAGGAATAATCAAGGAACCGTTATGTACTAATGCGCCACAAGTATAAACGACATTAGGAACATAACCCTCCCTTTCGTTAGCATCCGCTTCAATTAAGGGTTCCTTTAATCTGCCAATTAAGATTGAAGGGTCGTCTCTGTCCAGCAAAAAAGCACCTATCGAATATCTTCTGGCAGCTCCCACGCCATGGCTTAAACACAACCATCCCTTTTCTGTCTCTATAGGCGAACCACAATTTCCTATCTGAAAAAATTCCCATGGATATTTAGGTTCCATTAATAGCTGCTTGGTCTCCCAATTATTGATGTCCTCTGAGAACATAATGAAATTATTTTCATTGTCTTGTCTAGAAAGCATAACATATTTGCCATTTATTTTACGGGGGAAAAGCGCCATTCCTTTATTTTTAACTTCTTTTCCTTTTATCTTATTAATCCTAAAATTCCGAAAATTTTCAGTAGAAAGGAGCTTAATAGTAATATTTTGTCCATCGTATGCACTGTAAGTAGCATAGTAAATTTTTTTTCCATCATCTTCTGTAAAATGAACAAATCGTGCGTCTTCAATTCCATTGCTTTCTGCTTTGGTTTGAGGGAATAAAGTTATTTCAGTATAATCATCATCATAATTGAAATCAGCTTCGTAATAATCTTCTGAAATATTATTTATTGATGGCATAACGACATAGTCTGATACAGTATCAAGGTGAATATTCAAATTTTCGTCAATGACACCTGTCCGAAATACAATTGATGATATATGTCCCTCGCCAGTTGCACGTAAACTCATTATAAATCTCATCTGTTGTGGTCTGAGATTTGATTGATCTGGGTGAGGCACTATCGATGGGTTAAACAAAGCCGAATGTTCGAGTGAATATTCATTCGAAAAATATGCTCCAATTAATAGTTTTCTAACATCAGAAATTTCTTTTTTAATATTAAGGTACCTTTTATTAATCTCCTCGTATCTGTTTATAAAAAATTTTTCTGTTTTTTTGTGTCTGGCGAGGAAATTATTTCTTACCCTCTGATATTCTAATGTAGCTGAAACTTCCGACAATGACAGAATTCGATCTATTATTCTATGTATTCTATCTTTTTCATATGGTTCAAAGGATTTAAGAAGTACTCTTCTGTGATCCGGTGTTATCATTAATCCCGTTTTTTTAATGTTCATTTTAATTTTCCCAAATTTTATTTTTCCAATAAACTATTAAATAATGAGCGAGTTTTTGTATTACTAATTATTCTATTAAGTGAAAGAAGCGTTTCAATTGTCGACTCTGCACCCGAGTTCCGATTAACTTTATTAGGTCCAAGAATGCCGTCGTAGCAAATACCACTATCATAGAAGTACATTTTCGTATTAGCAGGATTGTCCCCAATAAACCACATGGCTGCTTTTACAGCTAATTCATAGTAGTATTCCTGACCTGTGAGTTCGCCTGCCAACACGGTTGCATAAATCATTGGTCTTATACCGTAAGCAATTTGAGGAAATCTTTTTACCTCTAGAATATTAATTAAATTACCTTTTTTTTCGATCTTAAATTCATTCAAATAACCTTTCTCTATCAGATAAGGATAGAAATTTTTAATTTCATTTAACGCTGCATCCAAGAGTCTTTTATCGTTCAAAACTGTATATGCTTTAAGAAGCGCATAAGCCTGGAGATTTCCCCATGCGTGCCAACTACTGTTCCAACTCAAGAAAGCATTATATGGAAACATATTATCACTGCCTGCCTGCATTAAGACAATGCCATCAGAATAGCTTTTGATTATTTCTAGAATTTTCGAGTCATTGTTTTTTTTGTAGTAATTTACTAAAGACAAAATAATTAAGGCAGCTTGGTCGGAAGCATATTCATAAGGCAACCAGACTGGCAGAGCCACCCCGTTTAGGATTACAGTATCTCTTTTATTGTTGTAATCTTTTTTAATATTTTTTATTGTTTTTGCAATAGCGCATTCTATTTCATGAGTTAATTGTTTATTCTTAATTTTATCAACTACTTCAGTCAAACACCAAAGTGCTCGCCAGCTCCACCAGCTACCGATAGCTTCACTATTTTGATGGCGTTTATTGATAGAGAAGTCATCAAAAATAAAATTGTAGAAATAACCATTATCCGACTGCATATTGAGAATAAATTTAATTAACCTCTCAACTTTTAACTGGTACTCAACTTTACCAGTGTATTGTGCATATTCAGAATAAAAAATAACTGCTCTTGCAACATCATCAACACATGCAATCCCTTCGTCCTCATCTCCTACCCATTTATACTCTGGATACTCGCTATAAATATGAATAATGCCAACACTATCTCCCATAAAGAAGATGTCCTGATAGAGCTGGTCTAAGTGGAGAGGGTTAACGAAATAACTTCCTTGCTGAGAAAAAGTTATAATATTAAAAAATACAAATGTTAGGACCAGCGAATTTTTTATTATTCTTCTCATTAATATTTTTTTATAAGTTATTGACAGAGCGAAATGAGATATTCAGTTGAAGTTTCTGCCAGACAAATATTAGTATCCGCGCCTGAGTAGTAAATCTTAATTTTGCCATCAGGTTCTTCAATCCAGCCACAAGTAAAAACGACATTAGGAACATCGCCTATTCGTTCGTAATCGGTCTCAGGTGATAAGATGGGTTCACGTGTTCTGCCAATAATTTTTCGGGGGTTGTTAAGATCGAGTAGCATTGCGCTGATTTTATAGAGACTCGATATACCAAAACCACGCACGCCATGATAAAGAAGTAGCCACCCGCTATCTGTTTTAATCGGAGGTGTAGAAAGCCCAATTTTATCATTTTCCCAAGTACCTTTAGTTGGTTCTGCTAATAGTTGATAATCTCCCCAATGAATCAAATCGGGACTTTTACTAATCCACATGTCCCTTCTATTTTCTGCAGAGGGTCTGTCGATTTTCCAGTAATAGCCGTTAATCTTTTCCGGGAAAATTGCACAATCCTTATTAGATGGTTCCGATATTGTGCCGTGTACTTTAAATGTCTCGAAATCCGTAGTTTCGCTTAGAACCACCAGCGGCATGTACTTTGAGTATCCTGTATAGGTAATAAAATATTTCTCTTCAAGTTTAACTATGCGGGCATCTTCTATTCCCCATTCGGTATAAAGGGAATACTCCTTATGATCGGAAGGAGTAAGAATAAGTTTGTCTTCGACTTTGAATTTATAACCGTCGTTGCTTATTGCTTTTACAAATGATGATCTACCGTTCGGCATTTCGACACGGCAAAGCAACAGATATTGATCCTTATACTTAATTACACCGGGATTAAAGATGCTATTTACTTTGAATGGGACGTCATCCTTTGTTATAATAGGATTCTGGGGATATCTAGAAATACTCATATTAATTTCACCTCTATAATTTCTTTATTATTATTCTTTAAGGCCAGAAGAAGCCATACTCTCTATAAAATATTTTTGAAAGAAAAGGTAGACAATCAAAATCGGTAAGGCTAATAAAGCTGCGGCAGTAAGTTTCATTCCAAGTTGTGATTCAGCTCTACCTCCTACCGCAAATAGTGTTACCAATTGGGGCATTGTCATCAATTTCTCGTCTCTAACAATAATTAATGGCCAGAGTACTTCGTTCCAAGAAGTCATAAATGTAATAATTCCAACTGTTATTAAAGCTGGGATTGAATTGGGTATTAAAACACTAAATAAAATTCTGAATTCATTGCAACCGTCTATGCGAGCAGCATCAATGAGATCCTGTGGTATAGTCTTGAAATATTGACGAAACATAATAATCGCAAATGAATTCATAAGGTATGGAACAATTAATCCGGCATATGAATCTACCCAATTAAATTTTACCATTAAGATATATTGTGGTATAAGGGTTATCTGAAAAGGTAACGTCATAGTAAATACTATTATATAGAAAATCAGATTACGTCCTTTGAATTCCAAACGCGACAGCGCATAGCCTACCATCGAACCGAAAAAGAGCACACCCGCAGTAATAATTCCAGATACAATTAAACTATTTATAAAGGAACGCATTATAGGAATTTTATCAAAAATGAGGACATAGTTACTAAAAGTTAATTGAGAGGGGAACAACACAAGACTTCCGATTTCATTTTCAGGGGCTACAGAGGCTGTAAGCATCCAAATAAAAGGAAAGATAAAAATTACTGCGCCTAACAAAAGGATAAGATATAATAGCAACTTTTTCATAGTTTTAATTTTCTTTTTCTAAAAATTTTTTTTGAATAAAAACCACTGCTAATATTAATAAAGCAAAAAACAGACCAAGAGTAGCTGCATACCCCATGTGATAGTAAAAGAATCCTTGTTTATAAATATAAAGAACAGCAGAAAGAGTGCTGTTTAAAGGTCCTCCGCCGGTCATTACATACGGTTCAATAAACAGAGAAAAGCCCCCAATAGTAGAAAGTACGACTACCATAAAAATAGTAGGATTAATAATGGGAAGTGTAATCCTGAAAAATTTTTGGAAATGAGACGCACCTTCAATATCGGCAGCTTCATAGTATTGTTTCGGAACAGCCTGCAGCCCGACCAAAAACAAAACCACATAAAGTCCTACATTTTTCCATGTAGCCATAATTGCTATCGAAGGCATTGCCCAAGCAGGATCAGTTAACCATCCGACCTTAGACAATCCGATTTGTGCAAATAATCGATTAAACAACCCACTTTCGTATCCATAAAGTTGCTGCCATAAAATCGTAACAACAACTCCGGAAACAATAACAGGAGTAAAGTAAGCGGCTCTGAAAAATCCCTTTAATTTGATTCTTTGATTTAACAATTCTGCCAGGAATAATGCTACTACGATTTGTAATGGAATATGAATTGCTAAAAATATTAATGTATTACTCAATGATTTCCAGAAGAGATGGTCGCTTATTAGTCTTTTATAATTTGTAAAGCCTGTATATTGCATAGGGCCAATAATATTCCAGTCATGAAAAGTTAAAAAAATAGAAAATCCGATCGGAAACGCTATGAACAAAACAAAGAAAATAATGTAAGGTGAAACAAATATGTATGGAATAAATTTTTTCTTCATAAGAATTACCTTAAAAATAAAAGATTAACTGCATGCTCAGCGTCCTTCAATGCCTGTATGGGAGATTTTTTTCCGTAAATTACGCAGGCTTCATATTCTTGCGATATAATATCAAATACTTCTTTCAGTTTAGGCGTTTGGTCGGTTCCTTTTACGAATTTTGCTTGCATAGCAAATATTTTCATCCGAGGATTTTCATTAAAGTAATTCTCGAATTTCTTATTCTCCAACAGATTTTTTCTTCGCGGTAGCTGATTCGTAATTTTGAGCAACTCGAGGTCGTTTTCTTCCGACAAAAGATAACGAAGAAATTTCCATGCTTTTTCGGGATTCGGACAAGTATTAAATATTACAATATTTTTAGGATCGCAATATGTATAGACAGGACCTTTGTGATTGTCTGGTACCGGTATAAAAGTGAAGTCATAACTAAAGTTTTTTGGTTTAAACTTTTCTGCATGAGCTATTTCCCAGGGACCGGTGAATCTTGTTGCTATTACTCCACTTAGAAAAACATCCTGCCTTGCTGAAAGTCTCTCTTTCGGGAAATAATTTTTTTGATAAAGGGTTCTCAAGAAAGTAAAGACCTTAAGTGCCGCATCATTATTGAACACAGCTTTATTACTATCAATTAATTTACCGCCATTTGAAGCCGCAAGATAAAGCGGGTAGAAATCGAAAAGTCTTTGCCACCACGTTACAATTACTTCTGAATATCCGAACCACCTATCAATATAACCGTCGCCGTCAGTATCAAGTTGATACTTAGATGCTGCTTCAAAATATTCGGAGTAAGATGAAGGCGGTTTGTTTAATCCTATTGAGCGGATGATGTTATTATTATAAATCATCATAATAGGATTAATCTTCCAGGGTATCTGGTATATATGCCCATCTTGCGATCTAACTTCTTCAATAACACTACTGTCGCATCTCTGGTAAAGAAAATCCATAAAGCCGTCTAGAGTATCTAGGGGTATCAAAATACCAGCTCTCGCATAATCTTCTACGTCTCCCTCCCACATGTTGGAATAGATATCAGGAGTAGTTTTCCCTACGATAGCAGCTAGTATTACTTCCTCGCTTGATTGCCCTTCGGGTACCGGCTGAAACTTCACTTTCATTCCCGGATTCATTTTATTCCATTTTTCGACTACTCCTCTGGAAAAAATTATCTCTTCGGTATTATTCGAAGACCAGTAAATAATATTATCCGAAGTATGATTTGCTTTTCCGCAAGAGACCACTAAATTTACGGCTAAGATGAATAAAATTTTATATAATACTTTTCGGATAACTTTCATTGCCATTTCATCCATATGTTATCTATAGTAGGATATGGAGTTCTTGGAATTAGATTCCCTCTTTTAACAAAATAAAAATCAACAGCTCGGGGATTTTCTTCTTCACTTACCTTTATACTAGCAAGTACTTTTTCATCAATGAAAATATCCGTCACCTTTTTGAGTTCATTAATTTTATAAAATAACTTTTTAGTTAATTCCTCTTCTATCATTTCAAGAATTGTTTGTTCATTTTCTTTTTTATTCTTTGTATTAATTTCGTTGTGTTCCAACATTATTGAATTAATCATCTCCTCTTTTACTTTGCTGAAAACTATTTTGTCTTTCCACCATTTTATTTGATTTTTCACTTTTGGTATTTCGTAATAACCTTTTTCCAATGCAATTTTGGATAACAAATAATCTCTTGTCATTCTCCAGATAATACCTTCGAGCGACTTCGAAAAATTTCCCAAATTACTTTTATCATATTTAATGTACTGTTCTCTAGTTCTATACCAGTTTATAAAATCTTCCAATGTTATCTTGTAATCTTTTAAATTTACAAGTACCATTTTTTTCAGATTTCCGTCATCTTTTATATTATTTTCCTGTAATGTATTTTTTAATATTTTCTCGAGTTGCCAGGTTTCAAAAAGATCTTTTGTTAAAGTAAATCTACCGATATGGGTTCTTAAGATTTTGAAAGGGACTCTTTTTATTACAGGATTTTGTGAAAGCATTATTTTCTTTACGTACTGATTAGATAAATCATCCAGCTTTCTCTTAATTAGTGCTGTTTCTGAATCTTTAAGTAATTTCTGCTGTTCTGTTTCGGATGCAATTAATCGATAAGAAAAATTTTTTAATAATATAATATACCAGCCATCTTCAACTCTTATTGGTTTGCTATATTTTCCTATTTGTAATGTATCAATAATTTTACCGAGGAGTGGATTTTTCATTCCGAGTAAATATCTTGTAGTTTTCAAAGATCTATCCGAAGTTCGAATTGAGTCGTTTAATTGTAGATTATACAAAACTTCAAAGTTCTTTCCATTTCTAAGTGAATCATAACAATCATTAATATAAGAGCTATCACTTGAATAAAGCCATTGTATTTCTACATCAATTAATTTCTGTTTAGCAACAGTATCAATTTCCTCTTTACTCAAATTGATTTTCCCTAGAATTTCATGCCTAAACATCTCTTCAGTTGCAATGTCTGCTGCAAAAGCTTCAATATAATTTTTGATTTCACTTGTTGTATCGGTTCCGAGTTTATAACCATAAAGTGCAAGAAGTTTTTCTTTAATTAAGTGCTCCAAGAAAATTCTTTTTGAATTTTTTACTTTTTTATAAAAAGCCGGTCCATATTCATAACAATTAACGAACTCTTCAGCAGTTATATCAATAGTGCCAACCTTTGCAACAATAGAATCATTTAATGATAAGCTATCTCCAAAGGTATTAATTGAGAATAGTAATGTTAGTATGGTCAAAATCGTTTTAAATAATTTCATACATTTCAGAAGACTAAATTAATAGAAAACGTATGTACATTTTGTAACCGACCAAAATCTCTGTAAGCGTAATCAAACTTAACATATGCATTAGCAAGAAGTAATTTAGAATTAATTCCGAAACCAAATGTCAATCCTCCTTCAGAATAACTGTTGAATGCCGATTGATAGCCACCGCGCAAATAAATCAGTTCTTTGAAAGAGGTTTCGAATCCAAAATTCATACTTTCATAATCGTTATTTGGATGAATTGCATCAGCAGAAAATGTAAGTCTATAAAATTCATTTTTATAAATATTAGTTGAAATACCTATTTGAAATATTAATGGTAGATCCCACGAATCCATTTCAATATTTGTCGGTATTTGGTCATTTGAACCTTCTTTGGTTGGATCAACACTAATGAAATATCTTGCATCACGTCCAGTCATCTTTAGTGAAGTACCAAAATTGTATATTGTTGCGCCGATTACCATTCCACCAAATAGATCGGTTCTGAACTTTGTACCAGCATCGATAGCAAAAGCATTAGCAGACATATGCCATATCTTTTGTTGAATATACTTCGCCGTAAAACCAATTGAGAATCTATCTGTCAAATTTCGAGCATAAGATACTCCAACCGCAATATCTCCTGCACTAAAAAATTCGCCTGTTCCTTCTGGTTTTTCAACAGTTCTCACTTGCATATCATTCATTGAAAGAGAAGTAAAACTTACACCAATATTTCCGATTTCACCAAGAGGGATTATCAGTCCCAAAAAATCAAAATTGGTTTCAGCAATCCATAAGGTATGACTGAATGTTGCTTCATAATTTTTATGGTTTGAAATTCCTGAAGGATTCCAGTATAATGCCGTAGCATCATTAGCAAAGCTCACATAAGCACCACCCATACCTACAGCAGAAGCACCTACCGGAATTTCCAAGAATGAAGCTCCTGTTGTACCTGTTTTAGATACACTTTGTGCAGTTAAATTTTTCCCAATTAATAATATTATGCAAGCAAATAAAAATGTGATATATAATTTTCTCATATTAGTCCTCGACTTACTACTTAATTACAGCAAATTTGTCGATTTTTTCTCCAATGCCAGGAGCATCCACATGATAAACATACACCCCATAAGACAAGCTCATTCCGTCCTTAGTTATAAGATTCCATGCTTCCTGTCCATCATCAATATTACTATTATGTTCAATAGTTTTTACGTGTTTGCCGCTGATTGTATATATTCGAATAGTGCATTGTTTAGGGAGATTAATAAAATAAATTAATCTATCCCCTCTGCCCACTTCAACAGTAGCGGGCTCCCACGAAGCTGCCCCTACATAAGGATTAGGAACTACTGCAATTTTATCTAGATCATTTATTGCTTTTTGCTTATCAAACTGTGGACCCTTTAAAGTAAATTCAAAATATTCACCATTTCTAAAAGGCTTTTTAGTTATTAACTTAAAAATATCTCCATACTTGGGTGGAATCTGATTAGATTCAGAAATTGTTGTGTCTTTTATAAGGGTAACAGACCATGTGACATGTAAATCTGAAAACGAAGTTGCCGGTTTGCCTGCAGAATCACCAAGAATAATAAATATTGCATCACCTTCATTGAATATTTCGTCTTGATTTACATCCCGAAAAATAAATTGATAATTCTTACCTTCCGTTACATTTCTTACTATAATGTTTGATTTTATTGGTTTACTAAAACTAGTGGCCGGGAACGACAAATCCCCCATACCAGGTTCAGTTAATTCGATTTCAAAATCGGCTGGGTAGTCAACACGTTTACTTATGTACGCCGGTGCGAACCTCGAATCAAAACCAAGTTGTACTATATAGTTGCTGTTACCTTTTTTCCAGCCACTTTTTTCATAATCAATAGTAACTATATTATCATTATTTAATGTAAACGAAAATCCATCTATAACATTTGACGTTACTACATTTTTATCCATTTTTACGTTAATCAGTGTATCGATAGTCGTATAATCTATTAATCGATAAACAGGAAAAGCCTCGTTATTATACTTTGAGTCTTCGACAAATTCTATTCTATAAGTATGATTGTCTTTAATAGAATCTGGATCAAGTATTTCAATCTTCAAATTACCCGATGATGGCCCGCTCGAAAAATAGTTTGTTACTTCAGGTGGAATATATCCTGCGGCAGGAGGTCTTGGCACTACAACAGCAGTGTTTACATCGGTTGTAATATTTCCATTGATATCTCTTTTGATAATAGTAGTAGTTTCTGAAGGTGGAATACCTTCGAAAGTCCCTTCTATTGTAGTGGTTGTATATCCCTGATCATAAGCAGCAACTGCATAATAATATGTTTGTCCATTCTGAACTGTGGAATCTATGTATGAATGTCTTAAACCTGTGTCATCCCCAAGATAAAAATGAGCACCATTAACGTCAATCGGATGCAATCCTTTAACATCATCAACAAGGTCAAATTGCGCAATTGGTTTTCTAAATGTAGCTTTACCATATGCGTCTGTTATTGTTTTACTTTCAATGAAATTTGGGTCAGTTGCTCTATAAATACGATATCCTTCAAAATTATATTTTTGATAAAATGCATCGAATGTTTTTTCTGCTCTATCATCCCAATAAAGTATAACTTTTTTATCGCCTGGAATAACTTTGACAATCGGTTTTTCGGGTGGTTTAGCAAATCGATAGCTTGCATTATAAATTTGTTGAACTGTCTTTTTTCTTCTAAATAAATCGTCTTTATCAATTCCAAAAATTAATGCCATAGAAAATCGTTGAGTCTCGCCAGTTTCTTTAACTTCACCTGCTTCAACAGAATATTTTTCTCTTCCCCACATATGAAATAAGTAGCTCGAAAAATAATTTGCAAGATTAACACCTACGAGCGATTGACCATGAGGAGTTGGTAGACCTGAGAGAACAGTCCAGTTTTCCTCATCTCTGTCAAGTTCATATTTATGAACTGGAAAGATTGCAAATCCTGTAAGACCTAATTGATCAGACTCGTCTTTATCTAAAATTCCAAAATTCGGTTCACCTTGATCAGGCTTTCCATTGCCTTCAGTACCATCATCGTCTGGACCTTTATACCCTTCGTCAAAAGGGCCAATACCGTCTGTACCAACGTCGTCATTTAATGCTTCATCTTTATCCCAGACTCCATTACTATTTCGATCATCAAATCCTCTCCAGTTGCTATTTTCATCCGCATCCCAATGTGGTTTCCAAGAGCGTCCATAGAAGATCTTAAAATTTGTTGTATCTCTACCTGGATCTAATATATAAGGATCTTCAGAAGGAGATGAAATAAAGCGGTTAGCAATGTTGTTTCTCATTTCATCAGTTAAACCGTCCAAATCGTTATCTTTGCGATCATCGGAGATTCCAGGACTTTCAAGAAATGCATAGCCAGCCATTCCAACGGGACTCCAATTTCCTGGTGAGCCTGTAGGCACTGTTGACCATGCATATGAAATATCGAGTAAGTCATCATAATCACCTGCATTATTCGATGAGTTGTCATGACCTCCGATTCCCCAGTCGATATATTGAGCAAAAAGCACTTTTTCATAATCTGTTGTGCTCATGTTGGTAATTTCATAATACCAGAAAATTACGTCCTCAGCAAGTACTTGAGACCATTGAAAACCTCTTGCTTTAACCTGCATACCCAGGCCACCTCTCTCTGGGTCATCTTTATCGGGTCTGAAGTTATTTTTAATAATATATTCTCTATCCTCGTTGTCATCAAATACGAAATAAGTTTCAACGTCTGCATTCTTGACACCTTTACCAAAAAATCCATTCCATAAACCATTCCAGTCAGATGGGCGATCGGGCCACTTAGTAGGCCAGCTTGAAGGAACGTCGCTTCTAGCTGGTATTTCGGAATAAGGAGCTGCGTAACCAGGAAGAGGCCACCATCCGTAAGTTATCCCCGTTGAAGGATCATAACGTGTAAATTCATAATAATTAGTTTCCAGAGGATGAATAACATTTCCCGCCGGATCGAAAGTCTCTGCCTGCACAATCACAGCAACACCATCAACATAAGTATGATTTGTCCCCTTAGGCCATACACCACTTCTATTTGGTTCATTTAACCAATCTGCAATCTCACCAAAATTATAATAAACTGTAGCGGCAAGATTACCATCCATATAACCTTTTCTTGTTTGATTGTGGTCCCCTTTATTTTTATCTACAACCACTTGTGCGTTCAATTCATACATGAATATCACTGTCATAAAAAAACTCAAATAAAAACAAATACTTTTTATCGAAGTCACTGCTTCCTCCTACTTAAAAGCTTATTGATGTACCAATAATAATTTGACGAGGTGATGAATAGAAGTCGGGGCGTTTAAAAAATTCCTCTAAGGTATTTACTCCACGTGGCTTTTCCTGAGCACGAGTTAATTCTAATGTGTATCCTGCACGTCCTGTATCGGTAAAGACTTCTATTTCGTTTGCAGTATCAAACAAATTATAAACTTTGATATAAAATGATAATTGCTTATTAAACAATGTAATATATTTAGTGAGATATAAATCGACATTAAATGTGGTTGGACGATTTTCACTATTCTCAAGACCTGTTCTCTGATTCTGAAATGATGGAGTATATGGTAGTCCTGAACCTATTTTACCAATTAAACTTGCAATAATATCGCCAGGCTTCCCAGCAGTTACAGTAAAATTCAGCGAATGTCTTTGATCCCAATTAAGCGGTACAAGTTGTTTATTAGCTTCAATCGGAGGATTTGCCTGAGCTTTATTAAATGCATCGTTAGGGTCCGAGGCATTCCCTTTAGCTACTTGATAAGTATAATCAAGAGTAGCACCTATACCACTTCTAAAGCGTTTTTCAAACGAAATCGTAATTCCTTTAACCGCTCCATAATCCCTATTAATTAACTTACTGAATTTTTTGAATTCGTTTTTTATATGAATTTCTGTACCAAGCAAATTACGGATGTCTTTATAGTAACCTGTAAGTGTAATGCCGAAGTCTGTGGCTAGTTCTTGTTGCAAACCAATTTCATACATAACTGTTTGTTGAGCATCAAGATCAGCATTTCCAATTGTGTTGCCAATATTTTCCGGGAAATTACCAGTCAATGGTATTCTAAAATTAGGATTACGATAAAGATACTCAAAAGGTGGTATCTGAAAAAAATGCCCATACGAAATGTGAATTGCTCCTCTATCTGTAATAGGATAAGAGATACCTATTCTTGGACTTATCTGATATTTCGATTTTGCTTTCTCCAACAAGGAATCAGGATATGGTGGGTGAAGTTGATCGAGTAATGAGATTTTATTCGCATCTTTCAGATAATATCCATCTGGTTCAAAATAATCGAATCTAATTCCTACATTGACAACAAGGTAATCCAATTCAATTTTGTCTTGAATGTAAGAAGCAAATTGAAAAGGATTGTTTTTGTAAGTGTTATAATTGAAAGAGCCTGGTTCAGGAAGTCTTGGTTTATAACCGTTCGATGCATCAATAATAATTTGAAAATCTTTATAGTCTATTTCATGATATTTAAATTCAGCACCAGTTTTTAATTGATGAATATTATTTACCTGCCATGTAAAATCAATTTTACCAGAATAGGTAGTAGTTGTATGATAAAAATGCCAATTTTGTGTTCCCCCTGTTAAAAAAGCATTGCCACTTACATCTTGCATTCTTTCTGGTTTTACATACCTTGAGTCTAAAGGGTCTTCATAAACATATTGCTTGAATTTTGTATTAAAAGCTGAAGCTAATAAATCGATAAAAGCAGAGTTGCTTAGAATATAAGTATAACTCAAACTTGTCAAAAAGCTTTCCTGAAATTTTTTATAATCTCCATCTGGATTTAATTTGAACAAATGATCGTAGTCTTTATACTCATTATTTTGATAGAGCATATTTAATATTAGCCCTTTCCCTCCTCCATCTATATTAAACGACAACTTCCCTTGAAGAGTGTAACGTTTATTAAAATTCATGGGCACATATTTATTATCGCCCGTAGCACCTATATACCATTGGGAAGGATCATTAGCAGAAAAGTTAGAAGAATCTGAGGGATTAAACATTCTTTTTCCATAAAGGTATCCATCATTATAAATGTATCTTCCGGAAATAAAAAATTTAATAAAGTTATTTAACCCCGGTATAGGTCCACTTAGATTACCCTGGAAATTATATCCATCTGAAAGAGATAAGTGAGAAATATTATCATATAAACTTTTTCTTGTAGTAAAATAATCACCTGAATAGACCGAAATATCACCCTCAATTTTATCGCTGGCTATTTTAGTTATTTGGTTTACGACACCAGATAATGCCTCGCCATACTCAGCGTTAAAAGTTCCTGTTAACACCTGAAGTTCTTGAATACTATTGACTTCTGCTGCCAAAGCAGAGGCTCCTGAATATGCATCGTTAACTGCAACGCCGTCAATAAGATATTTAACTTCATTAGCTCTTCCACCTCTGAAATGACCATTCACAACTCCCGCTTGTAAATTTATTACTGCGTGAATATCTTCTAAAGGGAGCATGGCTATTTGTTCTCCACTAACTTTTGCCTCGGTGGAGGTGAGGTCTTTTTGTACAATTGGTTTTTGTGCCGTAACAACAATATCGTTAATTGTTACAGCTTCTTCCTGCATTGTAATATCAATTCTTGTAGTCTGATCAACAGAGACTCTGATATTTTTTATAGTTACTGTTGTATATCCTACTAATGATGCTTTTATTTCATAAATACCTGGCGGAATATTGATTATAAAATAATTGCCTTCTACGTCCGAAGCAGCACCCATCGTTGTACCTAAAATAACTACATTTACGCCAATTAAAGGCTCGCCCGTCTTGGCATCTGTAATTTTTCCAGCTATTTTACCAGTAGTTCCTGCATGGGTAGAGTTAGACCCAAATATTAATGCTGCTAAAATGATTAGAATAAAAAATTTTCGATTACGAGTGAACATTAATTCACCTGCTTTTTTTTCTTAAATAAATCTGTCCACGCTCATCTAACATAAGCAGTTCAAAGATATGCGTACCCGATCAAACGGGTACGCATAAATAATTATCATATTCTATTTCAGCAAAAGCATCTTTTTAGACAAAGTAAATCCTTCTGTTTCGAGACGATAGATATAAGTTCCTGCGGAAACCTTAACACCATAATTATTTGTACCGTCCCAAGTTACTCTATGAACGCCAGCGGACTGCGCAGAATTAACTAGTGTTTTAATTTCTCTACCAAGAATATCATAAATCTTCAGTGTAACAATTCCTTCTTTCGGGAGGGTATAGCTAATGATGGTAGTTGGATTAAAAGGATTAGGATAATTCTGGAACAAATTGAATTGATTTGGTATTGCCTCCTCGGTTTCCACACCAACCAGATCGAGTTTTCTTACTTCTAAGAGATCACAATAAACTGTGCCTTTGAATCTGCTAAGAGGATGAAGTCTTACTGACAATGATTTTGCCCCTTCCTGTACAGGGACATCAACATAAAACTGCATCCAATCAAATTCACTAGCAACAGGAAACTTGAGAGGAATATCTCTCGACCAGAATTCGCCCCAACCTTCGTTATTTCCAGATGTATTATGGAATATTGGAGTTATAGCGAAACTCGCTTGATCGCCTATTTCAGCCATTTCCTGAGGATTTAAACCAGATGCTTTTAACCAAACTGAAATTCTTATCATATCACCCGCATTAACATCTTTTAATGCAGTTATATCATAAATATGTTGAGTTAGTTTTCCGCTCGGTTCATTATTTTCTCCGATCGGATATCTTACTGTGCCTACAAATCCATCGTGTGTACCTGGCAAATTCTCGAACTTCAAACTGTATCTTCCATGATATGATTCCTCATCTGTTATTTTCGTATTCTCATATCCATCACTCAATCTTCCATCGTTACCTCCTATCGGCGGCAACCAGTAAAACCATCCCGTCGGTACTCCTAGTTGCGTGTTCCAATCCTGGCCTGCCCACGCTCCGTTCCTTCCATAAAACATAAAATCATCTGCCCATACTGTCCCCGTTGCATTCTTCCCTCCTACAAACTTTATTACCGTTGTATAACTATCCTCCGGCAATATTACACTACCTACTTCATTTGTATCGGCTATCCATCCCTCACTGCTTGGCTTACTCTGGTCTATCGGTAATTTTACCTCCCCTATTAAATTACCACTCTCTCCATAAAACGTATAGCTTATCCACCAACGCTCGTCGTCATTGGCTGGATTTACATTTACTCCCTCTGTCCTTACGTAGGCTCCCAAAAATATGTCTACATCTTTATTATGCACAGGCGACCATAAATCACACATGTTTTCACTCTCCCAGTAGGCTTCTTCACCCGTTCCTGTCTTCTCTATCTTCAAGCTTCTGCCCATCGACCTGTAGTAATCTGTTGCCCATTCCAATTTTGCTCCGCTCGGCTCTCCACCCTTCTTCCAATACGACGGCAAATTATCTTCAAAACTGCCTATCTCACTTATCTGCGGCACATCCAACTTCTCTACAGTCAGGTAATCACAATATACTGTCCCTCTAAACTGCCCCAATGGATGTAATCTTATCGATAACGATTTTGCCCCTTCTTGAACTGGTATATCTACATAAAACGGCATCCAATCAAATTCACTCTTTGACGGAAATTCTATTGGAATATCCCTTGACCAAAATTCACCCCAGCCTTCATTATTCCCCGTCGTATTATGAAATATCGGAGTTATGGCAAATTTTGCTTGATCTCCTGTCTGGCTTACATGCTCAGGCTCTAAATCCTTACCTTTTATCCATACTTTGATTCTTAGAACATCACCAGCTTTTACATCGGCTCCGATCGGATATCTTACTGTGCCTACAAATCCATCGTGTGTACCTGGCAAATTCTCGAACTTCAAACTGTATCTTCCATGATATGATTCCTCATCTGTTATTTTCGTATTCTCATATCCATCACTCAATCTTCCATCGTTACCTCCTATCGGCGGCAACCAGTAAAACCATCCCGTCGGTACTCCTAGTTGCGTGTTCCAATCCTGGCCTGCCCACGCTCCGTTCCTTCCATAAAACATAAAATCATCTGCCCATACTGTCCCCGTTGCATTCTTCCCTCCTACAAACTTTATTACCGTTGTATAACTATCCTCCGGCAATATTACACTACCTACTTCATTTGTATCGGCTATCCATCCCTCACTGCTTGGCTTACTCTGGTCTATCGGTAATTTTACCTCCCCTATTAAATTACCACTCTCTCCATAAAACGTATAGCTTATCCACCAACGCTCGTCGTCATTGGCTGGATTTACATTTACTCCCTCTGTCCTTACATAGGCTCCCAAAAATATGTCTACATCTTTATTATGCACAGGTGACCATAAATCACACATGTTTTCACTCTCCCAGTAGGCTTCTTCACCCGTTCCTGTCTTTTCTATCTTCAAGCTTCTGCCCATCGACCTGTAGTAATCTGTTGCCCATTCCAATTTTGCTCCGCTCGGCTCTCCCCCTTTCTTCCAATACGACGGCAAATTATCTTCAAAGCTGCCTATTAAATTAATTCCTGATTGAGGAATAATGTTACTAAGCGGAAAAAGTAAAGCAACGGTAAAAACCAAGCCCCGAATATACTTCTTTATAAAATTCATTGGGCCTCCTTTAATTTGTTATTAAATTGATATTTAATGATGGATTTATTAGTAGATTGCTCCAAGTTGAAAAAGTCTGCAAGTTGATCAATAAATATTTTTTTTGTAGTAAGAGGTTTTACATTTATTTTACGAGAGACGAGCAACTCAACTGCATCAAAAAAGGTATATGGATTTAGAAGTGAAGAAATTAAAGTAATCTCATTTTTCACAAGAAAATAAATATCATAATTTGACGAAGCATTTGAAGGAGGTATACCAAACAATAGAATGCGTCCATCTTTTCTAAGAGTTTTAATAAGGTCTTTCAGAATTTCGGTATTACCAGAAGCTTCGATAGCGATATCAGCGCCACCGTTCAAAATATCTTTAATATTACTAACGAGAGCAGGATCAGATGGATAAAAAACAAAGTCGGCTCCAAGACTTAAAGCTATTTCCTGTTTTTTTTCTTCCGGTTCAATTACTATTATACGTGCTGCACCGTTTAATTTAGCTAGCTGTAGCATCAAAAGTCCTGTTGTACCAGCCCCCGCAATTACCACACTTTCTCCCACTTTAAGGTTAATACGGCGTACCCCATGAATACAACATGAAAGAGGTTCAGCAAATGAAGCTTCGTCGAGAGAAAAATCAGTTGGGAGTTTATAGATCTGGCTTAATGGCAGGCTTACATACTCAGCAAAACCACCATTTATATTAATGCCAATAGCTTTAAGATTTTCGCAGTGATTAATTTTTCCTTTCTTACAGTAATAACATTCTCCGCAAAAAATATTTGGGTCAATTACAACTTTATCACCGACTTTAATCCCTTGATTTTTATTATTAACATCGACTACAACACCACTAACTTCATGGCCTAATACAGTATTTCTTTTGGCATAGGCGACACCTTTAAAAATATTAATATCAGTACCACAAATACCGCAAGTATCAACCTTAACAATAACTTCGTTATTTGATGGCTTCGGAATATCAATTTCTTTTAATTCTACTTTACCTTGTTCAATGTAGTAAAGTGCTTTCACTTTTTAAGTTCCTTTGTAGATTCTCTCTTGATTAGTTCAACAGGTACCAATATTTTTTTGGTCTGATTAGTGGGAGGAGAAGACAAAATACTAACGATTAAATTCATAGCTTCAATTCCTAAATCGTCTTTCGGAACACGCATGGTAGTAAGAGGAGGATTTAAAAGTAAATCAGCTTCTACATCGTCGAAACCAATTAATGAAATATCGTCAGGAATTTTAATATTATTTTCTGAACAATATTGCATAAATCCTATTGCCATTGCATCGTTGCAGGCAAATACAGCTGTACAATCTGAGCAATTAGATAATAATTTTTTAGCAGCCGAATAACCATTTTGACGGGCGGGATAATTTTCGTCGGTAATAATTAAACGAGAGTCAACTTCAATTCCATAATATTCAAGAGCTTGTTTATATCCAACTAAACGATCAGATATACTTGGATGTTTAATATCACCGCCAACAAATGCTATCCTTCTGTGTCCCAGGTCAATAAGATGTTTCGTTGCGTTATAACCACCTCGTTGATTATCAATAAGCACTACATTATGTTCTCCGTCTTTCGGATAATAGTCGATAAACACAATGGGTATATCGTACGTCAACAATTCATCGACGAATAAATCAGGAACCCTGCCTGCTATAATTACACCGTCAACGCTTTTTTCCAATATAAAACGAGGCATAACTGGGTTTGAATCATAATTTCTATCTATAGTTGAAAGCAAGACATAGTAATCCGTATTGCGGGCGACAAATTCAGTACCTAAAAATATTTTGGTATAAAACGGTTCGGTTTTTAGAAAATGGTCATCAGTAAGTATAAAACCTATATTTCCTGTTTTTTTTGTTACCAATCCTTTTGCTGATCGGGAAGGATGATAATTTAATTCTTTAATAGCTTTAAGGACTTTATTTCGGGTTGTATTAGAAATCCTTTTGTTATTATGAATAACCAAAGATACGGTAGCAATTGAAACATTTGCCTTTTTAGCTACATCCTTGATAGTAACAGACATATGAATTTTTCTTTTGGTTAAACGTTTTACTAAACAAAAATATTTTTATTCCATCTTATTGTCAAGTAAGATTTTGCATAAAAATAAGTTACCGATTACTTAACGATTTGACGACTGTATTTGGGAAATTTTATTTTAATAATAGTTAAACGATTTAACAAATATGACTTTTACAGAAGTTTTTAATTAACATAAATAATCAAGAGAAAGGTGACTGAACCTATCCAAATCTTCAAACAGAACAGGAATTTTTAACTTTTCTGTTTATTTGAGATTACCTTCCTTTCTAAATTAAATGAGTTAATCTTTGTTCTTGTCGGTATAATCAACAGAGGATTTGTACTTTTGTATAGTGATTTGCTTCGTTAATTTTCGGAATAACTTGTCGGTAATATTTAATATCTTAAATTAAATTCTCGTAAAATCGTTTCATCAAAAGAATCTCTGTTTTATTAGCTAATTACTCAAAAGAATTTTTCGCCATCTTACCTTTTAATCTTCTCGTATTATTTTTCCTTTGATTTAACCTACCATCTCTCTTAACGACGTCTTCTGAGAATAATATACAATTTGGTACTAAACATTCTGGCACAACACTAACTTCTATAGGCGTCGGCTTTTCGTTGAGAGTTAATTGAGTAACTTATTTGTCCTTTATGTAGAAAAGCTTTACCAATTATATTGTTATATGCTTTTCTATATTCAATTGAATCTGTAATCGAAGCATCTATCTACTCATTCTTCTTTTTAGATAATTTAAATGAAGCGATACATGTAGTCGGCAAATTCCTTGTTAGACACAATGTAATTTTTTTGAGAGAGGGAATACCTATTTAGCAGCTTTGCAGATTCGTCCTATTAAAAACGTCGTTGCGCTATCTTTAAGATTATTGAATGTAATACCAAGCAGAAATATTTCACTCGAACATAAATTTTTTTGTCGATTTCGTATAATTTACTGAGAGTGCCATTGTCGA
Source organism: Melioribacter sulfuriphilus (assembly GCF_052656625.1). NCBI lineage: Bacteria > Pseudomonadati > Ignavibacteriota > Ignavibacteria > Ignavibacteriales > Melioribacteraceae > Melioribacter > Melioribacter sulfuriphilus. Next base: position 175,291 of record NZ_JBQXXK010000005.1, on the reverse strand, counting down.
CTTTTGTAACCTCCAGTACCAGCAGAAATATCACGCACCCCCCAACCGAAATAAAAGAATAATATTGATTACTCACTCGATTTACCTACTCCTTCCTGAACACTGCAGAAAAAATAATTTTAATACTTACGTAACTATATGTATTACTACGAATTGCTGCACGTGCATCATAAATTCGAAAGTCTGCGACATTCCAACTTTTCAGTAATTACTCTTATTAACTTAAGTGATTATAATAACATCGAATGAGACATGTTTATTATTATTCCATAGCTGCTCTTCTATTATTTCGCATCTATTCGGATAATTTGTTTTTCAACATCTTGTTGTATTGCTCTTTCAATGTGGAATAATCTGGAAAAACATATCAAAATATTTAATGATTTCGCCTCCCTCTTCGAAGTGTATCGATTTCAGATTTACAAAATTAATTAACCATACTTAAACATGTAGTTGCCGTCTTTACTCTAGAATAAGTATTGATGGTTTTCTATTGGTATTAAAGGTTTGTTTTTCTATTCGATGTAGTGTTTTCTTAATTTTCCATTTTTTATCTTCTACTAGTGACTTTACTGAAGCGATACCATCTATTGCTACATTTAATGGGTTATCAATTGAATAGCCGAAGTCAACTACTGGTATGTAAAATTATAACTGTTAATTATATTTTCTTACGATTATCTCTTACTAACTGTCGCATATGTATAATAATTTATGATTTATTAGTTTTTGTGCATTAACTAACATAATAAAAGTTAAATCATATAATACCCTCAATTGAGTTTCTTCGGTCGGTTCGCTAAAGCTAAACATAAATTCTCTACGGCAATAAATATTGTTACCTTACAGCTTTAACGTAAAAATTATTGGGTTATTTATTAGAAGACAAGTCGAGATGAATAATGTTAAAAGGAAAATCCTGGGATGAAATAAACATCACACTTTTCGCAGTACGCTAAAAACTTTCAAAGAAAGAAGGCTAAAGTTGTATAATTTAAGATTTTCTAGCGGAGAGGGAGGGATTCGAACCCCCGTGGCGCGTAAGCACCAAACGGTTTTCAAGACCGCCGCATTCAACCACTCTGCCACCTCTCCTAATATTTTATGTCTAAGTTTTAAAATGCGCCACCTATCCGTTTATGTCAGACAGGCGACCACACTGCCAATTTTTATCTTTAATTATGAGTCTTAATAAAAGACGGTCACAAGATTACGAAATTTTATTGAATTTCTCCATTGAAAAAAGTAGTCTTCATTTTGCCGAGTATATTTCTCGTCCAAAATTTATATGTTACTATCCGAATTATTTTTTTATTGGCATGGGACAAATCAATATCAAACAATCAGCGCGGAATATTATCGAGTCGGTCCACAAAAAAATTACGGAAAGTGGCTTTAATTCTTCGAATATTGAAGAAAAAAAATACAACTATGAATTCATAGTCAATTTCAGTGGGAAAAAAATAAAAATTCAAGTTTACTTCGGCAAAAAAGGAAACACAATTGTTCTTCAGGGTGACCAAAATTCGTACGAATATAATAGAATCAAAAGTGTAGTTTTCGACGAAAGTCCACCTGAAATTACGAATGATAATATTGAATACGATGAATATATTGGCACAGACGAATGCGGCAAAGGCGACTACTTCGGACCACTGGTAGTTGCTGCAGTCTATGTAAATAAAGAGACTTCAAAAATATTGAGGAAATTGGGAGTGCGTGATAGCAAGGATTTAAGCGATTCACGGATTAATTCATTAGCACCGGAAATTATCTCAATTATTAAAAAAGATAATTATGAGGTTTACTCGCTGGAACCTGCTGAATATAATAAAAAGTATGAAGAGTTCAGAAACCTTAACTCACTTCTCACTTACTGCCATTCAAAAGTGGTGAGCAAACTTCTAAACCGAGTAAAATGTAATCTTGTAATTACAGATAAATTCAGCAACAGAGAATTAAATATTCATCCTTCAATTAACACGGTAAATGTAAAAGTCATTATGGAAACAGGAGCTGAAAAATATACGGGTGTAGCAGCGGCATCAATACTTGCAAGGTATAAGTTTAACGAGTGGTTTATAATGCAAAAAGAGCGGTTCGGAATTGAACTGCCCAAGGGTTCATCCTTCAACGTTATAAACGCTGCTGCAAAATTTGAGACTGTAGAATTAGAAAAAATTGCTAAATTACATTTTAAAGTAACACAAAAATTACGATAATAAAACCGACTTAAAGTAAGGTGTATTATGCCAGCAAAAAAAATAAAAAGGATTGGAATCTTAACGGGCGGAGGAGATTGCCCCGGATTGAATGCAGTAATTCGAGGAGTAACAAAACCAGCTTTAGATAACGGCTTGACTGTTCTGGGCATTCTGGACGGATTTGAGGGATTGGTAGAAGGCAAAGCAATGGAGCTTTACAACAAAGACGTTTCGGGAATACTTGCAACGGGTGGAACAATTTTGGGTTCTTCAAATAAGGGCGATCCATTTCACTGGCCTGAAGAAGTGGAAGGTAAAATTAAAATAATGAATCGCTCGAAAGATGCAGTACGAAATTATGAAGCATGGAATCTCGATGCCATTATAGCAATTGGTGGCGATGGGACTATGCATATTTCACATCAGCTTAGCCAGATGGGCATGAACGTAGTTGGTGTCCCCAAAACTATCGACAACGATCTCGATGCCACTGATCTTACATTTGGACACGATTCAGCAGTTTATGTGGTAGCCGAGGCGCTCGACAGACTTCATACCACTGCTTCATCTCACCATCGTGTAATGGTTATCGAAGTAATGGGCAGATATGCCGGCTGGATAGCTTTAAACGGTGGTCTTGCAGGCGGAGCCGATGTAATTCTGATACCCGAAATTCCATTCGAATGGGAAGCAATTTATGACAAGGTTCTAATGCGCAATATGATGGGCAAACGTTTCAGTATTGTTTGCGTAGCCGAAGGCGCAAAATCTAAAGACGGCACAATGATTATGAAAGGCAAAGACATTAAACGAACCGACCCTATTCAGCTCGGTGGTATAGGCGAATATGTTGCAAAAAAAATCAGTGAGAATACGGGTCTCGAAACACGCTATACAGTTCTTGGACATCTTCAAAGAGGTGGCAGTCCAACTCCATTCGATCGTATATTATCAACAAAATTCGGTACACAAGCTATTCAGCTCGCCATTAAAGGACAGTTCGGCAAAATGGTCGCTTTGAAAGGAAATGAAATAAAAAGTGTAAATATTGTCGATGCAATTGCCAAACAAAAACACGTAAAAAAAACCGATCAGGGAGTTCTTGCAGCTAAAGCAGTTGGTGTTTGTTTCGGTACGAAAGAATTGTAATTTTTTTATGAATTTTATTATCATTGTGACATCAATAAACAATTTTTTTAAAAATATCTCACTACTTGCAATCCCGCATTCTGCGGGATTTGTTTTTATAATTATCAGGATGCAGTCAAATGTATAGACTTCTGTTATTATTTATTTTGAGCTTTTCATTAATCAATGCTCAAAGTACGTCAGGTTCAAAAGAATATAAATTTAAGTACGATTCTTTAACCGTTCAGAAAAAAAATCTTCAGCAAAACAAGTCGATTTTGAAAACCGAAATTGATTCTCTTAAAAACGAAAGTAAAAAGCTCGATTTATTAATTGAAAAAGCCGAGAGAGATATCGAAGCAATTTATATTAAAAAATTCGGACGTAAATACGGTAGCCGTGTTTATCATAAACAGATATGGAAAGGAATGACCGATAAGATGCTGAATGCTGGTTGGGGCAAGCCCGACAGAATCGAGAAAAACGTGGAAAAGTGGGGCGTTTTTACTCAGTGGTATTACGGAAAAATTATCTTCTTTTTCAGGGACGGAAAACTAATTGACTGGGAAGAAGAAAAGTAGTTTTTCTGACCGATCTTTTCGCCTTTGTCCTGAAAGAAAATCTTCTAACTAATTCGTAACTTACTGGTTACGATTTTTCTAAAATTACTTATGACATTCGATAATAAAAAAATAATAATAAAAGGGGCCAGACAACATAATTTAAAGAACATCTCCCTCGAAATACCTAAAAACAAATTGATTGTATTTACCGGCGTAAGTGGTAGTGGTAAATCTTCGCTTGTATTCGACACCATTTATGCGGAGGGACAGCGTCGTTATGTCGAAAGCCTTTCCTCTTATGCACGTCAGTTCCTCGAAAGGATGAACAAGCCTGATGTCGATATCATACAGGGCATTTCTCCAGCCGTAGCAATTGAACAGAAGACCACAGCACGGAATCCCCGCTCGACTGTTGCCACTTCCACCGAAATCTATGATTATTTACGTTTATTATTCGCCAGAATTGGAAAAACAATTTGCTTTGTTTGCGGTAACGAGGTTAAAAAAGATACGGTTACTACCGTTTGCGAGTGGCTCGAAAATCAGGATGAAAATGGCAAATACTATCTCGGCTTCCCGATACATCCGCACGAAAAACGGACTGTTATTGAAGAAATAGAATTACTGAAAAAGAAAGGTTTCTTTAGATTAATTGTAAATAATAAATTCGTCGACTTAAGCGAACTCGAAAGTTTTCAAGAATTTGCAGGAATCGATAAAAGCGATATTGTTGTTGTGCTCGACAGATTTAAGATAAAGAAGGGAAAAGTACGCGAATTATTGGCCGAGTCGATTGAGATTGCATTTAAAGAGGGCGAAGGAAGATTACTTATCGTTAACGCAGATAATTTCGAAAGGAAAAATTTCAACCGCTTTTATGAATGTTGTGGAATCAAATACGAAGAGCCAGAACCTCGATTTTTCTCATTCAACAATCCATACGGCGCATGTCCAGTCTGTCAGGGATTTGGCAAAACGATGGATTACGATATGAATTTGATAGTTCCAGATCCATCTTTAAGTATAAGCGAAGGCGCAATAGCCCCATGGCGCACTCCAAAATTCAGCAAGTATCTCAGACAATTAATAAGAAACAATAAGTATAAAATTCCCCTCGATAAACCGTTCAAGGATTTGAGCGAAAAACAGGTTGAAATTATTAAAAATGGGTACGATGGTTTCGACGGCATTGATGGCTTTTTCAAAGAACTTGAAAAGCATACGTATAAAATGCACATCCGAATCCTGCTGAGTAAATACAGAGGCTATACTGTATGTCATGCTTGCAAAGGTTCACGATTAAGAAGAGAAGCTCTCCAGGTAAAAATAAGTGGACTTTCAATTTTCGATATTGTAAAAATGTCGATAGAAAAAGCTCACGAATTTTTTCTTAACCTTCGATTGAGCGATTACGATAAAGCAATTGCACAGCGGATTTACGATGAGATTTTAAAAAGACTTACATTTTTAAACGAAGTTGGACTGGGATACCTTACATTAGACCGTCTCAGCAGTACACTTTCTGGCGGTGAAACTCAAAGAATTAATCTTGCCACGTCTCTGGGTTCTGCCCTGATGGGAACTTTATATGTGCTCGATGAACCTTCAATAGGACTCCATCCGAGAGATAATACAAGGTTGATAAAAATTCTTAAATCGCTACGGGATATTGGAAATACCGTACTTGTAGTAGAGCACGATCCTGAAATGATGAAAGAAGCCGATCTGATTTACGACATGGGACCGAAGGCAGGATTAAACGGCGGAGAAATTGTTGCCTACGGCTTATACAGTGAAATTATCAAAAATCCCAACTCGCTCACAGGCAAATATTTGTCGGGCAAACTTAAAATTCCAATACCCGAAAGGAGAAACACTTCCAAAACAGAGACTATAAAAATAATTGGTGCGCGAGAAAACAATCTAAAAAATATTACAGTCGAATTTCCCTTGAGAAAATTTGTTGTAGTTACCGGCGTGAGTGGTTCAGGAAAAAGTACACTTGTGCACGACATTCTCTACGGTGGGCTTGAAAAATTAAAGGGAGGCAATCCACCCAAAGTAGGTAAATTCGATTCAATTGAAGGAGCGCGATATATTGACAACATAGAAATCGTCGACCAGTCGCCTATCGGAAAATCACCTCGATCAAATCCGATCAGCTATGTGAAAGGGTATGAACTGATACGTGAAATATTTGCATCGACTCCACAAGCAAGAGCGCGCGGTTATAAACCTGGCTACTTTTCGTTCAATGTTCCCGGAGGTAGATGCGAAACCTGTGAAGGTGACGGTTTCGTAAAAATCGAAATGCAGTTTCTCGCAGATATATTCCTCGAGTGCGACGATTGTAAAGGTACGCGCTTCAAAAAGGAAGTGCGTGAAATTACATATAAAGGCAAAAATATAGTTGATGTACTAAATATGACTGTCGACGAAGCTCTTGAATTTTTTACGAACAACGACAAGTTAAAGGATATTTTGCAGACTCTTTCCGACGTCGGGTTGGGCTATATTAAATTGGGACAGCCCTCGACTACCCTATCAGGGGGCGAGGCACAGAGAGTTAAACTTGCTTCTCATCTTGTGCAACATCGAAAAAATCAACATACTCTCTTTATCTTCGACGAACCCACTACTGGTTTACATTTCGACGATATAAGCAAATTGCTGAAGAGTTTTCAAATGCTTATTGCAAATAAAAATTCTGTAGTAATTATCGAACACAATCTCGATGTTATAAAATGCGCCGATTACATAATAGATCTGGGGCCCGAAGCAGGTGAACGAGGCGGCGAGGTAGTTGCAACGGGCACGCCAGAAGAAATTATCGAATGCAGTAGATCGTATACCGGACAATTCCTGAAATCTTATTTAGAAAATAATTAACAGGAGGGTAAATGAAATACTGGCTTATGAAAACTGAACCAGATGTTTTTTCGATAGATGATCTATCAAAAAGCAAAAACCAGACAACATTCTGGGACGGCGTAAGAAATTATCAAGCGCGTAATTTTATGCGGGACGAAATGAAGAAAGGCGACCTGGTGATATTTTATCACAGCAATGCAAAACCGCCTGCAGCAGTTGGAATTTGTACCGTCGTTAAAGAAGGATACCCCGATTTTACTGCTTTTGACCCGGACGACAAACATTACGACCCCAAAAGTAAAAAAGACAATCCCACATGGTACATGGTCGACATTAAACTTATAAAGAAATTCACCCGTGCCGTAACTCTGGATGATATTAAACAAAACCCTAAATTGAAAAATATGAAACTCGTACAGAAGGGAAATCGACTATCGGTATTGCCTCTTACAAAAGAGGAATATGAAGAAATAGTTCGAATGGGGAGCTAAAATAATTTTAAGGGTCTTGTATAATATAAAATATTTGAGGGAATCCATTTTAATCAAAATCACAAATTTTATGAACTAAAAATGGACTCCCTCAAAAACCCTGTATATTTTATTTACAGTTTCAATCCAAGATTAATATAGAATGTTCTGGGATAAGAAGGCCCGTAAACATAACCGGGATCTCTATTTACACCGTAGTCAAGGTCGTTCTGATATTGGTCAAAAATATTTTTTACACCAAGAGACAATTGTGTAAGGAGATTATCCATCAGTTCAAGTTGATAATTGAGTGAGAAGTCGAATTCAATAAATTCTTTACTCCGTTTAACTTCGATCAATGGATTTTCTTGATAATCAACTGAAATTTCGTGAGGGACATACATTTTGCCCGTATATTTTGCTGCGGTAAAAAAACTTAACTTATCCGAGTAATCATAAGCAATTCTTATATATCCAAAAATGTCGGGTGTTCTGAGAAACTCCTTAATATTATAATCTTCCTGTATATCGTCAAACTCATTTTTCTTAAATGTAAAGCCGGAACGGATTTCAAGTTTGTTTAAAGGCTTAATACCAAAATCGATTTCAATTCCTTTTACGTTTGCGCCACTGCTATTAATCCTTTCCCAATACTCAACAGCCCCGTCTGTTGCGACAAACTCTTCACTGTAAGCACCTGATAAACGCGTGTAAAATAAAGTTATTCCTGAAAGTAAAGGAATATTCCCGACAAAATCCTGGAATTCTGCGCCGAATGTATAAGAGTAACTTTTTTCTTCTTTTAGTCCCGTCGAATTACGTATAACTCGCTGCATTCCTTCGAGTCCGCAAATATGCAAATCCTCATTGAAGATTTGCGGTGCTTTGAAACCTGTTGTAAATCCCATTCTCAGATTCAATGCATTCCACAATTTCATCTTAGCATTTAGGCGAGGACTGAATATCCAACTGCTAAGAGCTGAATGTTTGTCAAAACGCACACCGGCAACAATCTGGAGCTGTTCATCGCTATCGAAAGAAATTTCATCCTGCAAATAGAAGCCGAAATTCCTGAATATTTCATCAACATAATATTTATCATTAGAAACACTTTTATCTAATAGTTTATCATAATTGTATTGAATACCGGCGGTTATGATTTGTCCACTTAAATAATAATTAGCCTGCATACCGATTGAATATAACGGATTATCAGAGTAACCGTAATATTTAAGTGCTTCAAGCTTTGATTCCGGTGTATTATCTGATAATCCTCCGTAGTAAGAATTCCTTTCCAGCAAACTAAAAGCATAATTTATTTTATACTCAAATGATGCACCAATTTTTTGATTCCATTTAACTTTACCGCCCCATTTATCGTGTTTAGTCCATTCTGCAATAGAAGCTTCGTGGACAGGTTTATCGAAATCCCCGCCACCTCTCCTATCTTCGACGATTCGATGAAGCGAAAATTGTAATTCAGAATAATTATCAGGTCTTAAATATCCGTTAAAACCGATTGTTTCGTTTTTAAGTTTTCCAAGTTCAGAATAGCCATCTCCATTCCTGTCATAACTTCCACGGTTTCTGGTAGAACCGAATACATAGATTCCAGTTTTATTGTCATTGCTAACAATTTCTGCAATTGCTCCAATTTGATTATCCGGAGAACCATCGACCCAATAGCCATTATAATAAACCTTAGTGCCATTAAATGCTGGACGACGTGTCATCATGTTAATTGTTCCTGCAACTGCACCGCCGCCATATAATGCCGAACCACCTCCTTTTACTATTTCTATCTGTTCAATCATTTCCTGCGGATAGTGTTCCAGACCATACACTCCACCCAGAGAACTTATTACTGGATCCCCATCGATTAAGATTTGTGAATATTTGCCGTCAAAACCGAGTATTCGTACCTGTGTAAAGTTACAATTATTGCAGTCGTTCTCAACCATAACGCCTGTCTGGAGTCCTAACGCCTGAGCAAGATTACATGCATTTTGCTGTTGAATTAATTTTTTGGGTACTATTTCAGTTTTTACCGACGTATTCTCATAAAGATGTAATGAATTCGTTCCTGTTACCACTATCGAACCCATTTCTATTAATGCTGGTTTTAACTCAAAAGTAATGTTATCTATCTTATCAACCACTGTGTAAATAATCGATTGGTAGCCAACCATAGAGATAATCAATACCGGTTTTTCTATCGCAATTCTCCTTAATTCGAAATATCCGTTAATATCTGTAGCAGTACCGAAATTGGTCATTTTTACAATTACATTAGCACCAACAAGCGGTTCTTTTGTTATTGCATCTATAACTTTACCGGTTATATTTATTCCATTGCCGGAATAGGACATTAGAGGCTGATTTAATGATAAAATAATAGTTATTATTATAATAATACGGATCATATTCATTACTCCATGATTCTAATTCTAAAGCAATAGAACCGGCAAATGCCGGTTCTGTAAGTTATTTTTCGACAAAATGAATTAGATGTGCATTGATAAAATTCGCCAGAGCTTCCTGGCTGTAAGGCCAGGCATAGATAATTCTAATCTCAGGGTGTTCTTCCTGAAAAATTTCAATTGCGGCGGGAATATCTTTCTCGGAATGCCCGCCGCCAGGAGTGAACATTATGCTAGTTACAAGGATTAAATCTGGATTATCAAGCAAAATCTTATTAAGTGCTTCTTCTACTGTAGGGGCACACATTTCGTTGAATGCATAATGGACAGAATGGAAATTCTTAAATTTATTTCTAAATATTTCTACTATTTTAATAAAGCCAGCCCAATATGGATCGTTTTCTTCATTTCTTGGCCAGTTACGTAATTCATTTTCGATTTTTTCGGCTTCCGGGGAGTGACTCTCGTGTAATTTGAAATACTCTTTCAGTTTTGGAAAATCGCTGGCAGGAGCGCCGTGTCCCACAATTAATACAGACACTTTTTTGCTCTCTCCTGCCATTCCCAGGAGATTAGAATAGGATAAAACAAATGTAATTAATATGCTAAGAAAAATTATTTTTATTTTCATTTCATGTTCCTTTCGTTTTTTATTCAAATTTAGTAGTGCCGTTTGATTGATAAACATATCTGAAAGTGTAATATTTCGATTTATCGTTGAGTGAAGGAGAATCCGGCGCACCTTTATAGTAGCTTATAATTTGTACCTTTGCATATTTACCCTCGCCAGTTTTAATTACCAAAACAACGCCTGGTATGGGCGAAATAATATGTGTTTCAGAATTATAATTGTACCAGCCGTTTCCTGAGCCAGTGGGTATTGCAGGAGCATTTACTTCATCTACTCGATAGCCTTCAGATGGTGCTTCTTTTAAATCATAGAAGTCCGTATTTTTAAGAACAATTGCACCTCCTTTACCAGGCCCGCTTACACCGCTGTTCGTATAAATAGTTGTACTTCTGAATGCGATATCCCATTTGTCTGATAATGTATCTGCTCCTGTTATGATAGTGCTATCTGCAAATCGGTAGTATGTCAAACCCGGACCTAAGGCGGGCAGGTCCTTAACCTCAGCAACTTTAATAGCTGGTGTATTGCTATCCGGTTCGGTACTATTCGAGTCGTCACAACCGGTAAAATACAATGTTATAAGTAAAACGAATAAGTATATTCTTTTCATTTTTTCTCCTTGTTTAATAATTAATTGAAATTCCTGCATAAATTATTCTACCAGACAGATTAAGATTCTGTCCACTAAATTTTCGATTTAATAAATTTTCTATTCTCAACCGTAATGAAAAGTGGTAGTTAATCGATTTGTTTAATGCAAAATTCCAGAGGGCAAAACCTGCTGCATATTCGCTTTTATCGTCGAGAATACCGTTTCCGTTTTTGTCATAATAGCCGTACTTCCCTTTGAGAATACCTGTCAGCGTGGTAGACAAACCTAATGTTTCATTTTCGTAAGAAAGTCTAAAATTCCCCGAATGCCTGGATCGATTAAACAAACCGCCGTAATCTGCTTCTGTAACTTTTTTCAATCGCCCGGTTTCTGTATACTTATAATATTCACCTGCTTTTATTTTTTCGAGAACTCCTTCGTCCACAGCATCGAGATACTGGTATCCCGCACCAATTTTTAAATGATCAAACACAGTAATTCTTATCTCGGATTCAATACCCTGCGTGTAGATTTTATTGAGGTTGAAATATGTATATATGCTCTGTCCGTTCTTCTTAATAGCAACCGGAGTGGCGTCGATTAAATCTCTTACATTATTTCTGAAAAAGTTCAAGGATATCCAGTTGTTTCTTAGCGGTTCATATTCTATGGTAAAGTTAAAAGACCAGGAATTTTCTGCATTTAATTTATTAATGCTTTCCGGATTAATAAGGATTTTATCAACTTGTCCTTCCTCAATCAACTTATTGAAGTAGTACAAAAAATTCGTCGACCCAAAGACGGAGTATCCGACTTGAGGATTGGTAAAATTGAGATAAAGTTGTTGTAATGTCGGCGCTTTAAAACCACTGCCAATAGAAAAATTTAATTTCAAGAAATCATACGGTTTGACGATAGCGGAAAGTTTAGGGCTGATGCGGGAAGAATATTTGTTATGGTAATCATACCTTAGCCCGCCGACAATATCAAAATTCTGGAGAGGAATCCACTCATGTTGCAAAAATATAAAATGCGAATTAATATCATCGGCATCTTTACTTATTCTGTCTGCACTTACATTTTCTTTCACATAACCCACACCAAGCGTCGTAAGATTTCTCTGGTCAACGAACAAATTACCTGTATATTCTCCTTTATAATAATACTGGTCAAACTGACTATATTCATATATTTTTTCATTGAGCTGATATCTAAGTTCGCTTTCTGTATAGTAATTACTAATGTAAAATTTGAATTGATGATTGTACGAATGATTTATTTTCCCAAAGTAAGTTAGTGATAAGCTTAAATCTTGCAGCCAGTTTTTGTCTTTTAGAATTTCTGTTTTGTCATTTTCAGTAATCTCAGCAAAATTATTTTGACTTTCTCCAAAATACCTCAAACTAAATCTCGCTGAATTCCATTCGTCGAATTGATATTCTAATTTTGTATTAACCAGAAAATTATTGTACTCGGGTGCAGATTTTGAAATTGACTCGGGAGTCAAATCATATCCTTCCGATCCCCTGGTATTTAAAACGAGCGAACCCTTAAATTTTTCGAACGACTTGAAAAATTCTCCATTTATTTGATATGAATTGTGTGTTCCTGCTTGAGCAAAAAGGGCAACACGTTTAGGCTCGTCGGGAAAGGTTGTAATAAGATTAACTACCCCGGCCAGTGCCTCGCTCCCATACAGAGAAGATGAAGGACCTTTAACAATTTCAATTTGTTTTAAATTTGCCACGTCAAAACGGGATAATTCAATTGTACCTCCAGTTCTTCCGATTGCAGGTTCGCCGTCTATAAGAATTAGTGTATAATCAGGGTCAAGTCCCTGAATCTGAATACCGTTGCCATGATTGTTTATAACTGCAATTCCTGCCTGTTCCATCAACGCCTCTTTCAAACTTATATAGCCGCACTGTTTAATTTCTTTTTCAGAAATCAACTCAGTTATCACAGGCGTATCTTTCAGTTTTTTGACACTTCTTGTGCCGGTTACCACCACTGCTTCGGTAGAATATTCCTTCTTATCCAGAGTAACTGTTAAGAAATTTATTGATGGATTAAATTGAATTGTCTTAGATTCATAACCGACACAAGAAACAGAGATGAGGTCGCCTGGTTTTAAGGGATAAACAAGCTTAAATATCCCATTTTTATCGGAAGAAGTACCGTATTCCGTACCTACAAGGATGACGTTTGCCTCTGGAATTGGATTACCAGAAATGTCAATCACCCTCCCTTCTATATGAGTTTGAGCATTAACTCCACTTATTACTAAGGTCAACACAAATAATATTTTTTTCATTTACAATCCTTATTAAGACTAAATCTTTATAACAAAATTAAAGCAACCCTTCCCTGAAATCAATACGTTATTTTTAGTAAAATGTTACTAAAAAATTAGTATTAATTTTCTCCAATACTAATTAATCCTTTTCTGATGCTCTCAATTATTAGTTGTGGGGTGCTTTTCACGTTAAGTTTGCGCATAATATTTCTGCGGTGAGTCAGTACCGTAAATTCACTTATATAAAGTAACCTGCCGATTTCCTTGTTATTCATTCCTTCGGCTATTAAGCGAAGAATTTCGTATTCACGCTTGCTCAATATTTCCGATGAAACTCTCCGGTATTCGATTTCGACTATTTTTTGGCTTACTTCCTGACTAAAGTATCTTTCATTATCATAAACTTTTAAGGCAGCTTTTTGCAATTCCTCTTTTGTTATTGTTTTGGAAAGATAGCCATCGAGTCGCAGGTCTAATAAACTTTTCAATTTATATACATCGGAGGAATCAACCAGAATTAAAATTTTCAGTCGTGGAAATTCTTTTTTGATTTCTTTAATAAACAGGATGCTGTCCTGTTTGATCATATCTATTTCTACAATAATCATATCTGGATTTTGCAAACGGACTTCGTCAATTAGTTTATCTTCAGGCACACCTACAACTTTTATCCCCTCCAGGTCTTGCAAAATGCAGCTGATGGCATAATTTGTTAGAAAAAATCTATTAGCTATAATTATCAGGATTGGCTTCATGTACAATTATTATTTAGACTGTGTATAAATTACTGATTTTATTTTAATTATACAAGCATGTACAATATTCTGTATCATAAATACTTTTTTTATTTTTGACTATAAATCTTATTACAGACAAGTATGGTACTTCCTGAAAGAGTAAGGAAACTAAAGGACTTTGAATCGAAGTGCGGACCCGTAATTTACTGGATGCAAAGAGACCAGCGGGTTAACGACAATTGGGCACTCGTCTTTGCATATCAAAAAGCAAAAGAGAAGCAATTGCCATTAATTGTAATATTCAACATTGTTCCTGAATTTCTGGGTGCTGCAGTGCGTCAATATTCGTTTATGATTAATGGATTGAAACAGGTTGAAAAGAAATTATCTGAATTAAACATCGGTTTCAAATTACTTTTTGGTAATCCCGCAGTAACTATTCCTGAGTTTGTTAAGGAATCCAGCTGCTCGGAATTAATTACAGATTTCAATCCTCTTAAAATAACAAGGAAATGGAAAAAGGAAGTCCATGCGAAAATAAAAGTACCATTTTATGATGTCGACGCTCACAATATTGTTCCCTGCTTTGTTGTTTCCAACAAACAGGAATTTGCAGCTTATACATTCAGACCCAAAATTCAAAAACTTCTGCCCGACTTCCTGGATGAGTTTCCACAGATAAAAAAAATGCCTGCAAGTGATTTTGCGAACTTTAAAAACGACTGGGACAGTTTATTAAAAAAAATAAAGCCCGATTCCAGCGTTCCCGAAGTCGAATGGATAATGCCAGGTGAAGAAGCCGCTTTTGAAATACTTGATAACTTCATTGAGAATAAATTGAAATTTTATGCAGAAAAGAAGAACGATCCAAATGAAGACGTGCTTTCAAATCTATCGATTCATCTTCATTTCGGACATCTATCTGCCCAACGTGTGGTACTCGAAATAATCAGAAGAACAGAACCCTCAAAATCTAGAGAAAGCTTTCTTGAAGAATTGATTGTGCGGAGAGAGCTGTCGGATAATTTCTGTTACTACAATAAACATTACGATTCATTTGACGGCTTTCCCGACTGGGCTAAAAAAACTTTGAACGAACACCGTAAAGATAAAAGAGAATATATTTATTCACTCAAAGAATTCGAAGAAGGCCGTACTCACGACTCGCTCTGGAATGCAGCGCAATATGATTTGAGAAAAAGAGGTAAAATGCATGGTTTCCTCAGAATGTATTGGGCGAAGAAAATCCTGGAGTGGACAGAAATTCCGGAAGATGCTCTTAAATATGCAATCTACCTGAATGACAAATATGAACTTGATGGACGCGATCCAAACGGATATACCGGTATTGCCTGGTCAATCGGTGGAGTTCACGATAGAGCCTGGAACGAACGACCTGTATTTGGTAAAATTAGATATATGAATTATGCTGGATGCAAAAGAAAATTTGACGTGAGTAAATACACTATCAATGTATTCAAATAATTTAAAGGCAATAAAATGAAAAAAATCATAACACTTTATCTCTGGCTTTTCGTTTCTTTTTTACACGCACAAAGTGCAGATATACCCAAAAGAATTATTCTTAATTTGACCATCAATCCTTCATCGAGCATGGCTGTCACCTGGCATACGAAGGAAAGTCATCCTGAGAGTTTTGTCGAATTTGCCGAATCGACTAACTGGATAGAGTTCAAAGATAGTACAGTTAAAATTCCTGCTACTATGAGCGAATTAAATTACAAAGGAAATAAATCATACTCGTATTCGGCAATCTTAAGTCAATTGAAACCAAACACACTTTATACATACAGAGTTGGTTATGATTCCGTGGTCAGTGAGTGGAACCAATTCATGACTGCTTCGGAAAGCAGCCAGCCTTTCAGATTTGTTTATTTCGGTGATCCACAAAACGAGATACTCGAAGATTTATCCCGAGTATTCAGAAAAGCAATATTGACTGCCCCCGATGCTTCTTTCTGGCTTTTCGCTGGCGACTTAACAGATCTACCCGACGAATCGATGTGGGAGGAATGGTTCGAAGCAACTGGATTTATTCACAGAATCGTGCCTTCAATTATGGCCATCGGAAATCACGACCTCTACTTCGAAATGATTAATGGCAAAAAGATAAAAACCAACAAATATCCACTGTGGCAAAGCCTTTTCACATTGCCCGAAAACGGTCCAGATGGAATGGAAGAAACGGTTTATTATGTCGACTATCAGGGAGTTCGATTCATCGTTCTAAATACAAATTACGGCTTAAAAGAGCAGGCTGATTGGCTCGAAGAAGTATTGTCCAACAATCCAAATAAATGGACAATTGTAACCTACCATCACCCTGTCTATTCAACTGGCGAAGGGAGAGACAATAAAACTATTAGAGAAACATTCATGCCTATTTTCGACCGCTACAGCGTTGACCTTGTTTTACAGGGACACGACCACACATATGCCAGAACACATAAAATTTATCAGGGTAGAATTTCTGAAGACGAATCGAAAGGAACGGTCTATATTACATCTGTTTCAGGTCCAAAGCAGTATCCAGCCAATCCGATGTACAAAGATTTAATTGCTAAACTCGGTACATTCACTCAGCTATTTCAGGTAATTGATATTCAAAATGACCGGTTGATTTACAATTCTTATACGACTGCTGGAGAGCTTTACGACCATTTCGAACTAAAGAAAAAGTAGAACAATCAAAGAGCAAGGATTACTTTTTATTCCTTGCTCTTTCAATTTCTTCTTTGAACTCTTTGTATGATTTTTTACCATCGAGAAACGCTATCTTCTTTCCTTTAGAATCATAAATCAAAGTAGCTGGTAAAGCGCCGTTCCATTTCTCTTCGAGGAAATTTATCAATTCTTCGTCGTTATCAAATCCGTTTATAAAATTTCTGTAGAATACGTTATTCGATTTCAAAAATGGAATTACTTTTGAATTAATATCCTCTTGCAAATCGACGCTTAATCCAACGAAATCCACATCCCTGTACTCTTCGGCTAATTTAACAATGTCTGGTATTTCCTCTCGACATGGCACACACCACGTAGCCCACAAATTAAGGAAAAGAATTTTCCCGTTCCTGTTCTTGATTATCTTGTTTAATCCGTCTTTATTGATTTTAACAACTTTGATTTCTTTGACTGCATTTTTCTGGTTTTCACCTGAAATAAAATTGACTATTGTAAAAGTCAGCAAAAAAATCAGGATTAATTTGCGCATGTTAATCAACTCTTTTTATTGTACAACCGAATGCTTTTGTTTGTGGATTGGAAACTTTTTTGCCACTTAATATTTCGTCGAGAGCAATTCTTAAATCGTGAGTTTTTACGTCTTCTTCTTTTCTCGAATCGTCAATTCTGCCGTGATATAAAATTTCGAAGTTGCTATTGAGCACAAAGATTTCAGGTGTAACAGAAGCTTCGAATTTATCTGCGATAACGTTTCTTTCGTCTTTAAGAATTATGAATTCAAATCCGTTTTGTTTTGCGTGTTCTTTAATTTCATCCACGCTTTCCTGTTTGTTCGAATTAATTCCGATAAAACTGACACCTTTCTTTTTGTAGTCATTATAAAGTTTAACCATCCTCGAATTGTAAGCATTTGAAATGGGGCATTGTGTAGCAATGAACATAATTACAATTGCTCTAGATTCTTTGAAATCGCTCAACTGATATTCTTTGCCGTTATAGTCTTTCAGCTTGAAATTTTCGACTTTATGACCGGAAGCCAGATAGACATACGGCAAGAAAAGAACAAGCATTACTAAGGATTTATATGGGTTCTTCATCTTTTACCTTTCTTGTTTGATGTGGTTGCGTAAAATATACTTTATAATACACGATGTCAATTTATAACCGAAAGATATGCCTAAAACAACATTCGTGTTTTAATAGTTTCAGGAATTGCTCTTAATTCTTTCATGATTTCGTTGCTCATCTCTTTGCTGTCGATATCGATAATTACGTATCCAACATACGAGTCTGTTTGCAGGTACTGAGCGGCTATATTCAATTTACGCGTAGTAAAAACCTTTGATATTTTATTCATCACTCCTGGCCTGTTATGGTGAATATGAAGATATCGTTGACGATTAATATTGGGAGCAAGAGAAATTTGAACGAAATTCGTAGCTCCAATTGTTGTACCAACGTCACAATACTTGACCAGCTTTTCCGAGACTTCGAGCCCAATGTTAGCCTGGGCTTCGCATGTACTGCCGCCAATATGAGGAGTTAAAATTACATTCTTAAATTTCTGCAAGACCGATACAAATTTTTCTTTATTTGAAACTGGCTCTTCCGGAAAGACGTCGATAGCAGCCCCAGCTATATGGCCTGATTCAATAAATTCGGCTAAATGATTTAGATTAACCACCGTTCCACGTGAGCTGTTGATCAGGTAAGATCCTTTTTTCATTATGCTTAGTTGCTCACGCGCAATCATATTTTTTGTAAGTTCGGTTTCTGGCACGTGAAGCGTAACTACATCTGAAATTTTCAGAAGTTCATCGAGGCTGTCGCATGGTTTGGAATTCCCAAGATTTAATTTTTTGACAATGTCGTAGTAATAAACATTCATACCGAGGCTTTCGGCGAGTATCGAAACCTGCGAACCGATATGCCCATAACCTACAATACCGAGATTTTTTCCGCGCACTTCATAAGAGTTTTTTGCATCCTTCAGCCATACTCCCTCATGAGCCAGCGTATTTTTTTCTGGTATTCCTCTCATCAAAAAAATTATTTCGGCTATTACCAATTCGGCTACCGATCGAGTATTAGAAAACGGAGCATTGAAAACAGGAATACCTTTCATTCGCGCAGCATCGAGGTCAACCTGGTTTGTACCGATACTGTAACATCCGATGGCAATCAGTTTTTTTGCGTACTTTAAAACATCTTCAGTCAAATGCGTGCGTGAACGTATTCCAATAATATGTACGTCACGAATTTTTTCGATTAATTCATCGCCTTCAAGGGATGTTTTGAGATATTCAATATTGTTAAAATCATTACTTCTGAAATAGTCGACTGCATTTGGATGTACACCTTCGAGCAACAACACTTTAATTTTCTCTTTTGGAAGCGAATAGACCTTCCCCATTGTTTTCATCTGATTTATTATGAAAATTTATTCTACAAATATATGCCAGATGAAAGACAATAGAAAAAAGTCTTTTTTATTTTTTCATCTTTTTCTTTTTGACAATTGCTTCGAAAATTCGTCTGGCGTGGTCAATTGAATTTTCAATAAACCATTTTCCCGTGTTCATTCCACCACAAACTACTCCTGCAAGAAAAAGATTTGGGATGTTAGTCTCATGTGTCACGGGATTTATAGAGGGAACTTTCAATCTTCTTCCTTTTAATTCAATGCCCGCTCTTAGAAGAAACTCGAAGTCGGGTTTATAACCCGTCATGGCAAAAACGAAATCGTTCTTCAGTGTAATTGTTTTACCACTCTGTTCAATAACAATTTCGTTTTCTTTAATTTCCAAGAGTTCTGAATTAAAAAATGCTTTTATGCTTCCTTCCTTAATACGGTTCTCAATATCAGGTTTAACCCAATATTTAACACTTTTGTCAAGACAGCTTTTCTTGACAATCATTGTCACGTCTGCTCCATTTCTGAATGTTTCGAGAGCCACATCGACGGCAGAATTTCCCCCACCTACTACTGCCACTTTCTGGTCGTTGAAAGGATGTGGTTCTTTGTAATAATGAAATACTTTGGGAAGATTTTCACCCGGAATATTCATTAAATTCGGAGTGTCGTAATATCCTGTGGCCAATATTAGATTTTTGCATCTGTATAAAGACTTATCCGTAACAACTTCGAAAAAATCTTCTAAACGTGAAATTTCCTCCACCTTTTCGAAATAATTTACTTTCAGGTTCCATGCAGATTTTACACGTCTGTAGTATTCAAGAGCTTCACGCCGGGTTGGTTTAACACCGTGCGATACAAATGGCACGCCACCAATTTCAAGTCGTTCCGATGTTGAGAAAAATGTCATGTTTACCGGGAAATTATAAATCGAATTTACCAGACATCCTTTTTCGATAATTAGATACTCAAATTTTCTTTTGACAGCTTCGATGCCGCAGGCCAAACCTATAGGACCGGCACCTACAATGATCACATCGTATATTTTCTTTTTCATATAATTATTTTTTCTATATTAACGATCAATCTTTCGATTCATTAACACAAAACAAAATGGAAAAATTCAGTTATTCTTTTTTTGCGCGCATAATTTATCGATACGGAAATATAATAGCCACGTTTTTTCTTTCGATCCATTTTATTTCTTCAATTTATTTTATTACTGAAAAATGGTATTTCGTATTTCCTGCAGCACTCAACGGCTTTATTATTTATATACTTAACAGATATTTTTTTAAGACTTATCGGCTCTTTCCATTTACAATAGAAGCTGACAATGAAAAGATGATATGCAGTGACTTTTTTATGAGTAAAAAGAAAGTGGTAATCCATTATAAAAACATCGATGAATTGCGAGGAGGAATTTTCAGCGGTTATCCCACGCGCCCAATTTATTTATATGATAAATATCAGAATATAACTGTAGGTTTCTATTCTCACGTAGGAGAATTTCAGAAATTACTGACAAAAATCTTGCAAAACATTCCAGAAGGTCTTTACAATAATCTTCTTAATAAAATTAGAACTGACAGAAAAAAATTAAAAAGAGGCTGACCTGCAGCCTCTTAAATATTTAAATGAGCAGAAAAATCTCTTACTTTTTGTCCGTTCCCAGTATTGCGTCTTTTGCAGCTTTAACGAATCTGAATTTGAGAACTTTCTTTGCAGGAATTTTAATGGCTTCACCAGTTTGTGGATTTCTTCCTGTACGGGCTTTTCGTTTTGAAAGGACTACTTTACCCAATCCGGGAATGAGAAATTCTTTTTTAGCTTCTTTGTAAGCCAGAGCAACAAACTCTTCGAGAAATTGTGCAGTTTGTTTTTTTGTAAGCCCGGTCTTCTTTGCCATGTGATCTACAATTTGACTCTTTGTCATTGGCATAGGATTACTCCTTTTATTATTGAATATTTTACATTCCTGCTTTTAGCAGACGTACAAAATTTAACAATTTTTCAACTTAAAACAAACATTTTTTGTCTTTTTTATCAATATTTTGATTTATATCATAAAGCTGAAATTAATCAATAGATTTCACGCTTTTTTGATTAAATAATTAAAACTATCTTTGCACTATGAAAAAAGTTAAAACGATGAAAAGAATTTTTGCACTCCTGATTTTTTCTTTTTTAACTATTAGAGGACAGTCAGATTCAACTCTTCACAGAATGGGCAATTTAATTGACTCAACTGAAAACTCAATTAGTAAAAGATATATAAATTTTTCAGATTACCGATACACAGGCGATCTTATAAAATTCATGCCGTTCGGATTTTTGAGAGATCTTGGTACAGTGGGCCAACCACACGAATCGATTTTATACGGCGAAGGTTTCAATAATATCTCCGTTTTAAGCGACGGCGTATTTATTAACGAAAAAATTTTCAATGCCATCGACCTAAATTTATTTCAGTCGGAAAGCATTGAAAAGATTGAGTTAATTCCACTTACAAGAGGTTTTTTATATGGTACGAACAACAATCCGACATCGCTGAATTTCGTTTCAAGAAATTATCTCTACGAAAGACCGTTTACAAGATTGCGTTATTATCAAGCACCATACGATGAAGGTTTCATTGACGGCTATTTCAACTCTAACTTTTCCCAAAAACTAAATATATCATTCGAAATTACCAATCAAAGCACAAGTCCTCGCTATCCTAATAGCGACTACAGTCTATGGGCATATACATTAAAAGCAAACTACAGATTGAACGATTCCACATTTGCTTTTTCCTCGTTTAAATATTCCAGAACCAATACTCAATTAAACGGAGGTGTGAATATCGACTCGGTTGTAAGCTCACCACTTGATTATGAAAATTCCGTGATTTATAATCCATTACTTGCGCCTGTTAATTTCTATTACAGATATCAAAAATCAACCTTTCGATACTTTGACATTGGAATAAAATCGTATCTTGCATCAAATGCGCCTTACAAAATTTCTTTCTTTTTTCATTCGCATCTGAACGAATACAGGCAAAACGATACAACTTATTTTATTACTCAAGCAAATGTCGATACGATTATGCGGGACAACCGCTCGCAAACAATTGGATTGAATTATAATCAATCATTAAATCTCGGTGCACTCAAATTTTATTCTATTAATCAGTTTGAATATATTTCGCTATCTTCATCTTTGATCGATAGGGACAAATTTACGACTTTTGCTTCCTCTTTAATCGTGACTACCAATTTAATTAACGAGAATATCGAACTCTCTTTCTTTGGTAAATATCTCAATTACAACGGGAATTCCTATCCTGGTTATGGATTTGATTTCAACATACTCTCATCTTCGTATTTATCATTCTACGCGGGTTATTCTAACTTTAGCAAACCTTATAATTTATACGAAAGAAGTCAATTTAATGAGAGTAACGAACAGATCTATCATACTGCCGAAGTTAAAATATCTTACCATTCACCTTTATTGAGCACTGAAGTTTCATATTTCCGTAAGGAAATCAATAACAAATTAATAATGACTAAGGCTGGATTCATTTCAAAAAATGTTACACTCAATGGAATTAATTTACGTTCTGAATTGAAACTCTGGAAATTACTGTTTGAAACAAACGCATGCCACTATTTCAATACCGATGGAAGAAATTCACTCGCCTTGCCCGAGTTTGTAATGACCGGCGGAATTTATTATGTAGATACGCTATTCAATCGAAATCTGAATTTTAAGACTGGTTTTAATATTTACCTTTACGGCAAACGGCAGGGAATTTATTACGACTTCGAGAAAATGATATCTACTTCATGGCAGTATTACAAAGACGATGACTATTTATTCAAGTCCTCAAATCAGATCGATTTTTTCTTTGCCGGTCAATTGCAGGAACGAGCTATCCTTTATTTTGTCCTGGAGAATATGTTTAATTCCCGATATTTCATAGTTCCATATTATCCTAAACAAGAGCGTTCGGTGAGATTCGGTGTTGCATGGGAATTTTTCGATTAAACTCTACGAACCAATTCTGAAATTAAAACAGCCGACGCAGAAGCAACATTCAACGATTCTGCTTTGCCATATCCTGGAATCGTAAGGTATTTATCCGTTATCGACTTCAATAATTCAGTCGGGCCATTTGCTTCATTGGCAAGAACCAGAACAATTTTTCCTTCGGGTTTAAAGTCATAAATGTTCTCTCCAGTTAAATCGGCGGTAAGAATAGTGTATTTCACTTTTTTGAGTTCAGACAAAAATTCATAAAAATCATCGGGACGTAAAATCTCCACGTGAAAAATCGAGCCCGCCGAAGCTCTGATTACTTTCGGATTAAAAATTTCCGCGCAGTCTCTGCTAATAATAATTTTTCCCAATCCAAACCAGTCTGCATTCCGTGCAATTGTGCCCATATTTCCAGGATCGGAAATATCTTCGAGTGCAAGCAAAAATCTGGAATTGGAAACAGAGAATGAGAAATCCTTTTCCATAAAAAATCCGATTATACCCTGCGGCGACTCCGTATCGCTTAGCCGCTCCAATTCTCTTTGAGTTATTAGCTTTGAATTGCATCCTTTCTTTTTCAGATACTCTAAGAATTCTTCTGATTTTTCTTCAAATTGATTTGTATAAAAAACAATGTCGCATGGATAGTCTGCTTCGAGGGCTTCTTTGATTAATTTTGCCCCTTCCACCGGGAATTTTTTCTCCATTCTTCGGTATTTCTTTTTCTGAAGGGAGGAGTAATATTTAAGTTCATTTTTTGTCATGTTTACATGAACAAAAATAAAAAATTTCGCATCGATATTGCACTTAAACGAGATAATTTAGTAGATTTGCACTCGTCAATTTTGAATTGGTAAATAGCTCCGTCAACTGACGGAGGTAGAGCAGCTGACTTTAAGACTTTTTTTGCTGGCGTAGCTCATCCGTCAACTGACGGAGGTAGAGCAGCTGACTTTAAGACTTTTTTTGCTGGCGTAGCTCATCCGTCAACTGACGGAGGTAGAGCAGCTGACTTTAAGACTTTTTTTGCTGGCGTAGCTCAGTTGGTAGAGCAGCTGACTTGTAATCAGCAGGTCGGGGGTTCAAATCCCTTCGCCAGCTCACTCAATAAAGACCCGATATTTTTATCGGGTCTTTCTTTTTTTAAATAAACTTTCAATCAGACTAAATAATATCATTTATTAAGCTAATCCCGCCCAATTTGAACTGGTTTAGTTAAAGAATCAGTTACTTTAATTATTCGTGTCTTCCACTTGTAACAATTTACTCAATATTTCCGCTGCAATATTAATGATGATTTGGTAAGAATGAATTTTAATGAGAATTTACTAATAATCCCTTTCTATATGAGCATTTTTTGATTTATACATTGTTCATAAAAAATATTTCGTGTCTTTCTATTCAATTATGTTCTTTAATTATGCTTAAATCTGTATTTTAAAGCGATAAATAATAGACTTAATAAGAAAATTTAAGAGGAAAATAGTCATGAGTTTTAAAATAATATGGACAAAAACAGATGAAGCGCCAGCTTTAGCGAGCTATTCTTTGCTGCCGATATTAAAATCATATACAAAAGGCACAGGCATTGAATTCGAAGTAAAAGATATTTCACTGGCTGGAAGAATACTGGCTAATTTTCCGGAATATCTGAATGAGGACCAGCGAGTTGACGACCATTTAGCTGAACTCGGCAGACTTACACAGGATCCTAATGCCAACATTATTAAATTACCGAATATTAGTGCCACAATCCCGCAGTTGAAAGCAGCAATTAAAGAGCTGCAGGAAAAAGGTTATCGGATACCGGATTTCCCCGACGAACCCAAAACAGACGAAGAAAAAAAATTAAGGGAAAGATATTCAAAAATATTGGGCTCTGCAGTTAATCCGGTTCTGAGGGAAGGGAATTCAGACAGGCGAGCAGCAGCATCTGTAAAAAAATTCGCACAAAAACATCCTCACAAAATGATGAAACCATGGTCGAAAGATTCCAAAACTCGCGTTGCTCATATGAAACAAAACGACTTCTATGGTACTGAAAAATCGCTAACTCTTGACAAAAATAATGAAGTAAAAATCGAATTCGTCGACAAGAACGGGAATACTATCATTTTAAAAGAAAAGTTAGAATTGCTTGAAGGCGAGATAATAGATGCAGCAGTAATGAACGTAAAAGAGCTGAGAAAGTTTTATGAAGAACAGATTGAAGAAGCACGAAAAGATGGTCTTCTATTATCGCTTCATCTAAAAGCGACAATGATGAAAGTTTCTGATCCGATCATGTTCGGTCATGCCGTTTCGGTCTATTTTAATGAAGCACTTGAAAAACATTCTGACACTTTAAAAGAAATTGGTGCGAATGTTAATAACGGACTGATGGATGTTCTTGAAAAATTAAATAAACTCCCAGAAGAAAAGCGTTTAGAAATCGAAAACGACATCAATAAAGTATATGAGAATAGACCGGGTCTTGCTATGGTCGATACGCGCACCGGCAGAACAAATCTACATGTTCCTAACGATGTAATAATCGACGCTTCGATGCCGGTTGTTATTCGCGACGGTGGAAAAATGTGGAACAAAAACGACGAACTCCAGGAATGCATAGCCATGATACCCGACCGTAGCTACGCCACAATGTATCAGGCAATAATTGACGATATCAAAGCAAACGGTCAATTCGATCCTGCAACAATGGGTGCTGTTTCGAATGTTGGTCTGATGGCTAAAAAAGCGGAAGAATATGGCTCTCACGATAAAACATTTGAGTTGAAATCCGATGGAATTGTAAGAGTTGTTGACAGTGAAGGCGAAACTTTGCTTGAACAAAAAGTTGAAGCCGGCGATATTTTTAGAATGTGTCAAACAAAAGACGAAGCCGTAAAAGACTGGGTAAAATTAGCTGTTAACAGAGCGAGAGTTTCTTCCTCTCCAGCTATATTCTGGCTGGACGAAAACAGAGCTCACGATAGAGAAATTATCGCAAAGGTAAATAAATATTTAAAAGAACACGACACTTCCGGACTCGAAATTAAAATTATGAAACCGACAGACGCAATGAAGTATACATGCGAGCGCTCACGCAAAGGTCTGGATACTATTTCGGTAACAGGAAATGTACTTAGAGATTATTTGACGGATTTATTTCCGATACTGGAATTGGGCACAAGTGCCAGGATGCTTTCGATAGTTCCACTTTTAAAAGGAGGCGGATTATTTGAAACTGGCGCCGGTGGGTCGGCTCCTAAACACGTAGACCAACTTCTCAAAGAAAATCATTTAAGATGGGATTCGCTCGGTGAATATTGTGCTCTTGTACCATCTTTAGAAATGGTTTATGAGAAAACCCAAAATTACAAAGCAAAAGTGCTTGCCGAAACTCTCGACAGAGCTATCGGAAAATATTTAGAAAACGGGAAACTACCGTCACGTAAAGCAGATGAAATTGACAATCGAGGCAGTTCTTTTTATCTGGCTCTCTACTGGGCAGAAGAATTAGCATCACAAAATGACGACAAAGAAATTAAGTCCCGATTTGAAAAAATATTTAAAGAACTTTCAACAAACGAAGAGAAGATAATGAAGGATTTAATTTCTGTTCAGGGTAAGCCGGTAGATCTCGGCGGATACTATCTACCAGATGACAACAAAGCTGAGTCGGTTATGAGACCCAGCACCACATTTAATAAAATCATAGATGAGCTTTAATATTAATCCAATTAGTCTCGCTTAAACGGACAAAGAAATTTATCTTTGTCCGTTTTTAATATTAAATCCGCAAAAGGCCAATAATAAGGATGTAATAAATTCTTATTCTTCCTTATTATTATGAATTCAGCAAATTGGAAGAAAAATTTATTCATTTATTATTGCGTATAAAATAACGGTTTACCTTAATTTAAGTTGTTCATTATGAAATATCAGAGATAACGATTCTAGATATTTTTATCTTCACAGTTAAAAATCACAATGAAAACAGAACCTTCGCCTTTTTTGCTTTTCACATCAATTATAGCATTGTTCAACTTGCAATACTTCTCAACCAAAGCCAATCCTAAACCGTTACCATCGTACAATCTGGTATAACCGGTCTCTTCTTGAGTAAACGGCATGAATAATTTTTTCATAAACTCTTCACTCATTCCAATACCAGTATCTGAAACTTCAACTTTAATTTTGTTATCAAACTCTGAAACTACAATTTTCACTTCTCCTTTATTCGTATATTTAATAGCATTATCAACCAGATTAGCAAATATTTGATGTATGCTGTATTCGTCCCCTTTAATTTTAGTATTCTTTGCAAAACATTCATACTTTAGGCTCAAACCCTTATTTTGTGCTAAAATCTTGAATTCTCCGAGTATCTTATTACTCAAAATTTCCCTTAAATCAAGAATTTTAAATTGTGCCTCGTAAGAATTGGTTTGTATTTCGGAATAGTTAAGTATCATATCAATTGTTCTGATTATTCGTGCAGCAGCAATATTAATACTTTCAAATAGTCCTTCTATATCAGAATTATTCGATTCTGGAATTTCGTCTCGAATTAACTGCATACTTCCCGTAATAATATTGATCGGGGTTCTTATTTCATGCGACATTTGAGCTAAAAATTCCGTTTTCATTCGATCAGAAAGCTCTGCTTTGTTTTTGGCTATTTTTAGTTCTTCAAGTATTTTTACACGTTCTATAAATTGTCCAAGTTGGTTTGCAATAATTTCAAGCGTTCTGAGGTCATCCTCTGAATAGGCAAGTTCATTTTCATAGTCCTGAAGAGCAATTACTCCAATGGCTTCGCCGTTAATTGCATTAATTATCGGTGCACCCATCCAGATAGCTGCTTTGTGGCCTATTATTTTAATACCTTCATTTTCATTGGGATCGGCATCACGTAACTTGACGAGCTTTGCTTTTTTATTAACTCTAACATAATCTGTAAGTCCATTTTTCAAATTAATTGGTTTATTAATTACATAATCATCATACAGATCGATATGATAAATCAACCGATACAAATCACTTTCATTATCATAGAGAGCTATATAGAAATTTTCTGCTTTTAATATTCTTTTTATTTCCTTGTGAATTTGAGCGGAAAATTCAGCCAGACTTATTTCGGAGATGGATATACCTGAAATATCGTAGAGCAATTCTTTTACCTTTTCATTTTTCTTTTTTTCTGTAATATCTCTTGAAACGCCAATTATACCGATCGGATTTCCAAATTCATCTCTTAAAAAACTTGTATTAATGCTCAGTTCAACTAAGTTTCCGTCTTTTCGTAATGCCTGAAATTCAAAAATTCGTGTGCGACTTTTATCAGCATCGGGTAGTTGCTCCTTTGCAAGTTCTTCATTGAGCCATGCATTTATTTTTTTCAAAGTTTCAACCGGGAATAAATCTTTTAGCTTTAATTTCATACACTCTTCGACAGAGTACCCAAGATGATTCTTTACAGAAGGACTGATATAAAGAGGTTTAAAGTCTAAGTCGGTCAACCAAATTGTGTCAGTTATGTTATCCGTTATTAGTTTAAGCTTTTCTCGTTCACTCGATAATTGTTGTTCATAGTAAATTCTTTTTTCTTCATTAAGAAAGATTAATCCGAGTAAAGTAGTAGCAATTGGAAATAGGGTCACAAACGGCAGCCAGATTTGTCGTATTATAAACCAGCCGCTCGGAAATGGTATTATGAGTAGTTGTGAAATTAGAGTTACAATGTGCCCAATCAGACCTGCAAAAAATAGAGTTGTTAAAGTATAATAGATAGGATTGTTATTATAGTGACGTCTAATAATTAATCCGGTTAATGCAGTTCCAATAATAGTCGCCACACCCGCCAGGATTCCAGAGCCACCCATATATATTCTGAAGCTCGATGCAATAATAACAGCAATCGTAGTGCTAATTGGTCCACCAAAGAGCCCTGTCACAATCATAATAATCGAACGTCCATCATAAATAATTCCAGGTGCATATCGATACGGAATGTTCATCCCTGCTATAGCCGACGCGCCAAAAACAATTCCTATTAGGATGTTAAAGAGCACTCCGTTTTTTTTACGTAAATTGTAGAGAAGATTAAACGAGGAACCGATTGCAATCAGCAAAGAAGCGTTTAATAAAAGAGCTCTTAACATTTATTCTCTTTTTGAAGTTTATATATTCCAATTAACGATTGCAAAAAGGATCTAGAAAAAACCTGATAATAAATTATAACTTAACTTTAGATTAATCAATTAAAATTCATTCGTTATATTAAGAAATCATTTTTCTGAAAGTTTTTTTGAATACTGCTTAATAATTCTATCAATATTTACTGAACATACAAAACTTAATAGTAATATTATTTTCGTATTAGAACTCCTGTATTAACAGCAGGAGAAGTTCAATAAACAGTTTAATTGGAATTTATAATCGTGTTCTAATTGCTTGATGAGTATTTATGACTAATTTTTCATTTAGCAAAAAGTGGATTTCACCATTATTTGCTCAGCGTTAAAGATTCTCTTATTTCTATAGGTATTTTATCAGGAAAAGAATAATAATTACTTTATCACTTTCCCTTTCAAATCTGCCCAATAACTTTTTCCTATCCTTACAGGCCGGTCATAACCTTCGAGATTAAAAATCCTCGTTTGATCTGATAATTTTTCGATTTGCTTTACGTAATTTAGATTTATAATTACACCCCTGTGTACCCGGGCAAAATGACTGGGTAGAATTTCTTCCCAATTCGACATCGATTTTCTGATGTTGTATTTATTACCATCGCTGGTTGTAATAATTGAATAAATATTGTCCGCTTCGATAACAACTATCGATTTAACCATTACTTTTACAATTTTATTCCCAGCATCAACAAAAAGAAAATCCTCCAAAGTCAGTCTATTTTCTTTGTAATTAGTTTTTTTCTTCAATTGTACTTCAATTGCTTTTATAAGCTCCGATATTTTAAATGGTTTTGTCAGGTAATCGTCTGCACCCATTTCCATTCCTTTCCTGAAACTTTCCCGCTCCGATTTTGCGGTTATAAAAATGAATGGAATATTCCTAAACTCCTCCAAGCTGCGAACTTTCTCGATTACCCAGTAACCGTCGTATTCAGGCATCATAATGTCGCAAAGAATAATGTCGGGTTTAACTTCTTTTATAAGACTCAATCCTTTAAAGCTGTCGTATGAGATAAATACTTCAAAATCATTCAAACTCAAGGCGGATTTTATACTTTCACACAACACCTTGTCGTCTTCAAGCACAACAATTTTTTTCATTGTCCCTACTTTATGAGTTTATTGAGTTGTTTTTCGATGAATCCTTTTTTCTCTTCTTCGAGTCGTTTGTTTAATTCTTTTTTCTTCTCTTCAATCAACTTGTCATAATTTTCAACCAGCTCTCTATATTGATTAATCCGCTCTTCAATGGGCACAACTTTTTCATTGTAAATTTTTTCAAGTTCTGCTCTTTTGGCAGCCACAATCTGGTCGAATCGTTCTTTCAACCGCCCTTTCAACATCTCTACTTCCTGACCGATCGACCTTCGAATGCCAGCGGCAATTTCCTCGTCTAAATTTGTGCTCAGGGAGATATCATATTTCCCATCATCAATCCAGAATCTGAGAGTTGTACTAAGTTTTTTAATACCATTCAATGTATTGTATACAATTCTTTCAACTATTGATTCGGGCTGTTTTTCAAAAAATAGAATCATATTTGTAAATGTATTATCCAGAATCACGTTCAAATCATTTTCGTTAATGAAGATATCAGCCTTTGTGGATAAGAAAGCATTGTTAATTTCTGTGGGCAAAAATTTATTGGTGCCAAGTTTAACTTTTCCAACAGGAACGTCTCTGAGTTCAATTCTATACTTATCAATTTTACGAAAATTTCTTCTTTCGATTGTACCAGCAATAAAAACATGGCGATTGTTACTCAGTTCACCTTCGAGTTTAAAAGTGATCGGCTTACCCGTAAGATTTTGATTGTCGGAAATATTTTCTATTGTACCTTTACCCACAAAAATTCGACTGTTTGGATTTCCACCCGTTACTCTGATTTCTTTTATCCAGAAATCGGGATATGTGCCTTCTACCGGGAATTCGATGTCTTGTCCTTCGAAACGGGGCGGCTTCTCGTAGTCTGGTTCAGGTTTGTATTTCTGAATGCTTGCATTAATCAATTCCGCATAGGCGATGTAATTCTTTGCTCGCTCCTGGATTTCATTACCAATAATTATCGGCGCCAATCGGGGAGATTTAATGTCGGGTAATCTCGCCAGCTGTTTTAGTCTCTCGTAATCTTCCAAAGAAATTCTCCGAAGGGTGTCATACGCATTTCTATAATATGTAACTTCGCTTTTTATTTTATTGAATCGCTCTTCATATTCAGTTTTAATTTGTTTTAATGTTTTATATCCCCTGTCGGCTTTTTCGATTGCTGCTAAAATATTTTGAGCATTATTTAGACTCTTCGGTTCGATCTTTTTAATTTCCTCAATCTGTTCAATTAATTTATTTTTATTTCTTTCGTATTGACTAACAATTTCATTCCACTGGTCAGCAGTTTCCGATACTTTTAAGCGGAGGGAATCAGCGAAGTAATATGTTTTTAGGTCGAGTAGTTTAATCAGACTGTCGGGATTAAAATTCTTTTTAATGTCATTAATGTCGAAGCGGGGTATGTTGCCCATCATTTCGTCGAAGGCTTTACGGTAAGACCTAATAAACGACTTTTCTGCCCTGTAAAGAGTCGATTTTTTCCTTTCATCTTCGGGTAAAGCACCGTCGGTCGTTCTTTTACTTAGCAATTGTAATCCGTTAATATCAATTTTTTCAATGATTATCTTTTTTCTGAGCAATTGATTAAAGTCGACTCCGAACTTAACTTCGCCTGTTTCAATAGCATTTGTCCACGTGTTATACGGATTGGCAATTTGAAGTTTTTTCCAGGTAATTTCGATTGGAATAAAACTAAGATGTAAATCGTCGACTTCCGCTTTGGCTCCCGTAACGGATTCAATTGAAATTTCGATTGCTCTTTCTACCCATCTGTCCGCAAAAAAATAGACAAGTCCACTTACAAGAAGAACAACAAACAGTAAGAAAAAAAGAACTCCCTTCCTCATATCTGCATATCCCTTATTTTAATGTACCATTTGACAATATCGTTATGCCTGAGGATTTCATAGATTTTCAATTTCTGAATTTTAGAATAGAGTTTTTTTCTGTAAAGCACAGTTATTTTTTTCATACCAATATAGACTGGCAGGAATAAAACTAATGCAGTCAAAAAACTGCCCATTACTACAGTATTGTTAAAGTTTGTAAGTGGCGCCACAGGTGCATTGTAGAGATATGTCCAGAAACCTTTCAGAAAATCGACCTGCGTAAGAATTTGAAAGCCGAGCCAGTGAAAAAACGGATCGAATAGATAAGCAATAAGATTGCAAAACGTAATAGATAGGAATGCTGCGGCGAGATTAACATTCAAAGAGAGGAGAATAATCCAAAGTAGCAATCCCTGCAAATTGAATGAAGGCGACAACCCGATAGCCATACCGATTGCAAAGCCGCCTGCTATTTGTGCGGGCGATTGACCCTCTCTGAATATCTTAATTACATCTTTTATTAATTTAATCCAGAACATGTTTTTTTCTATTTTTTTGAAAACTATAATTAAAAATAAAGAAAACTATTTATAGTAAATAAAAAATTTTGTTATGTTAGAATCTATAAAACGAGGATACAAAAGTTCCAATTTTTTTAAGAAAATATTTGCATCTCAATTTTGCATACCTTATATTTTAAGTCACAATTTTACATTAACCTAAATAAATAAGAGTGTGCTATGTTAGACGACTTAGATATTGCCATACTGAAAAAACTTCAGGAAAATGGCAGGACAAAGCGGAGCGAACTTGCCGAATTGATCGGCTTATCCCTCCCTTCGCTCAGCGAACGGCTCAAAAAGCTGGAAGAACATGGAATCATTGAAGGCTACTACGCCAAACTTAATCGACACGTATTCGGCTACGATATTATGGCATTCATTATTGTTATGATGGATTCCTCGAAGAACTATGAAAAACTTGCCGAGCACGTTAAAAAGACTCCGGAAATTCTCGAATGCTATGCTGTTCTGGGTGAAGGTTCACACATATTGAAAGCAATCGTTAAGGATACTAAATCCCTCGAACAGTTGCTTAATAAGATTCAATCCTGGCCGGGAGTTACTCGTACTGTTACTAATTTTATTTTATCAACTATTAAAGAAACAACAAAAATAAATCTATAGGAGTAAGCAATGGGCAAAGAAAAAGAATCTGCAGTCGAAAAAATTCTTTCTTATATAGAAAAGAATAAGATTGAATTCGTCGATTTGAAATTCATGGATTTCCCCGGGCAATGGCAGCATTTTACTGTACCAATTAGAGTATTCGACGAATCATCCTTTGAAAATGGATTTGGGTTCGATGGTTCATCTATCAGGGGATGGAAAAGAATTAATGAAAGCGATATGATTATAATACCCGATCCTGATACAATGTTTTTTGATCCATTTATCGAAGCCCCGACTATTTCCTTAATTTGTGATGTTTATGAGCCGGCAACAAAAGAAAAATACGACCGTTGCCCTCGTAATATTGCTCAAAAAGCCGAAGCATACCTTAAATCGACAGGTCTTGCCGACACATCATATTTCGGTCCTGAAGCCGAATTCTTTGTTTTCGACGATGTCCGTTTCGATTCCGGACCAAATTTTGCTTTTTATCAAGTCGACTCGATTGAAGGCAAATGGAATTCCGGACGAGAAGAAAATCCTAATCTTGGATATAAACCACGTTATAAAGAAGGATACTTCCCTGTTCCACCTACAGACCAGTTGATGGATTTAAGGAATGAAATGGTGCAAAATCTTTTAAAAGTAGGCAT
Source organism: Melioribacter sulfuriphilus (assembly GCF_052656625.1). Lineage (NCBI taxonomy): Bacteria > Pseudomonadati > Ignavibacteriota > Ignavibacteria > Ignavibacteriales > Melioribacteraceae > Melioribacter > Melioribacter sulfuriphilus. The sequence continues at coordinate 141,291 of NZ_JBQXXK010000005.1, read as the reverse complement.
CGAAGTTGAAGCACAGCATCACGAAGTTGCTAGCGGTGGTCAGTGTGAAATTGACATGAAATTTGCTCCGCTTCTTAAAGCCGCCGATCAGTTATTATTATTCAAATATATTGTTAAAAATACTGCCCGCAAGCATAACAAGACTGTAACATATATGCCCAAACCGATTTTTGGAGACAATGGTAGCGGCATGCATGTTCACGTCAGTTTATGGCTGAAAAACAAACCACTTTTTGCAGGTGGTGGTTACGCTGGTTTAAGTGAAACTGCTCTCTATTTTATTGGTGGTATTTTGAAACACGCCCCCTCCCTTCTTGCATTTACGAATCCTACAACAAATTCATACAAACGACTTGTTCCGGGATTTGAAGCTCCCGTTAATCTTGCATATTCACAACGCAATAGAAGTGCCTCGATAAGAATACCAATGTATTCGAATTCACCGAAGGCAAAACGAATTGAATTCCGTTGCCCTGACCCTTCGAGCAATCCATATCTGGCATTCTCGGCAATATTAATGGCAGGTCTTGATGGGGTTATGAATCGTATTGATCCAGGAGATCCGCTCGACAAGGATATTTATGATATGTCGCCCGAAGAATTGAAAGACGTACCTTCAACTCCGGAATCGCTCGGGGCAGCACTCAGAGCTCTTGCCGACGATCACGAGTATTTGTTAAAAGGTAACGTATTTAGTGAAGATGTAATTAATGCATGGATTAATTATAAATTGGAAAGAGAGGTCAAACCGATGGCATTAAGACCTCATCCGTTCGAATTCGAGCAATATTTCGATGTATAAAGAACTTCCTCCCTCATCTATTTTATCCCGGTTTATGCATTTATGCATAGCCGGGATTTTATATTTTTGAATCATATATACGTTCAGCAACCAGCCGAGAACTAATAACTGCCATCGGCAAGCCTGCGCCTGGTACGGTAGAAGCTCCTACGTAAAAAGTATTTTTAAATTGTTCATCAAAATTTTTGGGACGAAAGGCACCCACCTGTTTTATATCATGTGCTAGTCCTAAGCCAGAACCTTTATATAAATTAAATTGGTCCTGCCATTCTAATGGAGTAAAAGCTTTTTTATAAATTATATCTTTGGAAATGTCTTCACCAATTCTTTCCGAGAAATCATTTATTATACTATTTACAATTGAATCCCTATCTGACCAGTCTTTTTTATAAATTAGATTCGGCACTGGACATACAAAGAAAAGTGCTTCACACCCTTCGGGAGCACATTCATTATTATATTTTGAAATTACATTCACATAATAATATGGTTTCTCTAAAATTCCAGGATCACGCATAACATCGCGAGAATATTCTTCGAAATTATCACCAAGAAAATAATTATGATGTTCCACCTGCTGCAATTTACGATTAACTCCGATATAAGCCGTGAGATAACCCATTGTCCAGTTCATTTTATTTAGCTTCTGATCAGAAAATTTTGTGCGTTTGAATACTTTCCCCCTGAACCAAGCTGCATCGGAATTTATTACAAAGAGATCCGCTTTCCATTCTTTGCCATTTTGATCTATGAGCGATATTAGCTTATCTTTATTTCCTCTAAAATCCACAATTTCGGTATCATAATAAAACTCAGCTTCCAATTCACGTAGACGATTAACTAGACTTGTAACAATAGTGTACATTCCACCTTTTACATTATAATATCCGGTGTATTTAAATTCTATGTAAGATAATAAAGTATAAACGGCATTTGTATCAAAAGGAGTACGCCCGAGAAAGAAAGCAATTAAAGAAATTATCTGTCTTAATTCTTTCGATTCAAAAAAAGAACTGGTTTGTTCCCAAAAAGATTTAATAAGAACCGGAAGGTGAGCGGGATTTACTTTCATTAACGCCAGAATAAATTCAAAAATTGTATCAAAATTTTGCTTTATAACAATATCAACCGTATCCTTATATATTTGCTCGCATTTTTTTAAATAAGCTCTAAATTTTCTTTCAAATTGTGGTTCTAATTTTTCAAGTTGTTCATTCAATTTTTCAATGTCTTTATATATATAAAATGGTTTCTCTCCATTCTTAAAATGAACTGTATAGAGAGGATTAAGTTCAATAAATTCAAATGGCATAGAAATGCCACAATCATTCATCAATTCTTCGAATTCGTAAGGCATGCTAAAAAAGCTAGGCCCCGTATCAAAAGTAAATCCGGCTTCTTTAATTCGGTTCAGCCTTCCACCAGGTTGATGATTTTTTTCGACAAATATAACTTTGTAACCTCTGGAAGCCAATCGCAGACCCGTTGCAAGTCCACCAATTCCCGTACCCACAATCAATACTTTTTTATTCATATTATTTCATCCCCAATAGTTTTGGATAAAGATTTTTTTTCACCCAATCAAATTCTGGTTCAATTTCAAGAGCAATCAGACAGAATTCCTCCGCTTTATCATATTCTTCCAACTTAATATATGTATTTATAATACTTACAAGCAGATTAAGATAATTCCAGTTATATCTGATCTGATGTTTATTTTTTTTCATTAATTCGTATGCATGTAGATAGTGTACTAAAGCTTCTTTCTTTGAACCACCAAATAAAGCGGGAGTATAAAATGCAATGTTACCTAATTGTATATATCCCATCGGATTTTCAGAATCTGCTTTAATAGCTTGGGTAGCATATTTGAGGCTTTTTCTACCAATGAATGGAGCTTTATATTGAGAGATGCCAATCTCATATCCTATAAGAGCTGCCTTGTACGCATATAAAGACGAAAGGCAGTACTGCTTATTTTCTAAATGTTTAATAATTTTCTTTGATTTTTCGATATAGTATTCGGCACTGTTATATTTTTTCCCGTCAATACTCCAGGCAATATATCCATAATAATAATTGAGTAATTCAAGGTATTCTTGGTCCGAAAATATTCCTCTTTCTTCAATCGAATCGATGGTCGTTTTCCATAATTCCATATTATTATACACATAAGCATAATAAATCGATTTGTTATTCTGAGAATATAAGCTACTTAAAAAAAGAATTGATAGAAAAAATGTTAAATATATCTTCCTTTCCATGTATAAGGCTTTCCCATTTTAATTAAAATTGCATTAATTATTGCATGAAGCAAAAAGAATTGCTGCAGAGGAAAAAGAAGTAAGTTTATTACAAAGTTTTGATTGCTCGTTAAGGAATAAAATAATTGTATGAAAACAAACTCAATTACATAGATTGCTAAATAATTAGTATTAACAAAAAGTATTGGAACAAATCCTAAAGCCACAAGAGCCCAGAAAAGTAATGATAAAGAAAAACTATTGCCAAAAAACATTAGGATATTTTTTGAAAATCCTTTTAAAGCTTCCGAATAGGAATTGTACATTCTACAAACAACTCGATTTTCTCCTGCAATACATCCAATTCTCACTTTTTGTGATTTCAAATATCTCGCTATATGTATGTCTTCGACCACTGAATTTTTAAACATTTTATGAAGAAAATATTTTCTGTAAAGGTTTGCTTCAAAAAGCATGAATTGACCATTTGCCGCAGCCTGCGACGCAAATGGTGAAATTCTTACTAATTCCAGAGGAAGTAACGTAAGAAGTATGTAATTCATAATAGGTACGGTAATTCTTTCCCCTAATGTAATCATTAGCTGTTTTGGGAATATCGACAATAATCCCAAATTGTATCTTTTAGCATAGGCAATCGCATCATCTATTATTTTGCCATAAAGACGTACATCTGCATCAATAAAAAGTAAATAATCACCTTTTGCAATATTTGCCATTTGATGACATGCATAATTTTTTCCACGCCACCCTTCCGGTAGATTTGTAGCATCTATTAATGTTATTCTATCATCCAATTTTTTAAATTCATCAACAATTTTTTTTGTGTCATCAGATGAATTATCATTATAAACTATTATTTCGATTATGGGAGTTTTTATTTTATAGAGATTATTCATAAGTTCTGCAATATTTTTTTCTTCATTGCGAGCAGGAATTAAGATTGATACCTTTACATTTTTATCATTATTCGATACACTCAACTTGGGTCGAAAAATATAATTGATCAGAGTGTTTATGAATTGTAATGTTATAAAAATAAACGATATATAAGCCAGGTAATTCATTTTTGAGTTATATGTTTGTATATCGCCTCAGTATAGAATTTATTATACTCACTCTCGAGTATACTGACATCCTTATAAGTAATCTTACACGTTTTTATGAACATGTATAAACTTGGTTTCCTATTGGAAAAATAGTCAATAAGATTAACAACAAATAATATATTGACGTTATCCGGACACTTTTTTAATATGTATTCTACTCCTCTTTCGAATTTAATATTTGTGTTATAAATTGAATTAATTTCACCCTGCGGGAATAAAAGAACCATATTTTCATTGCACGACAATAATTTTGCAGCATAGTCAATTGTTTCTAAGACTGAACGGGATTTCTTCTTAACCGAAAATCCACCACTGTACTGAAAATACCAATGTTTTTTTAACTGTTCTTCCAACATCATAAAATGAAATTTACGTTTCAAAAGTTTTTGATTTAGATACATAATAAAAAATCCGTCCCACCAACTGACATGATTGGCAAGAATTAGCAGTGATTTACCGCTGTTTATATAATCGCCTTGTATAAAAACATCTTTGAAATTCATTTTAATCAAAATTCTTGTAAGCACTTTGAACATTGGATATATAAAAAAGTGATGTTTTGATTTCAGCATAACTATTCACATCAAAAAAAATAATAATAAAAAGAAAATAAACTGACTGCAGAATAGAAGTGGGGCAAAAGAATTCTTAAAATCCACTCTAAAAAGCCGAAGAATCAAAACCATAATGAATCCAAGTATGTACCATGCTATATAATTTTTAATCGGTACTGTTATATTTAGCCAATACCACATATTAAGTTTATGTGCCACCTGCTCCAAAAATAAATCATAGATCACCATAAACAAGGGAGCAATGAATAAAACTAACGTATTTTTAAAATTAAATTGTGAAAGAAGTGAAACAGACGCATATGACAAAATAAGCCAGTTGATACCAATAATCAGCGGCACTCCGAATAATTTTGGTCCTAAAGAATTACCATATAAATATTTACCGAAAATTAAACCGGTATAAATACCTGCGACTTCGATAAAATAACCAATGAGATAAACTAAAATTAAGCCGAGATATGAAGGAAATTTAAATTTTTGACCTAGTATAAAAATCAAATACGCACTTATTATAATAGAAACTGGGATTAAGTCCTTAAATAATTCGCGAGTCGTTGGTATTATAAATCCAAGAAGACCAACTAAGTAATAAATTACTATAAATTTTTTTATTTCAGATTCGGCAAATACATTTTTAATAGGTAGCCGCATAATCAACTTTATATACGATTCGTTATAAACAAAATAATTACCTTAAGGAGAATAAAAATTTTTCTGACATTTGAAATTCTCATTCTTTTTGTAAGTACATGATCCGGTTTAGCCTTTTTAATTTTTTCGAACAAAGTTTTATAGTAAAAATATGCAATGGCTACTGCTAATTTGGCTCTTCCTGGTAAATGACATATACCTCGATATGCTTCAGTGAAATCTGCTTCAATTTCTTTCTCAATATTTTTTTTAGAATTCTCATCAAACACTCTATCTTTTATTTCAGGAAAATAATTCCTATTTAGTTCATAAATATCATTCCTTAAATCACGCAAAAAATTTACTTTTTGAAATGCAGATCCCAGTTTTTGTGCCGGTATTTCCAATTTTTTATATAATTCAAAATTGTTGTTGCAAAATACTTTTAGACACATTAAACCAACAACGTCAGCTGAACCGTATACGTATTTATTTATCTCGTACTGATTCTTATAATTCTTTTTTGTCAAATCAGACTCCATACTATTCAGGAAAGAATCTATTTGTTCTCTCGTAATTCCATATTTCCTGACGGTTTCTGAAAACGACATTAATATAGGATTGGTTGATATACCGTTTTCTATCGCATAATATAAATCTTCTTTAAGCTTATTAAGTAAAAATGGCTTATCAAAGCCATGGAAAGTATCAACAATTTCATCTGCAAGTCGGACAAATCCATAAATAGCATAGATAGCATTCCGTTTTTCTTTGTCCAGAAAAAAGGTTGCCCACGAAAATGATGTACTGTACTGTCTGGTTATTAATCCAGAAATTTTAAAAGAGGTTTTAGAATATAACTCCAGACTCATTTATATTATTGCCGATTGTTGTCGACTAAACACTCACGCTTATGGAAATAGTTCTATATCAATCATTACTTTTACTATAATTTTAAGTAAATAATAGGACTTATTTGTAATATAAAGAAATTGTTATCTTTTAAAAATAATTAAAATGATATCACTTAATTATTTGACAGTAAATAAAATAAAGCGTTCTTGATAATCGGCAATAACTCTTTCTCTCTTAAAATCTTTCAGAGAGAACTCAGTATAGTCTTATTAAGATATTCGGAGTAACCAATTTCGGTTAGATTTATACTGCGATATTGCCAGTATCTTTTATAACAACAATGATTTATTTAAGAAGCGAATTTCTTCGAGGGATTAATAGATAGTTGCGAGTTAGCGGTTTACTTGCAGTCAAAGTTAATATGGGCATTATTTTCTGAGTATCTTATCCATTGCCTTGCCTTTTGCAAGTTCGTCGATTAGTTTGTCCATGTAACGAATCTTCTGCATGAGTGGGTCTTCAATCTCTTCGACGCGATAACCACAAATAACGCCCTTTATTTTTGAAGTATTCGGATTCATTTGAGGAGCTTCTGCAAAAAAAGTCTCAAAATCGACTTTCTTGTCAATCTGTTTTTGTAATGATTTTCTGTCATATCCTGTTAACCAGCAAATGATAGTATCGACTTCCTCTTTTGTATGCCCTTTTTTCTCAGCTTTATTTATGTAATGAGGATAAACGCTTGCAAATGGCATTTTAAATATTTTTGAATTCTGCATGAGTAATTTCCCTTTTTTATTTCATATTCTACTCAACTTTAAAATTTTCTATAAAACTTATTAAAGGATATACAGAACAACTGTATAAATCAAATACCATATCTTTCAGAACGTGAAAAAATAATGTAATATTTTGTTTTTAGTAATTTTCCTACAGTTGAATCTGAAAAAATAATGGAAATAGTTGCTTGACTTATTTTCTGATGAATCAGTATTTCTTTGATCAGGTCACTTCATTTTTTCACAGGCTTCTTTCAGTTCAATAAGATTTTCTTTCATACCGCGTTCAAGATTACGCTGAAAATAATTCGGGAATAAAGACGGTAGCAAACCCTGTAAACTTTCATTTACTGTTACAACTGTACTATCATTTTCATATTCGAATTCCCAGTTATGAACAGCATAAGCACCGAACGTACGACCTGTCCAACCAAAATATTTTGTTGGTTTGAATGTATGTATTTCTGACTCAAAAGAAATACCTCCAGCCTTCCATTTGAAAATTGTGCCTGCTTTCAGCTTGCCTTCTAATTCTGCACTGCTGACATTTTTCTGCCAATCAACCCATCTTTCAATATTTGTAAGAAGATTCCATACATTATCAATTTTACTTCCTATTTTGATTTGAGCATTTGCATAAACGGAAGCCTTTTTATTTGCAGGTATCTTGAAATTGTCAGTATAATTATATGAAATATACTTATTGAATTTGTTGCTTTCAGAGAAATAATAGACGACCAATACTGCAACTATAACAACGAGAATTATTAATATTATTTTCACAGCAAATTTTATTTTATTAAATAAACTGTCATTTAAAAATTAAGCCGCAGCTTTTTGCCGCGGCTTAGGTTAATCAAGAATTCTAACTTTAGATGATTTATTTCAAATCGAATCTGTCGAGTTCCATTACTTTCGTCCAGGCTTTGACAAAGTCTCTAACGAATTTTTCTTTATTGTCGTCACAGGCATAGAATTCTGCAACAGCTCTTAATTCTGAATTATGTCCAAAAATCAGGTCAACGCGTGTTGCTTTCCATTTCGGTTTTCCTGTTTTCCTATCGCGTCCTTCAAATACCTTCTTTTTATCATCCAATGGTTTCCATTCGGTACTCATATCGAGTAAATTGACAAAGAAATCATTGGTCAATTGACCTGGTCGATCGGTAAAAATGCCGTATTCTGAATTGTCATAATTTGCTTTCAAAGCACGCATACCACCTACAAGCACAGTCATTTCTGGAACTGAAAGAGTAAGTAGTTGAGATTTATCGATTAAAACGTGTTCTGCACAAACAGCAACGTTTTCTTTGGCATAATTGCGGAATCCGTCTGCAATTGGTTCCAGTACTTCAAATGATTCTACGTCTGTCAATTCCTGAGTTGTATCATTTCTACCCGGAGTAAAGGGCACTTCGATATCATAGCCTGCATCCTTAGCAGCTTTTTCGACAGCAGCAGAGCCGGCTAGAACAATCAAATCAGCAAGTGAAATTTTTTTTCCGTCTTTCTGCCTTGAATTGAATTCGCTCTGAATCTTTTCGAGAACGTTAAGAACTTTTTTCAACTGCGGAGGGTTGTTAACTTCCCAGTTTTTTTGAGGTTCCAGTCTTATACGTGCGCCATTGGCACCGCCTCTTTTATCCGAATTACGATACGTAAATGCCGAACCCCATGCCGTTGTAACCAGTTCCTGTATTGAAAGACCTGATGAGAGAATATTTTTCTTTAAATCAGCTATATCGTTTTTGTCAACCAGTTTGTAATCAATCGGTGGAATTGGATCCTGCCATATCAAATCTTCTTCGGGCACCTCGGGACCGAGATATCTCGTCTTTGGACCCATATCCCTATGAAGTAGTTTGAACCATGCGCGTGCATAAGCATCAGCAAACAATTCAGGATTTTCGTAGAATTTTCTCGAAATCTTTTCATATACGGGATCAAATCGTAATGAGAGGTCGGTAGTTAGCATACCAGGCAGATGTTTTTTATTCGGGTCGTGTGCATCGGGTACAGTTGGTTCTGCATTTTTTGCAACCCATTGATATGCACCTGCCGGACTTTTTGTCAACTCCCATTCATATTCGAAAAGATGTTTGAAAAAATCGTGTCCCCACTTTGTCGGGGTTGTAGTCCAGGTTAATTCCGGCCCTCCGGTTAAAGTATCAGGACCTTTGCCGGATTTATATTTATATTTCCATCCGAGACCCTGTTCTTCCAGGTCGGCTGCTTCGGGTTCGGGACCCATCAATTTTGGATCGCCCTGACCGTGAGTTTTTCCAAATGTATGACCTCCGGCGATAAGAGCTACGGTTTCCTCGTCGTTCATTCCCATGCGTCTGAAAGTTTCCCTGATATCTTTTGCTGCTGCAACTGGATCGGGATTTCCACCAGGACCTTCCGGATTAACATAAATTAGCCCCATTTGGACTGCTGCCAGTGGATTTTCTAAATTGCGTTCGCCTTCATAACGATTTTTATCCGAGAGCCATTCTTTTTCCGACCCCCAGTAAATACTTTCATCGGGTTCCCATGCATCTTCTCTACCGCCACCAAAGCCGAAGGTTTTAAAGCCCATGTCCTCCATTGCCACATTGCCAGCAAGAACCAGCAAGTCAGCCCATGATATTTTGTTGCCATATTTTTTCTTAATCGGCCAGAGAAGACGGCGTGCTTTATCTAAATTTGCATTGTCGGGCCAGCTGTTCAAAGGAGCGAAACGTTGAAAACCACCGTTTGCACCGCCCCTGCCATCGCCGATTCTGTATGTACCAGCTGCATGCCACGACATTCTAATAAATAAAGGTCCATAATGACCAAAATCAGCAGGCCACCAGTCCTGCGATTGCTTCATTAAATCTTTCAAATCCTTTTTGAGCGCTTCGTAATCGAGACTATTGAATGCTTCTTTGTAATTGAAATCTTTGTCCTGCGGATTGGATAATTCCGAATGCTGCCTTAAAATATTAAGGCGTAGACGGTCAGGCCACCAATCCTGATTGGTTGTTCCCTTTGCACCAGCTCCATGCGGAAAGGGACACCTTGCTCCTTCGTTATTAATGTTGCTCATTTTTTTTCCTCACATTTTTTGTTTAATAATTTAGATAGTTTATTCAATCTTGATTATAGTAGAACAAAGCGGATTATACTTGCCCGTTTACTAATTCGTCGAATTTATTTCAATTAATTACAGATAAAAGATCGTATAATTATAGCTATAAATCAAATCAATAATTTTTATATTCGCATAGATATTTTTTATAGGTAAAAATGACAATTATTCAACTCGAATATTTAGTTGCGGTGGAGAAGTTCGGTAGTTTTTCTGAAGCTGCAAAGAATTGTCACGTTACGCAACCAACGCTCAGCATGCAAATTCAAAAACTCGAAGAAGAATTAGGTGTGAAAATTTTCAGGCGGGACAAATTCCCGATTGCTCTAACCGCAATAGGCGAAAAAATTATAGCTCAGGCAAAACAAATTCTGAAAGAGAAAGAAAGAATCAACATTTTACTGCAAATTGAAAAAGGAGTTTTTGCCGGAACTTTAAAAGTAGCTATAATTCCAACAGTATCATCTTATCTGTTACCGATGTTCTTACGTAATTTTATCAGCAAGTATCCCGAAGTTGAACTAATAATCGACGAGGTAACTACGGATGAAATTATTAACGGTATTCACAAAGGGAACTTCGATATCGGTATTATTGCACTCCGTTCGTCGAACAGTAATTTAATTACAGAAACTCTATACTATGAACCGTTTGTAGCATTTCTACCACCAAACCATAAATTGATGAAGAAAAACAGAATAAGTCAAAATGACCTGAATGTAAACGATTTTTTGTTGCTTAAAGAAGGGCACTGTCTCAGAGAACAAACTCTATCTGTTTGTAAAACTGATGAGACAGATTGGGTATCTAAAGGAACAAAAGTTGTTTTCGAAAGCGGTAATCTGGATACTCTGATTAAATTGGTCGAACAAAACTTCGGAATGACTTTGTTGCCTTACCTTTCTCTGCAATATATTAAAGACAGAAACAAGTCAAAACAAATAAAAGAATTCGTTAAACCTGTGCCCAAAAGAGAAATCGGATTTGTTTATTCCAGCACTTTTATAAAGAAACATCTTCTCGAGGCACTTAAGGAAGAGATATTGAAAGTTATTCCCAAAGAACTGAAAGAGAACAAAGATGGACTAATAATTCATTAACTCTAAACAATCACGGCGTTACTATCTCCTGCGTTCTGAACGCACGCGGAAATTGACTTTTCAAACCCTCAGAGGATGCCACCGCAGTTCCAAGTACTTTACCTTGATAGAAAACTATTTTTTGGCCTTTTGCTTCGAATGTCCTTTTGATTGTTCCACCCTTGAAATAGTTTTCCAGTTCAGTTTTATTATTTAGTTCAATTCTGTTTTTAGTTGCATATTTACCGAATATTTGCGCGGCAAGCATATGGAGTTGCACGATATCTTTTTTATCGATTGCTCCAAACTTTGAACCAATCCGGTTGAAAAGTCCTGTATGAATCGAGTCCCAACTGCCATCGACAAAATAGATATCTTTACTCCTCTGTATAAATCGATAGTTTTCAAATATTGTATTATCGAAACCGTAGTAATTCGAAACTTCCAACAAATAATTTTTTATATCGCGTGAATTAGCGTTCAACAATCTAATTTCGTTTTTCAATCGCCCTCCGTCAAGATTTCTTTTATCAGTCCTATCAGTCTTGATTATTTTTGCAACGAAAAATCCTTCCGAGCCTGTATCCCACGGAACTATTCTTTTTGCTTTTGAAATTGTGGGATTTAATTTCAGTCCTTTTATTTCAGTAAACGCTTCTCTATATTTGACCGGCAACTCGATGTCAATTAGTTCAACGGGATATTTTTCGAGAATTTTATTCAGTACAAATTCATTTTCTTCCAGCGTTAGAGTGCATGTGGAATAGACCATTACGCCTCCAACTTTTAGCATACGAATTCCACTAACAAGTAATTTATATTGAATTTCGGCAATGCCTGTCACCTTATTCCTGTTCCACCAGTTGCTTACTTCCCCTTTTTTCTGAATTATTCCAAGAGCGCTGCAAGGTGCGTCAATTAAAATACGGTCGAAATATTCGTCAAAATAAGTGCTGAGTAGCTCACCTTTTTTATTTAATACCCCAGCATTAACCACTTTCATTTTATCGATGTTATACATCAACACGCGTAAACGGTCGAGTGAAATGTCGTTGGAAATTAATGTGCCTCTGTTCTCCATTAATTCCGAAAGCTGAGTAGTTTTTGATCCAGGTGCTGCACATAAATCGAGAGTTTTATGATTGGCTTGAGGACTGAGGACAAGCGCAGGTAGCATCGACGAAAGGCTTTGAATATAATAAGCGCCCAGGATATAGTCGACTGTTTTACCGACCATATTCGTTCCTTGTATTACTTCATAAGCATCTGGAACTCTTTCCACACTCTTGAGTTCAATTCCGTAAAGCGATAGTGATTCGAACAATTTGTGCTTATCGGTATACGGTGAAATGCGAATATGTGTCTTCGGTTCCGATTCATAAAATTCAACAAAACGGCTCAGGTATTCTTCGTCAAAATTATCGCGCAGGTATTCGGTTATATTCTTTCCTATTTCAATCAAATTCAAAGCCTGATTAAATTGAGCGAGTTGAAGATTTTATTTGCAACCGCAATATGATTTTTTAATTCAGGAAATTCTTTTTTGTAATCCTTTTCGATTTCTCTCAGCAAATTATCGAGATAAGCTTCGTATTGCCTGACTGCATTTTCAATTTCTTCTGGATTTTTTGGAATTACAATTGTATTCGGTTTTTTTGAATTGGCATAGATTATATATTTAGCCCTGTATAAATTATCCGTATGAAAGTAAGTATTACCTTTTTCGTCAACGAGTTCGTATGTGTCGAAAAGAGGCGGAGCCAATAACAAGTTACATTGAGGCATTTTGAGCAATTCAGTATCGACTTCGTTAATAAAATCGACAGGGAAATAGTTCATCGATTGTTTTAAAAGTTCAATGCGCAGTGCAATAAATTCTTTTTCGTTCATAATTATTTTACCGCTTTGAAGCCCGTGTCCCGTTCATCCGGATATTCGATCCAGTCGGCTACAAAAACGTTTGTGTCTCTCGAAGTTTTCCTTTCGGCATTCCTATTCGAACAAAAGACAAATTTTTTCCCGTCGAATGAAAACATCGGGAAAGCGTCGAATGTGCCGGAATTTGTAATTTTTTCGAGACCGGAGCCGTCGATGTTAATCATAAAAATGTCGAACAATCGTCCGCCTTTGTCAATTGAATGGTGGTTCGAAGAAAATAAAATTCGTTTGCCATCCGGGTGGAAAAACGGTGCCCAATTTGCACCAGGCAGGTTGGTAACCTGTCTTACATTTTTGCCATCGATATCGGCCACATAAATATTGAGGGCCTTAGGTTCGACGTAACCTTCTTTCAAAAGTTGTTTGTAAATTTCAGCATCTTTGCCTCTGGGTCTGCTTGCCCGCCAAACAATCATTCTTGAATCAGGCGAAAAGAATGCCCCACCGTCATACCCGAGTTCATCTGTAAGTTGAATCAAATCCCCCGTTTCTAATTCATATCGCCACAATTCCAGGTCGCCCGAGCGTGTGGAAGTAAAAACAATGTATTTCCCGTCGGGAGAAACTGTAGCTTCGGCGTCGTAGCCTTTTCCTCCTATCAATAATTTTAGATTGCTTCCATCAGGGTCACAAATATAAATATCATACGTATCATAAATTGGCCAGACATATCTACCGGCTGCAAACATTTTTGATTCGGGACATAGTGTATCGGCAGCGTGTGTGGAAGAATAGATAATTCTGCCGTCTTTTAGAAAATAGCTGCAAGTTGTTCTCCCCTTACCTGTTGAAATCATTTTGTATTTGAGGCCATTTTCATAAGCACTGCCGTCAGCATTCATTCTAAAAATCTGATCGCAACCTTGCTCATTAATTTTTTTCCAGTCGCTCTGAAATACAAGTTCCTTGTTGTCAAAACTCCAGTAAGCTTCGGCATTATTACCTCCGAAAGTCAACTGGCGTATGTTTCGAAGATGATGCTCAGCTTCGAAACGGAGTGTATCAGCAGCGGGATTATATTCCTGCGCTGTTAATAGACAAGTAAACCATAGTAAATTTATTACAATAAATACTCTTTTCATTTTAGACCTTTCAGGAATTGCGTCTGTTAATTTTAATGGATTTAGAATTCTTTCTCATTACTAAATAAAATCCCGCAATAACAAATGGTATACTAAGAATTTGCCCCATGTTCAGGATCATTCCTTCTTCAAAATAAGTCTGGTTTTCTTTAACAAATTCTACGAAAAATCGGAATGTAAAAACGATAATTAAAAAATATCCGAAGAGAAGACCTTCTTTAAAATTCCCTTCTTTCTTATAATAAAAGAAGAAAAGAAAAACAAACACAAGTAGATAAGCAATCGATTCGTATAATTGAGCGGGATGCCTCGGAATACTATCGACATGCATAAAAACAAATCCCCAGTCGCTGCCCGTAGGAACTCCTATAATTTCGGAATTGAAAAGATTGCCCAGTCTGATGAACGAACCTCCAAGCGCAACAGTAATTACCAGTCTGTCCATCAGCCAGAAGAATGAATAATTGTTATATTTTTTTGTAAAAAAATAAATAGCTGTAAGAATACCAATTCCAGCACCGTGACTTGCAAGCCCACCTTTCCAGACCTGTAAAATTTCGAGTGGATTGGAAAGATAGTAAGAAGGGTTATAGAACAAACAATGGCCGAGACGTGCACCAATAACTGTTCCGACAATCATATACCAGAGCAGATCATTAAGGTCGTTCTCATTTTTATTTTCCTTTCGGAAAATATACGACATTATCTGAAATCCAATAATGAATCCGAGTGCAAACAAAAGACCATACCATCTTATCGAAAACGGTCCAAGTTTGAATATTTCTGGATTAACATCCCAGTAAATCAACCATTGCCTCAAATTGTTTTCCTAAAATTTAATAAAATTAAGAATAGGAGCCTAACTTATTTCTTTTTTGTTTATATTAAACTTACCGTTAAATTCGTACAGGATTTATTATGCCTCTTAAGAAAGCTCCGCATCACAGAGCACTTACCTCGGAAGAACTCAAATGGAGATGCGACACATCAGTGTTCGATTTCGAAGATACAAAAAGCATTAAACCGATTGAAGGTATTGTGGGACAGGAGCGTGCATTGAAAGCTCTGAAAATTGGCGTTGAGCTGCGCAGCCCCGGTTACAATATTTTCGTCACAGGTTTATCTGGCACAGGAAAATTGACTACAATCAAAAAAATGCTTGAATCGATTGCTCCAGCCGAAGACGAAAAATTATTCGATTATGCATACGTAAATAATTTCAAGGATATCGACAGACCAATATTGCTTAAATTCAAGGCAGGACAGGCTAAAAAATTCAGAAATGAGTTGAAAAGGACAATACGATTCCTTCAGGAAAGAATTCCAAACGTATTAAATTCGGAGCCTTTTGTCAGCCGCAAAAAGCAACTCCTTTCGGAATATGGCAAACAACAACGGGCTATAATGACTGGCTTCGAAGAAAAATTGAGAAAAGATAATTTTACTCTCGGCGAAGTAAAATCAGGCGAAATGGTTCGACCCGAAATACTTGCATTGATCGACAATAAACCTGTATTCGTTCAACAGATTCAGGAATTTGTACGCGAAGGCAAAATTAATTCCGAAAAAGCCAACGAAATTATCAGCAAATATTCTTCTTACCAGGAAGAACTTCAGCAGATATTTGTTG
Source organism: Melioribacter sulfuriphilus (assembly GCF_052656625.1). Classification (NCBI taxonomy): domain Bacteria; kingdom Pseudomonadati; phylum Ignavibacteriota; class Ignavibacteria; order Ignavibacteriales; family Melioribacteraceae; genus Melioribacter; species Melioribacter sulfuriphilus. The sequence goes on along the minus strand of NZ_JBQXXK010000005.1, from coordinate 125,436 downwards.
AAAGCCTTAAGCTAACACAGATGTATCAGGAAAAAATAAACCAGCTGGAAACTGAATCTGTATCCTCAATTGTTAAGCTTACAATAGAAGATTTAAGGAAAAAATATAAAGACAGCAAGATTAGACATTATCTGGATCAGGTTACAGAAAATATTCTTTTGAATATTGAAATATTCAAAGGACAGAAACCAATTCAAGAAGAAGCTGAAGATGGGACGGTAATCGATTATCTAAAAGAATACGAAGTTAATATCATTCTCGATAATTCAAACACAAAAGCCACGCCTGTTATAATTGAGACCTCGCCAACATATACAAATTTGTTCGGCACAATTGAAAAGATAAACGACGGACGTGGCGGATGGTATGCCGACTTTACACGTATCAAAGCCGGCTCGATTCTCAGAGCTAACGGTGGATTTCTCGTTATTAATGCACTCGATGCACTTGGCGAACCAGGCGTCTGGAAAGCTCTCAAACGCACATTGCTCTACGGCAAACTTGAAATTCAGGACATTGCCAACGTTTACCAGTTCTCACCTTCAATTCTCAAACCCGAACCGATCGAAATCGACACAAAAATAATTCTTATCGGGAATAATTATATCTATTCTTATTTATCATTTTACGAAGACGACTTCAATAAAATATTCAAGATCAAAGCTGAATTCGACAATGTAATGAAACGTTCCGAAAGTGCATTAAACGAATACGCCCGTTTAATCAAAAAATTAATCGAAAACGAAAAGTTATATGAATTCGACAAAAGCGCAGTTGCACGGCTTATCGAATACGGCGCACGATACGCCGGTGAAAAGAACAAACTGACAACTCGATTTGCATACATTGCTGACCTTGTTCGTGAAGCTAACTTCTGGGCAAAAGACAATGGCAGTAAAATTGTAACTGATTACCACGTTGACCAGGCTTACAATTCATATATCGAACGTCACGGATTATACGAATCCAAGATTTCTGAATTTATAGAGGAAGGCACCATTTTAATTGATACTGAAGGCGCTCGTATTGGAACAGTAAATGGGCTTGCTGTTTATGATGTAGGCGTTTATTCATTCGGCAAACCGACAAGAATAACAGCTACAGTCTCTCTTGGTAATGGCAGCATAATTAATGTAGAAAGAGAGGCTGGCTTAAGCGGTAAAACCCATAACAAAGCAGTACTTATTATTTCTGGATATTTCAGAGAAAAATTCGGGCGTTCAATGAATCTTTCATTCAATGCAAATCTTGTATTCGAGCAGGGTTACAGCATGGTCGACGGCGACAGCGCATCGATCTCTGAAATATGCGCTCTTCTATCGGCTCTTTCGGGCGTTCCAATAAAACAATCGCTTGCAATTACAGGCTCGGTCAATCAAAAAGGTGAAATACAACCAATCGGTGGTGTCAACGAAAAAATCGAAGGTTTTTTCGATGTCTGCAAAAAACGCGGATTGAACGGTTCGCAAGGCGTCATTATTCCGCACCAAAACGTAAAAGATTTAATGCTGAAAGACGAAGTTGTAAATGCAGTAAAAGAAAAAAGATTCCATATTTATGCTGTAAAGACAGTCGAAGAAGCCGTAGAAATTCTTACAGGCATAAAAGCAGGTAAATTACTGAAAACGGGCAAACACGAGGTAAACACGCTTTTCTACAAAGTTGAAAAGGAACTCGAATCGATGCTAAAAAAATCGAAACAGGGTAGCAGAAAAAACTAAAAAAATAATGAATTTCAGTTCTACGCATTAAATTTGTTTCGGTTAATTGTATTATTTTTGTTTTATCAAAAATAATCTTTTAACGTAATGAAGCCGGCATTTGCAAAAACAAAAATTTTAGTCACACTCGGACCTGCCACAGATTCAAAAGAGCAACTCGAAGCATTAATCGACGCTGGCGCCGACGGTATCCGCCTTAACTTTTCACACGGCGACAAGGAATATTTTAAAAGGCTCTTTAATTTAATTCACAGCATTTGCGTGGAAAAATCTCTTCCGATCCCGATTTTGGTCGATTTACAGGGACCCAAAATTCGAATCGGTGAACTTACCAAGCCAGAAATTGAAATTAAGACCGGCAATAAAATTGAAATTACTACTGAGGAGATCCCAGGAACGGAAGAAATAATTTCAACCAGTTATAAGGATCTGATTAAAGATGCAAAAAAGGACGAAGTAATTTTAATCGACGATGGACTGATAAAGCTCAAAGTTGCCGAAAAGAAAAACAATAAACTTGTCTGTACAATTTTAGAAGGTGGTACCTTAAAACCACGTAAAGGGATGAATCTGCCGGGAATGAAATTAAGCACGCCTTCTGTTACCGATAAGGACTATGAGAATCTCGAATTTGCGCTTCAGTACCGAGTCGATTTTATTGCTCTCTCTTTTGTTCGGCAGGCAGAAGATATAAGAGGTTTGCGGGCATGGCTCAACGAACGAGGCTATAATATTCCATTGATTGCTAAAATTGAAAAGCAGGAAGCTGTCGATAATTTCGAAGAAATATTGAAAGAATCAGATGGAATTATGGTCGCACGAGGCGATCTCGGAGTTGAACTGGGTCCTCATCTTGTGCCTATTATTCAGAAAAAAATTATTCGACGTTGTAATGAAACTGGCAAACTCGTTATAACTGCAACTCAAATGCTTGAGTCCATGATTCATAATCCCGTTCCAACGCGGGCCGAGGCTTCCGACATTGCAAATGCTGTCTGGGACGGAACCGATGTTGTAATGCTAAGCGGCGAAACCTCTGTGGGCAAATATCCAGTAGACGCAGTTAAAATTATGAACGAAATTCTTTTAACTACCGAAGCCGACCCCGGTATGAGAAAAAAAACAAAGTACGAAAAGCCTGAAAATATATTTGAAAATATGGTCGACGCCACCGGCGCAGGCATCGCTCTTATTTCGGAACAACTGAACGCTGCTGCAATTGTAATTTTTACTCACTTCGGTTCAAAAGCAAATATTATATCAAAGTTCAGACCAAATGCTTCGATCTTTGCAATCTCGGATAAATTCGAAACGCTAAACACGTTGAACCTGCACTGGGGAATTAAACCCTTTTATCATTCCCATATCCACGATGAAGAAACCGCTATTAGTGAATCGATGAAACTACTGAAAGAAAAAAACTTGATTAAAGACGGTGATGTGGTTATTTTTGCTGCAGGTCAACCGTTATGCGACGGTAGACGAAGCTGGCTCCGTTATTCGATTGTATAGTTTATAAACAAATATTACCAGCCGTATTATATTCTCTAAAAGAGAAGGGATAAATTTGGTCAAAAATGGATAGAACGGTTGGCTTAAAATATAAACCCGCTAAATGGTGGACAGTAAACGATAAGGGCAAAATCCTCTGTACACTATGTCCGCGTTACTGCACAATAGGGAACAATCAGGCAGGCTTTTGCTACATACGCCAGAATATCGATGGCAAACTTTATACACTCGGATACGGCCATCCAACGGGCTTTGCCATCGACCCGATCGAAAAAAAACCACTCTTCCATTTTATGCCAGGAAGCAAAATACTCAGTTTCGGTACAGCAGGCTGTAATCTCGGCTGTAAATTCTGTCAGAACTGGTCGATAAGCAAGGCAAAAATCGACACTATAAACTCAGTGGAAGCTTCCCCAGAAGACGTTGTAAATATTGCATTGAAATATAATGTTCCCTCTATTGCTTTTACTTATAACGATCCGGTAATATTTGGCGAGTATGTAATCGATATTTCTAAATTGGCTCGAGAACAGAATATCAAAACAGTTATGGTTACTGCAGGCTACATCGATAAGGAAGCCCGCAAAGAAGTTTTTCAATATATCGATGCTGCCAACGTAGACCTGAAGGCTTTTACTGAAGAATTCTATCACAACCTTACATTCTCTCATCTTCAACCTGTACTCGATACGCTCCAATGGCTCCACAACGAAACAGATATCTGGTTTGAAATTACAACATTGTTAATACCCGGTGAAAACGATTCGGACGATGAAATAAAAAAAATGTGCGAGTGGATATTAAAAAATTTGGGTGATCGAATTCCATTGCACTTCACGGCTTTTCATCCGGATTTTAAAATGAGAGACAAGCCTCCTACACCGCCTTCTACACTTTTTAGAGCGCGAAATATTGCTCTGAATATGGGCATAAAATACTGTTACACAGGCAACATTCATAACATCGAAGGACAAACAACCTATTGCCCTGAATGTGGCAAAGCCGTTATTAAAAGAGATTGGCACTCAATCTTGGAAATTTCGCTTACAGAAGGCAGGTGTAACTATTGTTCAACAAAAATCGACGGAAGTTTTTTTTCATTATGAATTTACTAACTTTATCAATATTTTTTAATTGATTTTTCCATCAACCTGTTGAAAATAAATAACCTAATAAGGGGGTATGTATGAAAAAAACTCTCATTATCACTCTGATTATTTCCTTTATGGTAATCTTATTCTCTTCTTTAACAATGGCCCAGAACCAGAATGTACGGTTCGGTAAAATTTTTGGTAAAGAAGAAGCCAATCAGCTTTTTGGCAAAGTGGATTTTTCTGTAAAAATAAAGAAAGATATCCTCAAAGCAGCTCTTTCCCGTGTGGATAAATACGTTCTTTTTGCAGTAAAAGGGAAAAGACCACTATTGTTCAACAGCCGCAGAAAACCATTACTCGACAATAATGTAACACTCGACCCTGGCGAAAAAGGTTTCCTCTTCAGCAAAGAAGTGGTCGAAGAATTTCTAAATAGCACAAACGACTCGGTCATTGAAATTGAAATTAGAGGGAGCGAAGCGGGAGTAAGAGGTAGAACTACTTCTTCACTTCAAGCAAATTATATTTTAACGCTCAGTAATTCAGTTAGTACGTTAGAGTTTGCAACTGATTGTCCACCCTATTGTCCTGAGGATTAACTTGAGTATCATTGAAATCTTAAAAATATTGTTTTATGTGAGTATTGTAATCTGGCTATTTCCACCTATACGACAACTTAAAACCAGATACTTTTATTTTTTTCTAATCCTTGCTTTAGCCGATCCAGTATCTCTGTTCATAAAGAATTTTATTTACATTCATATTTCTTTCTATTTCCCATTTGTTTCATTATTACTTTTTTTATCCATTTACAGGAAAGAGAAGTCGAACGAGAAATTTCATTTTGCTGTTACAATTACGGCTACAGCTGTTACTTTCATATTGACTTTAATATTGGAGCAATCCCAGCTTTCAGTTGGGATTCTCCATTTTCTTATTGTCTTCTTGTTTTTAAAGGAGTTTATAATACGTTTTGCGTTTAAGAGCGAGCTGGACCTATTCCTATTAATGTTAATCTTTTACGAATTTACTACAATACTCAAATATTTAAACGTAGCTTTCGGAATTACAAATGCAACTGCTTATTTTTTTATTACAACAATCTTCCAAATCTCCTTTGGACTCTTCTTTACGGTCTTTAGAGGAGATAGGGCCCGAGTCGTTATTCAGCGCTGAGAATCCGTATTTTTATGCCATACTTCTGATGGCAGTAATACTCGTGGTGTCATTCATGTTTTTCTGGTATGTAGTACTGCCGATGCAAAAACGACACGAGAAAGAAGAAAAAACGATGCAATTGCGCCAGGCTGAATTGATGGCACTCTTTGTGAGTCTTGCACCCGATCCAGTATTTCGCGTAGACAAAGCAAGCAATATAATTCTTGCCAACGATGCTGCTCATAAAGTATTTCCTTTCAAGGTTTTGCTAGGCACGAAAATTTCTGAAGTCCTCCCTTTTACAAAAGACCTCGATATTTATGAAATGATAAAGAGAGATATAACAATTAATTACACAACACAAATCAATCAAAATTATTTCCAGTTCAAGATAAGCGGCATTTCGAGTCTCGAAATTTGTCAGATATACGGAAGAGATATTACAGAATTGAAAAGGTCAGAAAAAGAATTACAGGAAGCGCTACGTAAAGCAGAAGAGTCGCAAAAGTTAAAAGAGTTTTTCCTTTCTCAGATATCACACGAAGTTCGTTCGCCATTAAACGTCATTATCGGATTTTCAAATATGCTGTTGGAAGAAGCTAAAAGCAGCAAGGATAGTGACATGAAAGATATTTACCTATCGATAATAAACAACAGCAAACGGCTTTACCGAACTTTCGACCTGCTACTCAACATGTCGCAAATACAAACAGGCTCGTTCAATATACGCTTCGAGCACATCGATGTACTGCCGATAATAAAATCTATCACAAACGAATTTGCCACTTATGCAGAGGAAAAGAATGTAGCACTCCGTATAGTTCCCAAAACGGAAGATACGATTGTAACAGCAGATCATTATTCAGTAAGTCAAATTTTTTCACATTTGATCGACAATGCAATTAAATATTCCGAGAACGGTAACGTAGATATAATTTTACGCAGGGATGAAAACTATTTCTATGTGGACGTCAAAGACAACGGTATTGGAATACCTCCCGAATATATAGGTAAATTATTTACTCCATTCTCTCAAGCAAATATGTCATACTCCAAACCATTTGAGGGTACCGGTTTGGGTCTGGCTTTAGTTAAAAATCTTTTGGATATTAACAACGCCAAAATCGAAGTAAAAAGCGAGCTCGGTACCGGCTCTATTTTTACAGTTATATTTGAGGGTAATAGTTATGGAAGAACAAGAAGTAAAAAAACCTAGAATATTAATTGCAGAAGGAGACAACGACAACAGACATTTTCTAAAAATCTATCTAAAAAAATATTTCTTACCCGATGCGTGCGAATCTGCAGAGGAACTCTACGATCTCCTCTCCCAGAATAGTTACGATATTATAATTATGGACATCGCATTAAAAGGTGGCAAGGATGGGATTCAATTAATTCAAGAATTAAAGAGCAACGAAAGTTATTCGCATATACCGATATTATGCTACACCACCTTTGCAATGAACCGCGATAGAATTAATGCACTCAACGCCGGATGCGATTTATATCTTACTAAACCAAGCGACATAAAAACTCTTCTTTATTATCTCTTCACACTTTTGAAAAAGAAGGGGAAGGAATTTACATTACCGATAATTAATGGATTTGCATATTGAAAAAAAGCCCGCATGATTAGACGGGCTTTTTAGATATCTTTCCATCCAGATCCACAAACAATCATCTATTTAAGCATTACGTTCCCGCGCTGTAATCGTTAATATATTTAATCTGTTCATTCGTCAACTTGTCGATTTTGTAACCCATAGTTTTCAATTTAATCATCGCAATTTCCTGATCTTGTTCTTCAGGAATATCGATAACATCGGGTTCGATTTTAATTCCTTTTACTTTCATTTCTGCCAGACGCAGTTGCGACATAAATTGATTTGCAAACGACATATCCATTACTTCAGAGGGGTGCCCTTCTGCAGCAGCGAGATTTACGAGTCGTCCCTGAGCCAGAAGATAGATGCGTCTTCCATCTTTAAGAGTATACTCCTCGTTATTAGGTCGCACAGTTCTTTTCGATTTTTTCAATTTTTCAAGATCAGGAATATTTATTTCGCAGTCGTAGTGACCTGTATTGCAAATGATTGCTCCATCTTTCATACTTTTAAAATGTTTCGAGACGATCACATCCTTAACGCCGGTAGCGGTAATAAAGATATCTCCGATTTTAGCAGCTTCGTCCATTGGCATAACGCGGAAACCTTCCAGTGCTGCTTTCAGAGCTGCCGTTGGTTTAACTTCTGTAACAATCACATTGGCTCCCATCCCTGCGGCTCTCATTGCAACGCCTCGTCCGCAGTGTCCATAACCAGCAACGACAAAATTTTTGCCCGCCAGCAATACCGAAGTTGCTCTTAATATACCGTCAATCGAGGATTGGCCGGTACCGTAGACATTATCGAAGTCCCATTTTGTTTCTGCATCGTTGACTGCGATAACGGGATAGAGCAATTTTTTAGCTGCAGCCATAGCTCGAAGTCTGTGCACGCCCGTCGTTGTTTCTTCAGTGCCGCCGATAATATTTTTAGCCAACTCAGGAAATTTATTGTGGACTGTAAAAATTAAATCAGCGCCGTCGTCGAGTGTCAGGTTTGGTTTCATCTTTAATGTTTGTTCTATCGACCAGTAGAATTCCTTAACATTCTGACCATGCCAAGCATAAATTTCGATCCCATTTTTAGCAAGTGCAGCTGCAATTTCGTCCTGTGTAGAAAGTGGATTACAGCCGCTCCAGCTTACTTTTGCGCCCGCTTCCTTTAATGTTTCGACAAGAACTGCAGTCTCTTTTGTAACGTGGAGACATCCCGCAATTTTGAATCCCTTCAACGGCTTGGTCTTCGAATATTTTTCTCTCAGTTCCATCATAACGGGCATTCTCGATTCTGCCCACTCGATTTTCTTTCTGCCTTCAGCTGCTAATTTAATATCGCGTACTTTATACCTTCCTTCTTTGAAATCCATAAAATTACTCCTTATTAAACAAGTTTTTTAAGTGTTGATACAAGGTCAAGTTTTTCCCACGTAAATTCTTTTTCGTTTCTACCGAAATGACCGTAAGCTGCGGTTTTTTGATATATCGGTCTTCTTAATTTCAAACGTTCGATGATACCGTTCGGCGTAAGGTCGATCTCCTTTTTAATCAGTTTTGCCAGCTGCTTGTCCGGAATAACACCGGTGCCGTTAGTATTGATATAAACCGATACTGGTTCTTTTACACCGATGGCATATGCAATCTGAAACAGGCATTCCCTTGCAAGTCCAGCAGCGACCACATTCTTAGCAATATGACGCGCAGCATAAGTTGCACTTCTGTCGACTTTCGACGGATCTTTCCCTGAGAAAGCGCCTCCTCCATGTGGAGCCCATCCGCCGTAGGTATCTACGATAATTTTTCTTCCTGTTAATCCTGTGTCGCCGTGAGGACCTCCTATCTCAAATCTTCCGGTTGGATTAACATAGTACTTTGTTCTGTTGTCGAGCAGCTCTGCTGGAATTACTTTTTTAATAATATTTTCGATAACATCGGCTTTAATTTTTTTCTGGCTAACTCCAGGATCGTGCTGTGTAGAAATGACGACTGCATCAACTCTTCTTGGAGTTCCATCGTCTTCAAATTCAATTGTCACTTGTGATTTTGAATCGGGTCTCAGGTATGGCATTTCTCCGGGAGTGTTTTTTCTTACATCGGCAAGTCGTTTGACGAGTTTATGTGCAAACATTAAAGGCATGGGCATAAATTCGGGAGTTTGATCGCATGCATATCCGAACATAATTCCCTGGTCACCTGCACCGCCTTTATTCACTCCCATTGCGATATCGGGCGACTGCGAATGAATTGCATTGATTACACCACACGATTCAGCGTCAAATTTATATTCGGCCTTTGTATAGCCGATATTCCTTATTGTAGATCTTACAACATTCTCAATATCGATGTATGCCTCGGTTGTAATTTCACCGCCAACTACAACCAGTCCGGTAGTAACAAAAGTTTCGCATGCAACCCGTCCATTCGGGTCGTCTTTCATAACCGCATCTAATACTCCGTCCGATATCGCATCACACACTTTATCCGGGTGCCCTTCGGAAACGGATTCGGATGTGAACAAGTATGACATTTATACCTCTGTTTTATTTTTTAATAATACTCAATTTCAGATGAATCGCCAGTATTCAATCTTTTGAAGTTTCCTTTAACGATAGCATTGCTGCCGATAATAGAATTTTCAAGCATACTCTTGTCGATCAAAGCGCCTTCGCTTATTATTGAATTCCTTATAATCGAGTCGGTAATTTTACAGCCTTTTGAAATTGTTGCAAAAGGACCTATCACTGAATTTATAATTTCTGCTTTCTCGTCGATATAAACAGGTTCTATAACAACCACGTTATCAAATTTTTTATGTGTTCCATTTTTCGACAGTAGAAATCGATTTGTTTCCAGAAGGGTTTCAGGTTTGCCGCAATCATACCAGCCTTCAACGTCAAACGTTTTAATAACCTCGCCTTTGTCAATCATCAATTGCAAAGCGTCGGTCAATTGATATTCACCTCGTGTGCGGATGTTTTTTTCGATAAGTTCTGTAAGGCATTCTTTCAGAAGTGTAGTGTTTTTAATGTAATACAGACCGACAAGAGCCAGTTTCGATATCGGCGTTTGTGGCTTTTCAATCAGTTTAATTATCGTATCGTTTTCACAGACGGCAACTCCAAAACGGGATGGGTCTTCTACCTGCTTTACTCCCAGCGCTGTGGCGTTTTTTTCGAATCCTTTTTTGAGATCGAAATCAAAAATAGTGTCGCCAAGAATAATAAAAATTTCTTTATCGCTTTCATCTTTCAATGCTACATAAATTGCATGTCCAAGTCCCAGCAATTCTTCCTGTTCTACAAACCGTGCATCTATCAAAGGATATTCGCTATTGATATAATCGATTATTTTTTCTCCCATGTATCCGATTATAAATGTAGCTTTATTGATGCCTTCCTGAATCAGTTTGTCGACGATATGTCCGATGATTGGCTTTCCACCAACATTGAGCATTACTTTAGGAAGCGAATGAGTGTGAGGTTTTAATCGTGTTCCAAAACCCGCCGCCGGGATAACAGCTCTCAATTATCATCCTTTTTTTTGAGTGCCAATTTAATTAATAAGGCAGCGTTTATCAACTATATTATTAATGTTCAGTTCAACCTTTGATTCCAATCTTCTGCAATTAAAAAATGTTCTTTTCTGATACCACTATTTCTTTTAATTCTTTCCTTCCTTTTCTATGAGGATTTTTTTCGTCATTATAACCCAGCGCAATTATTACAACAGGTTTCTCGTCTTCGTTGAGATTGAGACTTTCAACAAATTTATTTCTGTCGAATCCTCCCATTTGATGCAGATAAATATTCCGCTCCATTGCCTCGAGTGTTAAAAATGCTACGGCCTGCCCCACATCATATTCCATGTAATTATTTTTTTTGCCGTTAAGAGATAAATTAACTCTGCCTGTTACTCCGATCAGGACGGGTGCTTTTGCCGCCCATTTTTTATTGCTGTCGAAAAGAGTATCGAGCAACGTATCGTAAATTTTATCGTCCTTAAAACCAACATAAAATTTCCATGGCTGTTCATTATAGGACGAAGGAGCAAGGCGAGCCATCTCGAATAATGCTTTTATATCCTCGAGTGGTATCTCCTGCTCAGAAAAATCGTAAGGACTATATCTATCGGCTATTAATTCAGATACTTTTGTTCTGCATTCGACGTTCAACTTTAATTCCTTTTTTTAGTCTATAAATTCATTAATCAAAAAAATAGTTCAACAATCAAAAAAACATCTGCACATTTTTTTGAGAAAATAATATTTTTCGTTGTGTTACAATTAATTTTACAAACATGAAGAAAGTCACAATTTTTACTGTGCTGCATTTATGCATTCTGATTACAACAGTTTCGCAGGCTCAGGATACACTTGTCTGGATACTGAATAATCCCGATACAGTCGGTAATTTTAAAACTTCGTTTCTTACTGGACGTCCTTCTATTATTAATACGGAATATGGCGATGCACTTTATTTCGATGGTATTGACGACGGTATATTAATAAACAATTATCCGCTTTGCGATTCAGAAAATTTTACGATTGAAGTTTTCTTCCGGCCCGATTCTTCGTCGAACATTGCAAATTATGAACAGCGTTTCCTCCATATTAAAAACAAGGATGATTTTAAAAGAATCTTAATGGAATTGCGTTTAAAGAAAAATAAATGGACTCTGGACACTTTCATTAAAAACGGAGATTCTAAATGTACACTTATTGATACTTCTATCTGGCACGAAACCGGTAAGTGGTACAAAGTTGCTTTGACTTATCGTAACGGGATTATGAGACATTTTGTCGATGGACACGAAGAGATGAGCGGCAAAGTAAATTTTGAACCGATAGACAAAGATGGTACTATTTCAATAGGTGTAAGACAGAACAAAAAATCGTGGTTTAAAGGTACACTCCGGGAAATAAAATTCATCACACAAAATGGAACAAGAAATTGAATTTTACTCTGCAGTTTTTGCCATTCCTTCATTATTTATTATTTTTTCATTGTAAAAAACAGTTAGTTTTAAAAGACTGAGGATACTCTAAATCCTCTTTATTGTACGTGGGGTCAGCTAAAAATAGTGCCATATTAAAATCAATTATTCTGAAAATGTGAGCAGATAAATTGCATCAATTACAGAAATATTTTTCATTTCATATAAATCTCACCCGATTAAATCAATCAATAAGGTAACAAAATGAGTCTAAGTCTAATAGCAAAAAGCATATCTGCTTCTCCCACGTTAGCGTTAAACGAGAAGGCACAAATACTTCGACAAAAAGGAGAACCGGTAATCAATTTCAGTGTTGGCGAGCCACGCAGCCGTGCGCCAATCGATTCAATTCTGGCTGCAGTTCAAATTCTTAATACTGGCGAAGTTCGTTATACGCCGCCCGATGGAATACCCGATTTGAAGAAATCAATTATCCGTTACACCGAAGAGTTTTACAATCGAAAAGTTGAGCCAGAAAACATAATTGTATCGGGAGGCGCCAAACAGGCAATTATGATAGCTTTGCAGGCTATACTGAATCCGCAGGAAGAGGTTCTCTATCCAGCACCTTACTGGGTTAGTTATCCCGAGATGGCAAAGCTCTGCGGCGGCATTGGCATTCCTGTTCCACCTGAAGATGGAACTTTCTATCCAAGAATTCAAGACATCGAAAGGAAAGTAGGCAGTTATACAAAAGCAGTTATTATTAACAGTCCAAATAATCCTTCCGGAGCCGTTTATTCCGAAGAATTTATTGCAGATATAGTCGATTTCTGCGAACGTCGCGACCTCTATTTAATAATGGATGATATTTATCACCGCCTGATTTTCGACGGCAGAAAACCAATTAATCCATGGAACTATGTTAAAAAGAAAGATGAAAATTCCAGAATGATAATTGTTAACGGTGTATCGAAACAATACGCAATGACGGGATTTCGCATCGGATGGGCTGTGGCAAATAAAAAACTAATCGAAGCAATGACAAATATACAGAGCCATCAGTCGGGAGGGCCTTCAGTTGTGCTTCAGCGTGCTGCAGTGGGCGCACTTAATGGCATTCAATCGAGCGTAGAAAATCTCAGAACCACACTCGAAAACAATCGTAATGTTATGGTCGATTTATTGCGTACTATGGACGGTGCAAAAGTTTTCGTGCCCGACGGTACATTTTACTGCTTCGTCGACTTTAGTGCTTACGAAAAGAGTTCACATAAACTTTCTCAAATGCTCATTGATAAAGTAATGGTATTGACGGTACCCGGCGTGGAATTTGGCATGGAAGGATTTATTCGCTTAAGCTTTGCAGGTTCTATGAAAGAAATTCAGGAAGGTATTGAAAGAATCAAATGGGTAATCGATCCTAATGCACCGAACGAACTTTATATTGGCGACAGAAAATTAGTGAGGGATTGGTTATGAGCAAATATCTTGAATTCAATACGCCCGCTTCGAAAGAAGCAATGGAATTAGCTTCGGACTACAGATTAAAACATCAGGGTCTCACTTATCTCGATCGAGTTTACTGGAATCTACCTGAAGAAGCGCTCTACGAAGAAGCTATCTTCCGCAACGAGGGGAAAGTAATTAAAGGCGGACCCTTGCTTGTAACTACAGGAAAACACACGGCGCGAGCTGCTGCGGATAAATATATTGTGCAAGAAGAATCGACAAATAATAACATCTGGTGGGGAATTTATAATCGCCCTTATAGTCAGGCAAAATTCAACGAATTGTTTGGGCGACTCCAGGCATGGGCACAAGGCGAGGAATTTTTTGTGCAGGATGTTTACGCCGGCACCGACCCCGAGTATCGTATGCCAATAAGGATTATTACCGAAAAAGCATGGCATAGTCTTTTTGTAAGAAATATGTTTGTTACAATCGACAATAAAGATGAACTTAAAAAGTTCGTACCAGAATTTACAATAATCGCCGTGCCCGGTTTAAAATTAAATCCAGTTATCGACGGCACAAGGACGGAAACTGGAATAATATTAAATTTCGGTGCGAAGATGGCAATTATTGCTAATACGCTCTATGCAGGTGAAATTAAAAAGTCGGTATTTACAGTACTGAATTACTTATTGACTTTTGAGGATGTATTACCGATGCACTGCTCGGCAAATGTTGGAGAACAAAACGACGTAGCATTGTTTTTTGGATTGAGTGGAACTGGAAAAACCACACTATCAGCCGACCCCAAAAGGAAATTGATCGGCGACGACGAACATGGCTGGAGTTCGAAAGGCGTGTTCAACTTCGAAGGTGGATGTTATGCAAAAGTTATCCGCCTTTCAGCTGAAAATGAACCAGAAATTTATTCAACCACTAAAAGGTACGGCACTATACTTGAGAATGTTGTTTTCGATCCGGTATCCCGAGTAATTGACCTCGATGACGATTCGATTACTGAAAACACACGAGCTTCTTATCCAATTGAATTCATTCCCAATGTAATACAAGATGGATACGTTAATGCGCATCCGAAGAACATCATATTCCTGACATGCGACGCTACGGGAGTTTTACCTCCAATTGCTCGCCTTTCACCCGAACAAGCTCAATATCATTTCATTAGTGGATATACTTCTAAAATTGCGGGTACTGAAATCGGTCTGGGGATAGAACCTGAAATAACCTTCAGTGCATGTTTCGGAGCCCCATTTATGGTGCGGCATCCATACGAATACGCACAGATGCTCAAGCAACGAATGCTAAAACACAACGCAAAAGTATGGCTCATTAATACAGGATGGGTCGGCGGTAGATTTGGAGTTGGCAAAAGAATTTCAATTCGTCACACCCGCAATCTTTTAAATGCAGCTCTCGATGGAAAGCTCGACAAAGTTCAATACCACAAGGATAAACTCTTCGGATTCGAAGTTCCGACAAGCTGTCCCGACGTACCTTCGGAAGTGCTCGACCCAGAAAGTTCATGGGGCAATAAAGAAGAATACTGGAAAAAATACGACGCCCTCGCAGCAAGATTCATTGATAACTTTAAGATGTATGAAAAATTTTGTTCCCGGGATGTAATTGAAGCCGGTCCAAAAAGATTAAAGTAGATAATTAAAGGCTGCTTAATAAAGCAGCCTTTTAATACTTCTTAAAAAATTTGTTCATACATCCTCAAATGATATCATTATTTATTTCTTTTTAATTTTATATTAAATACTGTGCCTTCTTCTTCATTTGAATGGAAATAAACTTCTCCATTTAAATATTTTTCAATGAACAACCTGGTGCTGTAAGTACCGAGTCCTCTTCCTGTTCCTTCCTTAGTTGAAAAGGAACGATTAAATATTTGCATTTGTACGTCTTGTGGCATAAAGGCAGGATTATGTACTGAAAAAATAATTTGATCATCACCAATAACTGTTTTTACTGTTACTGTATCTCCCGTTTTAGATGCTTCCAGTGTATTTTTAAGAAGATTTCCGAGTGACCTAACAAGTATACTTTTGTCTGATGCTTATCAAAAAGAAACAATCAAGAAATTACATGTGAAGCAACCAGAGCCGCCTGTTCGAGTACTGTTTCAGTTGCAGTCTTTTCTCTGTCAGGGGGATAGCCATATTTTCTCAAAATTTTTTTAACCTTAAGACGTATTTCTGCCCGGGCACTCTCTTTCCTGGTCCAGTCGATAGTAACGCTTTTCCTTATTGTTTGTGTAAGTTCGAGGGCAATTTTTCGTAATGTTTCGTCACCCAGCACTTTAACCGCGCTATCATTTACACCGAGAGCATCGTAAAAGGCTAATTCATCCTCGCTAAGGTTGAGCTTGACACCTCTGTTTTTGTCCTCCCGCACCTGCTTTGCAAGTTCTATAAGTTCTTCAATAACTTCTGCGGCTTCGACACTACGATTGGTGTATTTTTTTATCGTCTCTTCAAGCATTTTCAAAAAAGATCTTCCCTGAACAAGATTTCGTTTTAAGATAATCTTTATCTCGTCATTAAGAAGTTTTTTAAGTGCCTCAAGGGCAAGGTTTTTATGTGGCATTTCTTTAATTTCGGCGAGAAATGCATCTGAAAGGATAGAGATATCAGGCTTTTTAATACCGGCTGCTTCAAAAATATCAATAACTCTGTCGGATATCACCGCTTTTGATATTATCTGTTTAATAGCCGATTCAAACGGGGCATCGATAATTTTTTTTGTATCTGTAAGTTTGGTTAATGAAGATTTAACCGCCTGGAAAAAGCCAACTTCCTCTTTGATTTTCATCGCCTCCTCGTGTGGCAGAGAGAGTGAAAATGCTTTAATCAAAGCTGTAGTTTCTCGAATAAATTTTTCCTTTTTATCTTTTTCTTTAAGGATGTGTTCCATTGCATCGGGAAGAAAAGTTATTCTTTCTTCAGGCTTGAGTACAAAAAACTTTGAGTAATCAAAACCATGAAACATATCTCTTACCACTTCGTACTTTTCAAGCATGAGAGCCACAGCTTCTTCCTGATTGAAAACAGGTTTACCTCTGCCGCCGCTTTCGGTATAATCGCTCAGTGCTTGCTTAAGTTCGGCTCCAATTCCCATATAATCAACAACTAGGCCACCTTCTTTGCCGGGATAAACGCGATTTACTCTTGCTATTGCCTGCATGAGATTATGACCTTGCATGGGTTTATCGAGATACATGGTATGAAGGCAGGGTACATCAAAACCTGTCAGAAACATATCTCTTACAATTATGAGTTTTAACTCATGCGCAGGATCTTTAAAGTTTTCTCCAATTCTTTTTCTTCGCTCCTTATTTCGGATATGCTTTTGCCATTCTACAGGGTCGGAAGCCGAACCAGTCATTACCACTTTAATAAAGCCCCTGTCGTCATCGTCGCTATGCCAGTGAGGTTTTAAAGCAACCAACTCGTTATAGAGTTCGACACAAATCCGGCGCGACATACAGACAATCATCCCTTTACCATCAAGTACTGAAAGACGATTTTCAAAATGTTCTACTATATCTTTTGCAATTCTTTTAATTCGTTCAGGGGCACCAGCAAGTTTTTCGAGGCTCGCCCATTTGCTTTTTAGCTTTTCTTTGCCTTCTACTTCTTGGCCTTCGGTCAATTCTTCAAATTCTTTATCTATTTTTGGTCGTTCCTCTGGTTTTAAATCAAGTTTTGCAAGCCGCGATTCGTAATAGATCCTCACGGTTGCGCCATCTTCAACTGCCTGCTCAATGTCATACACATCGATATAATTTCCAAACACAGCCGGCGTACTTTTATCTGCTTTTTCTATAGGTGTTCCTGTAAAACCAATAAAAGAAGCATTCGGCAATGCATCGCGGAGGTATTTTGCGTATCCGTATGTAATTAATGATTTATCGTTTTTATTGATAATCTTCGCTGCAAATCCATATTGCGTTCTATGCGCCTCGTCGGCAATGACAATGATATTATGGCGGTCGGAGAGAAGGGGATATTTTTCTCTTTCCTCTTCTGAAAAGAATTTCTGTATAGTGGTAAAAACCACTCCCCCCGATGCAACTCTCAAAAGTTCCTGAAGTTCTTTTCGGGAGTTCGCCTGAACGGGTGCCTGTCTTAAAATATCCTGGCAGTGGCTAAATGTATTAAAGAGTTGATCGTCTAAATCGTTACGGTCGGTTAATACAACAATTGTTGGATTATCGAGCTCACGGATGATCTTGCCGGCATAAAATACCATGGTTAAGCTTTTACCAGAACCTTGTGTATGCCATACAACCCCAGCTTTTTTATCTCCTGACGGTTGTGTTCTGACAGATGGTAAATTATAATTTTCAGGTTTTTCTTTTACTATCATTTTTAGCTCTGCCCTTGCCCGGATTGTAGAGGCAACAGCTTTGTTCACTGCCCAGTATTGATGGTATGCAGCAAGTTTTTTATGAGTTTCTCGATTTTTTTCAAAGACTATAAAATTTCTTACTATATCGAGCAGCCGATTTTTATCAAACATCCCGCGAAGAAGGACATCTATTTCTATTTGATTATCTTCGATTTTTTCGCCATCGATAGTTTTCCACTGCATGAAACGTTCGACTTTTGATGTAATTGTACCAGTTCGTGCATGATACCCATCAGTGATAACCAGAACTTCATTATATGTAAAAATTGAAGGTATTTGCTCTTTGTAGGTTTGCAATTGATTGTAAGCATCCAGGATGGTGGCGTTTTCACTGGCAGGATTTTTTAGTTCCATTATAACCAGAGGTATACCATTAATAAATAACACCACATCAGGTCGGCGTTCTATGTTGTTTTCGACCACCGTAAATTGATTGGTAGCCATAAAATCGTTGTTTGCTGGATTGTGAAAATCAAAAAGATAGATTTTCTCGTATCGCTCTTCATTATCTTTTCTCACAGCTATATCAATACCATCTACCAGCATCTTATGAAAGCGTTCGTTTTCGTAAAGTAACAACTGGCTTTCGCTTGTAGTAAGTTGTTTTATTGCCTGTTCGATGGTTTCGCTGGTGGCGGCAGGATTAATTTTTTGCAGAGAATTCTTTAATCGGTCTATAAGCAAAACATCCTTGTAGCTGCTACGCAGTGCAAATAATCCACCGGGCAGGTATTCTTCCTTATCGCCATAAATAATTTCATATCCAATATCATACAAAATAGAAAGTACCCTTTTCTCAAGATCTGATTCTGAAATTGCGTGTTTCATAGATTATTTTATTTCCTCATTTAAAAATTTTTCCGGATCATCTATACGAATTTTGCCGGTCATGAGTTTGGGCAAAAGCGCGTCGCGAAGGGAGGAGAGGGTTCGTGCTTCTACATTAATGTTAATAATCTTTTCAATAATTGGATTAAAAATTTTATCCATCTTCTTAATTGTCATATTATCTGGAATCAAAACCAATGAATTCTTTAAATGGTGTCTTTGTATGTGTCCCATTGTAGTTGCTTTTCCCTCTGCAATATGTCTATAATCTGGAAGATATTGAAGTGTCCAGTAATAATAGAACCATTTAAGATAATCTTTAGATGTTACTTTGAATAAATGCTGATTAAGTGCCCCCTTACCCCCAGTCCATATTACAACTTCAAGACTTCCTGACCAAGAAAATACAACGTCTCCATCATCAATTATGTACTCCTTTGGAATGTTTAGACTCGCCTTATCTGAATCTTTAGTTACTCCTTGCCTTAATTCTCTTATTTTAATTATCGGTAAGTATTCTTCTGTATTCTTTGGAGGATATTTTTGCAAAGGTAATCCATTTAAGAAATTTGCAATTTCGTCTATAGGTTTCACTCTCCACCCCTTTGGTATCTCCTTGTCAAGTTCTTCGTTGTATTCCATAGGTCCGCCGGAGGATTTGTAGGGTTTGCCTTCTTCGTTGGGAAACTCAAAGTCAATAAACCAGTGTTTGAATATTGCCTGGCCTATGGCTTCAAGGGTTTTGTTCATCTGCTGGTTGAGTTCGATCTTGGCATCCAGGTCGGAAAGGATTCTGGCAATGGCGCGCTGCTCGGGGAGAGGGGGGAGGGGAAATTTATATTCGTAGATTCTTTTAGGTGCAGTATGCTTTACCGTTGAACCTGAGGCAGTATTAACAACAAAATTATGATATCTTTTGGTTCTTAATAGCCAATATAAGAAGTATTTATCAATTTTTGGTGACTTAATTATTATTAATCCTAACCTTTGATTATGCAAATAATTTTTTCCCTTTTCTTTAGGAACCAAAGCACTATAACCTAACGTATCACCTTCTTTACTTAAATCGGTCATTATTATGATAAGGTCATCTCCTTTTAGAAGGTACTTTTCTGGAATTTTTCCTAAATAATATTTAAAATAATCAGATTTAAAACCTCCTCCAATCTTGAAATTTCCAGGAGTGAGTAGAATATTTTCATTAGGCACATCTGTGAAAAATTCACCTTTAAACGAAAATCCATGTTTAATTTCAATTTCATCTCCCAATCTCTTCACCTCCCAATCCTCCGGTATTAAGCCAATTTCGGTTTGTTTGAATGTGGTTTTGTTGGGTTTCATAGGTTGGTCCTTGCTAAAATATTCCTTTTTTTCTTTGTTCACTAATATTATTTAAGAAACTTTCAACTCCCCCATTCTTTAATGAATTTAAGAAATTTTCAGTATCTATAGCTAAGTATTCAAAGCTTTCTGTAGATATTTTGGTAAGATTAAATTCGGGGACATCGGAGAATAAAGGATTTTTTTGAATATTTTCGATTTCTTCTAAAATGATTTTTTTTTTACTTTCTTTAAGAATTTTTAAACCAAACTTTTCTTCAAAATAATTTTTCTTAAATTTATCACTTATTTTAGGATTTATGATGAGTAAGATTTTTTCATTATTGTTCATTAATTCGTTGAAAATAAGATTATTGATATGAGGGTCAAAAAAACTATAACCTATAACAATATAATACATTTTCTCTTTTAGCTTTGCTTTAAACATCTCAAGTAAACTAAAAAAAGGTTCTATTGTGTAAACTTTTGAGCCATGACCAAATATAAGTAATGGATCTATTTCTATTTCTATGTTTTTGTCATCTACATCTTCTGTTTTTTTTCTTACCGTTCCATCGCTTAGACGATACCAATCTAACGATCCATGCAATTTATAATAATTTATCCTTGACGCAGAATATGTGTTTTCATCAATATCAGATTTATCAAATCCAACCCATTTATTACTTACAAAACCGGTATAGAGGGTATTTTCTTCTTTAAAGGCGTGTTCCATTACAAGGTCGTTGTTTAGTGTGAAAATTTCTAATTTCAAGTCTGTATTTGATAAATTATTCTTTAAAAAGTTTTTTAATGGTTCTAAAAAATTTAATACTTTAAGTTTTAGCCATTCATCATAACATTTATGTATAATTTTACTTTCGATAGATGAATATAAATCACCTTCATATTTTTTTGATTCGTATTTGTATTCCTGCTCTAACAACATTATTTTATCTGACCAGTTACCCGTAACGGGATATGGAAGATAATTATCTCTATTTTTGATTCTCCTTAGTAAAACCCCGAATTCTTCTATATTTGGTATATAGAAATATTTTCCATTGCTCTCAAGAGACCGCCAGCGTGCCTGATACTCAAGGCAAGAAAGGATAAATTTAATGGTTTTCTTTTCTGTACTTGTAAAAACATCGTTATGTTCATCATTTGATATATTTTCTAAATCCTTAAGCATTTCACTTGATAATTTACAACCAGCAGGTTTCGAAAACCCAGCGCCTGTAAATATTAGTACATCATTAAATATGTTTACTGTTTCGTTCATATAAACCACACAGTTTTTTTAGCCGTTTCATTATTTGGTATTACTTTTAATCGAAAATGTGCCATATATTCAGCCACTAACTTAGAATAAATGGTTGTTACAGGTTGAGCTTTTTGCTTTAAGCTTTTCCAATAAAGACGAGAGAATTCATACACTTGACTAATTAATTCGTGATGATCAAAAGCATTCCCTGGATCATAAATTCTTAATTTAATGGGATATTCTTCTTGACGGATAGGATTTATTGGCTTCTCCCAATATCGCAAATTATTAAAAAGCAGATATTCATTTGGTTTTAATTTAATATATACTCCACTCTGAGGCATATATCGTTCATAATCTAGATCAAAACATATATCAGTAGATGTTTTTGTGTCATTAATTTCCACAACGGCAAAAGAAATACTTGAAGCAGATATTTCTCTTAAAGAATTCTCAATCTCTCTATTTTCTTTTTCGTTTAATGGTTTATAGTAATGAATAACAAGTTTATCAAAGTTATTATTTTGTTCTTTATAGTCACTTATAGCATTAAAAAGATGTTCAATTATTGATCTAATGTTATTTTTTGTACTAAAATTAATTCCCTGAATTACGCCTTCATTATCAAAATAAACTGCAGATCCTAGATATTCTTGTTCTTCTTTTCTATATATATTAAATCCTACTGTTAATTGTTTATAATGTTTTTTTGCCAATTTCCATGGGATCCCGCCTATTTTGGCAAGCATAGCGATAGCAATGTTAGGCAAACCAAAATGAAAGTTTTCCTGAAATATTTTATCTCTTTCAATAAACTGAGAAGGTATATTTTTCTCGAGTAAAATTTTTTTAATCTCAAAATATTTTTTACTTTGTTCTTCTGTAGCCTTAGATTTTGAAAATGGCATTATACAAACAGCTAATAAATTTTCATTCTTTGGAGCAGGGAGTTTTTGTTTTATTTCTTCTACTATATTATCTAAATTATTAGAATCATACTTAATCCTTATGCCTGAGAAGTTGGCAGGTATTCCAACATAGCTCTCAAGCCCTGGAAAATGCCTATATCCTCTTGATAAGAAATTTGCTAACTTATTTGCGCTTTCACTATCTGGGTATACAAATAAAAGTTGGATTTTAGAAATATTATCAGGAAGTTTAAATGGTCCATAATCTCTCATTCCATTTATAGTGCTAAAATCCTCTCTACCTCCACTAAAAATCATTTTATTTTTTTCAAAATCTACAATCTTAACTTCATGTTCTCTTTTAATAATAAAGTTTGGGAAAATGGTTACTTTTTCATTTACTTCCTTAGCGATTGTTTCTGCAATTTCTCTAATTTTATAATAATCTTCTTTATAAAAATGTAATAACGGACACGGGGAAATTCTATTTTGTGTTCTTAATTCTTTGTTAAATTTTACAGGTAAATTATTTTTAGAACTTTCCTTTTTTCTTATTAGCAGATTATTTTCTACAACTTTTATATTTTCATTTGGTCTACTCCCATCATTTTCAACTTCTCCAATATAACTATCTTTGCTACCGATACTTAAAGATAATTCTATATTAAGAGGATTGCCATAAAGATGGAAAACCAGATCGAATCGTTCATATTTCTTAATATTATTTTTATTTGTTTCTGTTTCTTTATATAAAGAAAAATCACATCCTTCTCTGAATGGCTCTATAATATACTTGTCTTTTAATTTCTTAATAAATGTTTCTTTTAACCACTTTCTAAGTAAGGCTTTGTTCTTTGAAAGACTTATATCTACATCTACTGAATGCTCAGAAGCATCATAAAAAGAAATAAAAACATTCGTTTCATTCTCTATTTTTTCTTTTTTTTCTGTTTCTCCTTTCTCTATTTTTTCTTTTTTATTTAAAATTTCTACTTTTAATTCATTGTTATCTGGTAAATTTTTAATAAAATCGAATTCTAATAATTTTTGTGGTTGATATTTTGCCCAAATAGATTTACTAATTTTATTATCTGAAACATCAATATGAAAGTAAACATTTACTTTATTCACATTAATATCAACTCTAAAACGATTAATAACTAAATTCATATTTTCTCCTAATATGTTTTAGTCAAATTTAACGCACATTTTAATACTTTTCTTTTAAATATTTTTTTCCCTTTCACTCCCCTACCTCCCAGTGTCCGCCCTTGTCTGGGCCGATTCTTTTAATTTTACCTTGTGTTTTTAGTTTGGCAAGATGCTTTTCAATTGCTCTTGTTGTAAGTTTTAAAGATCGTGCAAGTTCTTCAATGGTTATTTCCTTGTTATTTTTAATTAACTCAATAATTTTCTCCGAACTTTTCTCCGAACTTTTCTCCGAACTTTTCTGTGAACTTTTTGGGCGTTCTAATATTACTGTGAAAAAACCTGTAGACTGAAACTCCGGTAAAGGGAGGTTTGCTTCTTTCATAGCATTTCTCATCCTTTCAATACCAGAACCTGCTTTTTCTACAAGATTGACGGATCTAAGAAGGTTAAACAATAAGGGATTTCTTGATATACTTTTTTTACCGAAATCTGCTTCTTTAATGGCAGGGACAAGACCACCAGGATTGCTGATTTCGACCCTATCGTCATAGACATCTATCTGAATATTAGCTCCTTTTTCGTTATAATCTCGATGTGCAATTGCATTCACGACTGCCTCTCTAAGAGCTTCTTCTGGAATTTCTAATACTTCTTTTCGTGGCCCAGCATTTTCAATTATGTATTCAACATTTAAGTTTCTTATTAGAAATGCGATAGCATTTTCGTAATTGGAAAGTATGTCTTCGGTAAAATCTTTTTTATCAATAATTTTATATTTGTTTGTGCCCTTATACATTACGCAGGTTATGATTGCCTGCCTGAAAAATTTTTCTACTTCATCGCAAAAAAACAGTACGCCTGCATTTTTAAAATATCCGTTCTCTGTTAATACTCCAATGTTTTTTAAAATATCTTCGTCAGGAATAACCCGACTAATTTCAGCTCTCCGTAAAAAGTTTTCAAATCGTTTTTTACTAAAACCATTGTTAAATGTAAATTGCTTGTTAATGCCTTCATCAAATAAAATTTTCCCCTCTTTGTTAAAAAAATCTCTTATTTCGTCTGTCGATAATTTTTGTGAGTTGCTTGCCTGTCTTATGAAAAAACCTTCAGAACAACGATAAGGCTTATTCAAGCCTTCTTCAACATTTATAATGAGTACATTATCGAAGTCATCAAAGTGAATATATACCTGGGGATCACAGTTTCTAGCAACGTCTTGAATTGCTGATTTAAGTTTATTGGTTATATTAATTCCTTTAACTTTTTTCTCGTCAGTAATACCAAGAAAAACCCTCCCGCCTTCAGCATTGGCTAAGGCAACAAATTCTTTTGCGAGACTTTTAGAGTCGAAGCTTTCCTTAAACTCAACCTGTAATCCCTCGCCCTGTCCAATAAAAAATTCAAATTCTTCCTTTGTCATATCTTCCAACCAATTTTTTCAAGATTTCTTTTTATTTTCTCATCAAGCCTTCTTCCTTCTTCCATTTGCTTTGCCAGTTCTGAGGTAAGGGTTTTCATTTTTTCTTCGAATGTCTCATCGTCTTCTTCCTCTGCCTCTGTGCCCACATAGCGGCCGGGGGTGAGGATGTGGTTGTGTTTTCGTACCTCTTCGAGCGTGGCGGATTTACAAAAACCCGGTATGTCTTGATATTCAAGTTCATTTTCTCCTCGCCAGGCGTGGTAGGCATCGGCAATTTTTTTAATCTCCTCGTCGGTTAATTCTCGGTGTCGCCTGTCGACCATCACCCCCATTTTGCGGGCATCAATAAAAAGGATTTCGCCTTTACGGGTTCTGAATTTGTTATTTATTTTATCTCTGGAAACAAACCAGAGACAGGCAGGAATCATGGTATTGTAAAATAGTTGAGAAGGCAGTGCTACGATGCAATCAACCAGATCAGCTTCGACAATATTTTTTCGTATTTCCCCTTCGTTGGAGGTCATCGAGCTTAAAGATCCGTTGGCCAGGACAAATCCGGCAGTGCCTGTTGGCGAGAGGTGATGTATGAAGTGCTGTACCCAGGCGAAGTTGGCATTGCCTTTTGGAGGAACGCCAAATTTCCATCGCACATCTTCCTGTAAATGTTCACCTCCCCAATCGCTTACGTTAAAAGGCGGATTGGCTAATATAAAATCAGCTTTTAATTCTTTAAACTGGTCATCGTGGAAAGAATCGCCCCATTTGATGTCGGCTTCTATTCTTCTTATTGCCAGATTCATTTTGCAAAGTCGCCAGGTAGTCTGGTTACTCTCCTGTCCGTAAATGGAGATATCCCCAATTCTTCCGCCATGCGCTTCGATAAATTTTTCGCTCTGAACAAACATTCCGCCAGAGCCGCAGCATGGATCAAAAATTCTTCCTTTGAATGGTTCAAGCATTTCTACCAGAAGTTTTACTATGCTTTGTGGTGTGTAGAATTGTCCGCCTTTTTTCCCTTCTGCATCGGCAAATTGCCCCAGAAAATATTCATAGACTCTGCCAAGTATATCTTTGCTTTTATTTTCTCTGTCTCCCAGCCCAATAGTGCCAATTAAATCAATTAGCTCGCCCAGGCGTTGTTTGTTTAATGCGGGACGGGCATAAATTTTTGGTAACACTCCTTTAAGCGAATTGTTTTCCTTTTCGATGGCGTCCATTGCATCGTCGATAATTCTGCCAATTTCTGTTTTTTTTGCATTTTCAAGCAGGTATTCCCAGCGGGCTTTTTTGGGCACCCAGAAAACCCTCCTGGCAATGTATTCGTCTTTATCTTCAGGATCTGAATGTGGTTCATCTTTTACTTCATTATAAACTTCAGTAAAAGCATCAGAGATATATTTAAGAAAAATAAGACCGAGCACAACATGTTTGTATTCAGCAGCATCCATGTTGCTACGAAGTTTATCAGCCGTTTGCCACAGCGTTTGTTCAAAACCTAAATTTGCACCGTTATTGTTTAATTTTGGCATGTCTATTTTCTCCAACTACAATAATCCATTGAATTAATCCTTCAATTATAGTACAGATATAAAACCTGTATATTTTTATATAATTTTTTCGATAGTTACATACACAATTTTATCTTCCTTATAAATATTTTTTCGTATTGAATAAAGAGTGAATAATACGTGTTTAGCACATCTGCTAAGAAATGCCCAACTTTAACAAATTTGTTTTTATTTTTATAGCCTTTTGACATTAATAATATATCTCTTTGTGGACATCTTACTTTAAAAATTGCCAAAGTAGTTCAATCATAATTTCTTGAACTTGCCCTTTTTACCGCTGGAGCAAACCTTCGTGGTGCTATTACTACATTTCTTTATGTGTTTTTAATAAACAAAATTTTTATTGCAAGATATATTAACTAATAACATTAAAATATTTTCCTTCAATATTAATTACAAGATATTTTCTTTAAAAATATTAAACATAGACAGAATAAAATAGACAAGCAGCAAAACTTTTAAATCATAAAATACGGAAGAAATGCTGACAATTTTAATTATAGCGGAAACATCATCAGATCAGGAAGGTGCATTTCAATAAAGATTGAGAACCATCTTTATTAAGAAAACTTAATAGTAATGTTATGTTCAATTCGAACTAATTATCGTCACTTATCATTCCGTACAACGATATTATCTTTTCATAGTCTTCAGGCCGATTGACATTGAAAAATAATTCATCTTTATAGAATGATAACCCTTTGGGATGAATTATTTCTGCATCGATATTTTTTAAGAAATAGTGAAATGATTTATCGCTTATTTCAGTTGATGATATAAATTTCTCCACATCATTTAATATTGCTCTGGAATAGAGTCCAACCAGCGGTTGATGATAGCCCGCAGCTTCGCAATATTTAATTGGCTTATCACTTTCATATTCAATTATGTATTCAATCATCTCTTTAGACATTAAGGGAACATCGCAGGATAAAACAAATATTTTTTCTGTTGAAGAATGCAAAAGCGCTGAGTGAATACCGGCTAAAGGTCCTTTCCATCTATAAACATCTTCGTACAATGAGAGATTTAAATGTTTATAATCATCGGGAGTGTTTGTGATTATTATTAGTTCCGAAAAAATTGATTTCATCAAATCAATAATTCTCTCAATGATTGTTTGATTTCCGAGTTTAAGAAATGATTTGTTGACTCCCATTCGTGAGCTTTTGCCACCAGCAAGAATCACTCCGGTTATATCAGTATACAATTTACTCTTTCTCCTTTTTTGGGATTTGTTCTTTCTTCTTCTATTTCAATTAAACAATTTGCCCGACTCATTTCAACGAGATTTCCCGATGATTGCGAAAATTCCGATGTGACTTTAAACTCATTTTCTTCATATCGAATAATTCCCCTTGCAAAATGTCGTTTACCATCCTTCTTTTTCAAATCGTTTAATAATGTTGCAGTAACTTTATCCAGTGATTTCTGATTGAATATCTGATCAATTGCCGGTTTTATAAATACATAATAGTTTACCAGTGATGAGACCGGATTGCCCGGTAATCCGAAAACTAAAATTCTTCTATCATCTTTTGCGTAAACGCCAAAGTAAATCGGTTTGCCCGGTTTAATATTTACTTTCCAGAATTTTTCTTTCACTCCCTGTTCTTCAAAAACTTCTTTCAGGAAATCGTACTTACCGACAGAAACTCCACCCGTTGTTATTAAAACATCAATATTCATTGATAATGCTGTCCTTATCTTTTCACTAATTATTTTACGATCATCTTTTGTAAAGCCCAGATTGATAACTGTGTTATTCATTTCCTTGATGGCAGCATAAAGCGAATAAATATTTGACACGCGCAGTTTATCTTCTGTCGGTTTTTCATTGATTGGTATAAGTTCATCGCCGGTGGCCAATACAGCAAATTTTAATTTACTGTAAACCTTTACTTTTTCTTTTCCACAGCTTGCAAGTACAGCAATTGTTTTAGCATCAATTTTAGTAAAGCGAGCAACGGCAATTTCATTCTTCATCAGATCATTCCCCTGTTTCCGAACATTCATATTCTTCTTAAAGAATGAATCCGGTTTCAGTTGGAGTGTGTTACCATTCATCTCAACATCTTCAATTGGAATAACTGTATCAGCATTTGCAGGAAGTTTGCTTCCTGTGGTAATAAGCATAGCCTCGCCTTTTGTTAAATTGAATGACGAGTATTTTCCGGCAGAAATTTCTCCAATAATTTTCCAGCTATCTCTTTCAGAAAATTTAATTGCATAACCGTCAACAGCGGAGTTATCGAATGGCGGCAAATCAACATCAGCTAAAACATCTTCTGCAAGTATTCGATTAAGAGATTCATAAATATCCACCTCTTCTGTGTGAAGAGTCGGCCGTTCAAATTCTTTTTTTACAATTGCAAGTGCTGCACTATAACTTAACATAACTTTCCTTCTTTTTCGTTATGAAAATTCTTTTTTATCAGTTTACTGTATCTACTGGTGAAGGTTCACGATTAACATTTTTTTTCTCAAATGAACACAAAGTTCAACTCTGATTATCTGTAAGTATTTTTATTTTATCTCCGATAAAAATTTCTCCGCCTCGAGTTACTTTAGCAAAAATTCCTTCACGCGGCATTACACAATCTCCTACCTTGAAAAATATTGCACATTTGCTATGACATTCTTTTCCAATCTGAGTTATCTCAAGTTCTGCCTCTTCACCAATTTTAATTCTTGTTCCGATCTCAAGATCTGGAAGTTCGAGAAATTCCGTTGTAATATTTTCTGCAAATGCACCGGCACGAAGATTTGGTAATCCCTTTTCTCTCATCTTTTCAATACTTTCAATTGCCAGGAAACTTACCTGCCGATGCCAGTTACCTGCGTGTACATCGCCTTCAATTCCGAAGTTTTCGATAAGCTTTGCCGATTGCACATTTGTTTTTGGGATTCCTTTTTTCTTACTGATTGAAATTGCTACAACTTTACCAACAATTGGATGCAGATCAGATTGACAATTCTGTGCTGTCTGTGAATTAATCTTCTCTAAAGTAGTTTCCACTTTTTCCTCCGGTTTTGCTCAATAATTTTATTTCGCTTATCACCATTGATTTATCAATTGCTTTGCACATATCATAAACAGTCAAAGCAGCAACCGAAACAGCTGTCAGAGCTTCCATCTCAATTCCCGTTGATGCAGTTGTTCTGGCAAAAGAAGTTATTTCAACAGTTTTGTTTTTTGAATTCAATTTCAAATTAACATCTATTTTAGAGATGAAAATGTTATGACAGAGTGGTATCAACTCACCGGTCTTTTTTGCGCTTTGAATTCCTGCAAACTTTGCGATAGTAAGGACATCTCCTTTTTTAACGGAATTACTTTTGATTGCATAAAAAACACTTTTAGAAACTTTGACTTCTGCATAAGCTTCAGCTGTACGAACAGTTGAAGGTTTCTCTGAGACATCAACCATTTCGGCTTTGCCGTTGCTATTTATGTGTGATAATTTTTTCATCCGCCAATTCTCATCATATTATTTTGTTGTAATTGTGACAACTCATCTGCGTCGGGATGCTTCTGCCATTTTGATTGCATAGAGTTTTGAATGAACTTGACAATTGTTTCGTCCGCAACAGAATGATCAGCCAACAAAGATTTTAGTCCGATTTTAGATGGCTCCGAGAAAAGACAGTTTTTAATTTGTCCGCTTGCTGTAATACGCAAGCGATTGCAAGCATCACAAAAGTGATTCGAGATCGAGCTTATAAATCCAACCTTGAGCTTTGTATTTTCAACTACGAAATCTCTTGATACTTTTTCATTACTTACAATTTCTGTTAGACTGAATTTCTTTTCAATCTCTTCTTTCATTTCTTTCCAGCTCAAAAATTTAGAGATATCCCAATGATTTCCGTAGAACGGCATATATTCTATAAACCTTACAGTTATAGGATATGGTTTGAAAAATTCGATAAAATCATTCAGTTCGTCATCGTTAATATTCTTAATAACAACCATATTTACCTTAACTGACTTGAATCCGATTTCTACTGCTCTTTGAATAGAGTATAAAGTTTCGTCAAAAAAATCTTTGCCGGTAATGGCAATGAATTTGGTTTTGTTTAGTGTATCAAGACTTATGTTTAGAAGTTGAACTCCATATTGATGCAGTAAATCAATTTTGTTGAGTAACTGCGTGCCGTTTGTTGTAATCCCAATTTCAAAATTGTATTTGTTTTGTAAGGAAGAAATCATTTCGAAAAGTCTAAGGACATTTTTCCGAATAAGAGGTTCGCCGCCTGTAAATCGAATTTTATTTACTTCTAAATCTCTTAGAAGAATTTGTATCAATCGAAATAATTCTTCATAAGAAAGAATGGATTTATTTGACTCGTACTTGGCGAGCATATTCGAAGGATTACAATAAATACAATTCAGATTGCATTTATCGATCAAAGAAATGCGGACATAATCGTGAATACGGTTAAAATTATCTATTAGCTTCATAGAATTAAAATTCCGATTACTGCACCGATAATTACAACATAAGCTGGATGAAGGTTGAAGAAGATAATCAATGCTGCACCGATAGCAAGTAGAATGAATTCCTGCCAGTGATTACCATTTTTAACAGCATACTGATACATAATTGCTGCAATCATTCCAATGATTATATATTTTATTCCGCCGAAGGCTTTTGTTACCAGTAAGTTATTTTGATAGTAAGAATAAATTTGGGTGGCGAACAGAATAATTATTGCCGGCGTAAAAATATTCCCGATGTTTGCTACGATAGCACCGAGTACACCGGCTGTTTTATAACCAGTGTAAGTTGCAAACTTAATCGAAATGGCTCCGGGGAATATTTCGACCATTCCGAGAATTTTAAGGAATTCATCGTGGCTGAGCCACCGATGATTCTTAACAACTTCAGTTTCAATCAACGGAATTAATGAATAAGCGCCGCCGAATGAAAATGAACCAACCTTTAAAAATGATATAAACAGATTGATCAGATTTTCAATCATTTCTTTTTATCCTCAATAATGTCATCAATCCAGCTTAATGCAGCCATCATTGATGGAAGTCCTAATGTTGGCAGAGAAAGCAATGCAACCTGTCGCATTTCATCAGCAGTGCAACCAGCTTTTAATGCTTTTCGTGCGTGTGAATGAACAGCACCTTCTAAACGTGCGCCTGTTGAAATTGCAAGTTTAATCAGTGCGCGTGTTTTTTCATCTAATGGACCTGCATTGTGTACTGCGTTGCCAAGTTCCTCATATGCTTTTGCTATTTCGGGATAATCCTCAGTAAATTTTTGAAACCGTTTTGGTACTTGTGACATTGTTTAACTCCTTTTTCTTTTAATAGAACATCTTTGAATTTGATAATCATTGATTAAAATAAAAAACCCGCTTTGCATTGCGGGTTAAATAAATTGAATAAGATTGATCATTCAATTATAAAACTCTCCTTTGCAAAGCGAAGTTTGTCTAAAAAGATTAATTTTTAGACAACCTCTGGCAGGCTAATCCGTTTCCAGATTAACCCTATCTGTCTGATATCGACAGGGCGGTTGAAGAATCATAAAGATTTTTCAAATCTTCTTAGATTCGACAACTCGGAGAAAATATTTTTAAGAACAAAGTTGCTATACTTTTACTAACTTAACTTTAGTATCATAGAACGAAACGCTTCCGCCAACAGGATCTACCATACAGGTATTATTTCGCAAAGATGAATCTGTCCACATAACTGCATTTGCGTGCAGACCTTTTGCCCTTCTTGGATCACCTTTTATAGTTTCACCATCGATTACAAAATCGTCAGAACCGGTAGCCCAATGACCAAATCCAAGAACAAAGGAAACTACACCGGGTCGCATCGTTTCTGTTGGAATAACTTTGCCAATTATGTCTCTTGTTTTTCCATTCCTAAAATTCCAAACTCCTTCCGGGTTTGTAGCACTTACAACTCTTACCAGGTCATCTTTTTTCAAGCCTAAATTGCGGGCATCCTTTGGATTTATCATAATTCCGTTTTCCGGCATAATTGGTTGCAACCAGTAAGCGGCAATTGTTCTTGATTTTGTTTGAGTAATTGTGCGATGTGTAATTAAACTTAAATCATACCCTTTAGAGATTTTATCAACTTTTTCCTGAGCATAATTCATAATTGGCAGATACTTGGCATAGCCATAATAATGCTCACCGGTTGAAGAGTATTTCTGAGAAGCAGTCTTTTCCTGATAGATATTTAATAATGCACCGTAGCGGTGAGCTAGTTTATCTCCATCAAATGACTCACTGTGTTCTTCGTATCTACCGCCTCGATTTAGAATATAAACTACTTTTCTCCACTTATCTTCACCAACTACTTTTTTCCATCTTTGTTCGTCAAAGACCGATTTATCGAGATGTCTTCTGGCTTTTGAGAAAACTTCGAGTTCTCTATCGTCTGCATCGGGAACTTCAGATTCGGTAAAGGCTAAATTAGCTATTGCACGCAGATAAAAATCATCTGGTCTGGTAATGTTTAATCCTTTACCAAGTGCATCTTTACCAAAAGCTTTTAATCCTAGTTTTTCACTCAGAGCCATAAACATTGCTTCCAGACTGCAGGGAATTTCCTCACCGTAAACTTTAACTTTTTCTGTTATTGGTAAAATTACCGGTTGACGAACATTTTCAACTTTAGCCGGGATATTGGGGTGTGAACCCTGGAATTCCCATCTTTCCAGGTAAGACAGATCCGGAAAGATATAATCAGCATACATTGAAGTTGAACCAATTATAATATCACTACAGAAGAAAAGAGGAAGTTTATTTACATCTGCAAGAACATCAATGTTTGTATGGCCTGCCGGTAAAGCATAAGTTGGTGCACCCATATAAAAGAAGAGGGCTTTAACCTGATACGGATAAGCATCACCAATACTTGGAATTATTTCTTCATAAATGTCTGAAGAAAGCGGATACCAGTTTCGTTTTGCCGGATAACCCTCAAACAATGTTGTTTTTTCGTAATCAATATTGTGACGAATTGAGCTTATTCCGAATGGAGAAATTTTTCCTTCTACTTTTGTTAAATCAAATACTCCGCCTTTGGAACCATCATATTTGTAAGTGGAAGCTTTACACATCCCGCCAGCCCAATCGTAGTTACCAAGCAGCATATTTAACGACATCCAGCTGAGCACATTGTAAAATCCATTTGTATGTTGAGCTGGTCCGCGATGAATATCAACGGCAGCTTGCTTACCATAACTCGTTAATTCTCTCGCAACTTCAATTACATCTTGCTCATCAACTCCGGCAATTTCACACCACTTACTAATTGAATTTTCTTCAGCAGATTCCTTTAAAATTTGTAATCCGGATTTTACTCTAACTTTCTTTCCTTCTTTATTCACTAATTCGGTATCAACAAACAGATCTCCATAGACAGGATTTTTTTCGTCATTTGGATCAACCCAGGTTGGTTTGCCGTTTACCATAACAACAATAAATTTTTCTTCGTATTCAATTTCTTTTGATTTGTCTTTCGGGTCCTGAATTTTTCTTTTTTCAGCAGATCTCAAACCAAAATCTGCGGCGCGAATAAATTTTCCTGGTTTGCCATCTTTTATTTCAACTAACCAGGTAGAATTTGTCCAGCTGGTTTCGTTGGTTTCTTTCGCAGCAGCTTTATTAGCATTACGCAAAAACTTCTCATCGTAACGATTATTATTTATTATCCACTGAATCATTGCAAGAGCTAATGCTGCATCTGTGCCCGGTTTAATTGGAAGCCATTTGTGTGCCTTGCTTGCGAGTTTTGAAAATCGTGGATCTACAACCGCAATTTTTGTATAACCTTTTGCAAGGTTTTCTGTTAAGCGAACTGTTCTATTCGTAGGACCATAGTTAGCTTCAAACAAATTTGCGCCAACAAATAAAACATATTTTGCGTGTTCGAGGTCTGCCTGCCAGTAAAACTTTTGACCGCCGCCAAATTTGCCTTCCTGGTATTGTTCACTTATTGCTTTGCAGGTAAAATAAAGCGACCCCTGACAAACTGTTGTGTGTCCGTGAAGATTGGTTGTACCGAATGCAGATTGAAATCTTGTAAAGAATTCTTTCCTTCCGTTTTTCAATCGGCCAAATGCCATTACGAATTGATTGTTCCTTGGACCCAGATCAGGATGATCCGGATCGATAAGTTTATCTAAATTTGCTTTGTGCTTTTCTTTAAATGCAGCAACTAATTCTTTTTTCTTCTCTCTGTCTTTTTCAGCCCAGATTGCTTTTATATCGTTAGCCATTTCTTTAGCAACACTATTATCACGCAAAGCCATAATATCTTTTAAGCCTTCTACAACACGGTTTTCTTCGCCGGGTACATTGGCAAATAATTTACCGCCATTTACTATTTCATCAATTGCTTGTTCGAACGGAATGGTAATCCATTTATTCTCACCGCGTTTGCCAGCACGCTTCAACACTTTTCTAATACGATAGGGATCGTAAGCTATCTGCACACCAGCCTGTCCTTTTGGACAGAGAGCACCATCAATTCTTGCAGCTTCATCAACACTCGTTTTCATAGAAAGATGAGGCACCATTGTCCAGGGATTGTATGGATTGCCATCAATCTTTGCTAATACACCATCCTGAATTTTAGCTTTTATTCCACATCCGGTGTTGCAATTGAGGCAAACCGAATAAATGATATTCTCCGGTTTATTTAATTTGTATTCAGCATCAGGTCTTTTACTCTTGATTATCAATTGCTGAGTTTGTGCTGAAGCTTTTTCTCCTCCCAAAATTGCAGCCAGAGCTCCTCCGCCAAGTAATGCTCCTTTTGCTAAGAAACTTCTTCTTGATTTATCAATTAATTCCTGTTTCATAATTCTGTTCCTAATTTCTTTTTGGTGTATTGAGAAAGAAGTTTTATTCCGAAATAAACTAAAGCTACTCCAAACGCACCTATGAAAAGTGCGATTAAATATTCATTCAATGTTGCCGAATAATCAAATCTTAATCGTTCGTGATAGAAAGCTTCTTTTAATCCTTTAAGTTCTGCTACTGCCTGACCCGGAATTAGAATATTTAATCTTGCTGAGACAAATGTAACTGCCACAATAAAAGCTCCTGTTCCAACGATCTGATAAGTTTTTCCTCTCAATAGAAGATAAAGTGCAATTAGAGCGCCACCGAGATGAACTAACCAGAAAACCCACCAGAAAGGACCAAACAATATCAGCTCAACTGCTTCTCTTATGTGCGAATTTGGTGACCAGAAAACCAAACTGTATTCTGCAAACTCTGCAATGAAATAAAAAATAATTCCACCAATGATTGTGTAGCGCAGCATTTTGAACGGCTGATGTGTAAGATCAAATTCATTGTAGTGTAGAAATGTATAAACTAATAATAAAACTGCTCCGCCGGATGTTATTGCAGAAACCAGAAACAATATCGGAAGTAATGGAGAACTCCAGAATGGTTTTGCATCAACAACTCCAAAAAAGGCTCCACTTTGACTTGGGAATGCGATTGAAAATAAGAATGCCAAAGCCATTAACGGAAGTATCCAATGGTTTCTATCGTGAAAATCTGTTTGCTTTTCTTTATTAAGTGTTAGATAAAAGATTATTGCAGCTGTTACAATAAATAATGAATACATCCAGGCATTAAAAGCCATCATCGAACCAAAGTTTGGGGCATAAAGTATTCTTGCAAATCTGAAAGGTTGCCCAAGATCTAACCAGATTGAAAACAATCCTGTTATAATTGAAGCAACAGATACGACAATCACAACTCTGAAATTTTCTCTGAAGCCGGTAAGATTGAATATGTATCCGATTACCCCAAGTGCAAAAACACCACCGGCAATTCCAACAAAATGAAAATACAACGCTACCCATAAACCCCACGGGACATAGCTTCCATAACCAGCCAGGCGTTCGCCTGTTAAAAATTTCATAACAAGTGCTATGAATCCAATTGTAAAGACTATTACCCAAATTCGGGATAAGTTTTTGTAAGTTCTTTCTAACATATTTGACCTCATATCAAATAAATGACAGATGGTTTAGTGCCTTTTTCCTCAAGCAGCTTTATCTGATTTGGTTGTCTCGCCATTTCAGAAACCAATGAATCCGGATCATTTGCATCGCCAAAATAATTTGCACGGCCGATGCAGGTTGAAACGCACATCGGAAGTTCGCCTTCATTTAATCGATGCAAGCAGAAATGACACTTGCGTGCATTGCCCATCGGTGAATTGTGGCCTTCGCGATCCCAGCTTTTGCCATATTCATTGCTTGGAAGTAATTCATAAGGTTGAAGTTCCGGAGTATCTTCAGTGTAGTACTCACCAAAGTCACTTGTGCGTGCACCATAAGGACAAGCTGAAATACAATATCGGCAGCCAATACATTTATCGTAATCAATTTGAACAATACCATCCGGTCTTTTCCAGGTTGCATTAACCGGACAAACAGAAACGCACGAAGGGTTTTCGCATTGCATACAGGGGCGTGGGAAAAATCTTAATTGTGTATTCGGAAATTCACCAATCTCTTCCTGCACAACAGGGCGATAAACAACTCCCGGAGGCAGCTTGTTTTCTGCAATGCAAGCAACAGTGCAAGCATGGCAGCCGACACATTTTCTTGTATCAATTACCATCATCCATTTTCTTTCTTCAACCGGCTTAGCCAATGCTTTCTTCAACTCAGCTTGCATACGAATCAGTATATCTGATTGTTCATTCACTTCAACAGTTTTGAATTCGGGAATATCTCGTATTGTTTCCTTGCCGGTTGGTGTTTCAGGGGGTGGACTTAAACGTGAGATAGTAACAGCAGCGACCGAAACTGCTACTCCGCCTCCAACCACTCCGGCAGTTCTCAGGAAATCCTTTCGTGAGATTTCTTTACTTAATAAACTTTCTTGTTTTGTTTCTTCTGGCATTTTTTTACTCCATTATTAAATTCTTGCCATTATGAGAATAAGAGTCCTATCAAAAAATTATAAAAATGAATAGAAGAATGTTATTCTCGGTGTGATTGACGCATCAATGCTTCTTCCATTTGGCAGCGATTCATATGTTTCAATAATAACATTCGGACTGATAGTTACTTTTGCATCGGGCTTATAATTTAAACTAAAGATGAACCAGTTTCTTGAATCTCCCTTGACATCTGAATCACTATTTGGATCGTAGTAGTCATATCGTCCAACAGCAGCTAATTCTTTCGAAAAATTATATGACGCAAATACTGATAGTCCCATTCCTGTTTTATCTTTTATTTCAGTACCGCTAATCATTCCATTTTGTCTTTGAGTGAGAAAGCCTTCGACTCCTAAAGAGTAAACATCTGTTCCTTTGTAGCCAAGGAATAATGCATAAGTTAAATCATTATTTGATAGAGTTGCAGGAGGAATACTTGTGCTTGTCGGATCATTAATATCCGGACGGGCTTTCAAATCTGCATAAAGTGTAGTTGTAAATTGTTTTACCGGAGAATATTGTAAATGAGCATAAAACCTTTTGTATTTGTCAGTTTCTGGTGAGTTACCGCTTCCATTACCAACCATCAACCAATATTTGAACATTCCTTCATTATCTAATTTACCTTTTAGTGTAACTGCAAGATCGCGTGACGAAACAATTCCTCTTAAATCCATTATTGTCTTTTCAAGAAATCTGTTGCCCCAGATTCCTTCAGAAACTTCGAATGCCGGTGTTGGCTGTATACCAAAAATTAAGTCGCTTCCTTTAAAAATATTTTTCCATTGTAAATATGCATCCTTCACAAAAACGCCAATTTTGTTGTTGCTTGTATTTGCTGCCTGATCTGCCTCTAATCGGAACCGTGTAATAAATGACTCGGAGATATCATAATCATAAGTAAAATAAATTCTTCTTAACTGAATTCCATTCAAATCCTTTTTGCCACCATTTGCAACATTCGACAAATATGTAATACCAGTATCCCTTGCAGCGTTATAAAAATAATCGCCAAACATATAACCGGAAAATCTTCCTTTGTTTGTTATTTCCTGTGCCTGTAAAGAGCCAAGTGAGATGAACAAAACGATAACTGTAAAAAGAATATTTTTCATTTCTCTCTCCTTCAGATTAAATTATTTTGTTAGTTCTTCGATAGATTTTATTTCTTTTTTAAAGTCGTGAATGCCCTTTCCAATACTTTTAGCTATTTCAGGAATTCGTTTTGCCCCAAATAAAAAGGTAATTACTGCCACTATTATCAATATTTCTGTAAATCCTAAGTTTCCGACCATTTATAACTCCTTTAAATAGTTTGTATAATTATACAATCGCTGTGCCAACTGTTAAATAATAGATTTCTTATTGAAATAAAGCTCTTTCTGTATTAGTGGCCACTTGAGAGACGAATTTCTGACGTTATCGGCGAAATTTCGTTTCTTAATACTTTCTTAACATTTTTTTAATAATAGCCTAACATACAAATTATATTTTTGTCAAAAAAAAGGAGAAATATGAAAAGGGCTTTTTTAACCGCAATGATTCTTTTAACTGCTTTAACAATTAACTCTTTCCCATCGAATGGTGAAAAGAATTATTCGATCATTGAAATAGTTACACCTGCAAATTTAATCTACGATGATGGAATTTACAGAACTAAGTTTTCTGCATTTTATGTTGTAGATGCAAATGGAAATAAAGTTTTAAGTTCTGGAGAAGTATTTGATACAGCAGCAATGGTTAAACTTCCTGAGGGGTCTTATAAAATTTGTTATTATAGTTTAAACGAAAAATTGTTAGAAAAGGAAATTGCAGTTCCAAAAGGAAACTTTTCCAGAATTATACTTGAATAGTTTATAACTCATAAAACATAATTGTTTTTCATTTGCTAAATTAATTGCTCAAGCAATTCCATACTTTTCAATTTTACTTTTCAATGTTGAAGGCGGCAAACCGAGAAGCTCTGCCGCCTTCGCTTTATTGTTGCCGGTTTTAATAAGAGCTTTTTGAATTAATGATTTTTCCACTTCTTCAAGAATTTCATTCAATGATTTGTCCTGATTGAGTGGTAGTTGTTCAAGGTTCAGTTTTTCTGAGAGCAATTCCTGAGGAAGTCTGGTAGTAATTATTTTACAATCCTGACAAAGAATAGAAAGCCTTTCTGTAATATTTTTTAATTCACGAACATTGCCTGGCCAATAATAACTTTGTAAAATTTCATAAACTTTTTCTTCAATTTGAAATTGCTTTTGGTTTGCAAACTGAGTAAGAAAATAATTGAACAATGGAATTATATCCTCTTTTCGTTCACGTAATGGTTTTAAATGAACAGGTAGAACATTTAGTCTATAGTATAAATCCTCTCTGAATTTCCCTTCTTTTACGAGTTTATTCAAATCAGCTTTGGTAGAAGCAATTACGCGCACATCTATTTTAATCGGTTCACTGCTGCCAACTCTTTCAATTTCCTGTTCCTGAAGTACACGCAATAATTTAACCTGAGCTTCAAGGGGAATATCATCAATATCATCTAAATAAATTGTGCCCTGATCAGCCTTTTCAAATCTGCCGATTCTAAGTTTATCTGCTCCTGTAAATGCGCCTTTTTCATGTCCGAACAATTCGCTTTCAATAACTTCCTTTGACAATATTCCACAACTAACTTTTACCAGTGGTTTTTCTTTTCTTTGCGAATTGTAATGGATAAGATTTGCGAGTAGCTCTTTACCGGTTCCCGTTTCACCGGTTATTAAAATTGTCGAGTTTGTCTGTGAGATTATTTTGAGAGTCTCTTTGAGTTCTTTTACATAATTACTTATGCCAATAAATGCATCAAAGTTAAATTGATCCTGAAAGTAAGTCTGAAAGTCCAGATTCCTGGACTGTAGTGCTTTTATTTCTTTTATTTTTTCTATTATAAGTAACAATTCTTCTTTGTCAAATGGCTTTGTGATGTAATCAAAAGCTCCTTTCTTCATTGCTTCAACTGCCGTGTCAACAGAACCGTATGCTGTCATAATTATAACAGAAACATCAGGGTTAATGGATTTGATTTTAGATAGCAGTTCAATGCCATCCATCTCCGGCATTCGAATATCAGAGATTACAATATCACAAATTTTCTTTCTGAGGTGTTCGAGAGCTTTAACCGGATTTTCAAAATCAATAACTGAATATCCTGCATCGAGTAAATCATCTTTTATTGATACTCTTAAAATTTCTTCGTCTTCAACTATACAGATATTTATCTTTTTCATATTTCTTTTAGTTTATTCAAGATAATTTTTTGTGTGCCATAACTGGCTTAACTATTTTCTAATCTCTGTGAAATAAACTCAGTAGAAAATTATTTCCGATAAATCGGTAAGAAAACATTTACAACCGTTCCTTTTTCTTCTTCGCTTTCAAAATAAATTTTTCCTTTATGCGTTTCAATTATACTGTAAACAACAGATAATCCGAGTCCTGTACCTTTGCCCGGAGATTTCGTTGTGAAAAACGGATCAAAAATTTTATCAATAATTTTTTTGGGAATTCCATTTCCGGTATCCTGAATTTGTAGCCTTAGAAAATCGCCGTCAGCTTTTGCATTAAATAAAAGTCTCTTT
Source organism: Melioribacter sulfuriphilus (assembly GCF_052656625.1). NCBI lineage: Bacteria > Pseudomonadati > Ignavibacteriota > Ignavibacteria > Ignavibacteriales > Melioribacteraceae > Melioribacter > Melioribacter sulfuriphilus. The sequence continues at coordinate 84,496 of NZ_JBQXXK010000005.1, read as the reverse complement.
TCACAATGCGAATTAGTAGAACTTTTCTCTTCTATTGAATCGATAGCATTAATCAACAAATTCAGAATTACCTGCTCTAGTTGAATTTTATTTCCAACTATTCCAGGCAAATCGGCCGGAAAATTTTTCGTCACTGAGATTCTCAGTTTTTCTAAACGATGGCTGACAAGCAACAGGGAATTTTCCACTATTTCATTTATCGTCAAACTTACAAATTCACCACTTTGTCTTCTTGTAAAGTTGAGAAGATTGCCGACCACTCTTTCAATTTTGTCAACTGCATTTTCCATCATCTTAATATATTTAATATTTTGCTCAATGTTCGAAGGATCATTTTTAATCCTTCTGATACAATTCTGTAAACCAGCAACGGGATTATTTATTTCGTGTGCAAGACCGGCTGTTAAAGTACCAACTGTAGCAAGTTTTTCAGACTGAATAATTGTTGACTGAGCATTTTGCAAATCCCGATATGCTTTATCAAGACGGAGAATCATTTGATTAAATTTCTCTGCAAGAATATCTATTTCATCTTCAGCTCTGAAGAGCATTTTAAATTTATTAAATAATTTTTTGCGGATTCGTATCTGCGGCATTTCGGTCTGACCGATAAGATTAAAATCAATATTATCGGCTGTGTTCTGGATGGTTTTTATTGGATTTGTTATAAACCTTGCAAAAACGAAAGCGCCAATAATTCCTACCGTAAGAAAAACAGCAACCATTAGCCAGAAAATATTAACCGTCTTTTGAACATCTGCTATAATGGAAGATTCTTTTAAGCCCACTCTAACTGTTCCAACCTTGCCATCAAGTATCGGAACAATCACATCAAGTATTACTTCTCTGTCGAAATCCTTCAGCAACAGTAACTGAGTATTCGATTTTTGGTTCTCACTTAACGAATTTGCATTAATCAGGTTTAACGGAAATTCATTCTTAAATGTATGAACGATTACATTTTTATTATTATCAGTAATGAAGATGTAAAAAATATTCTCGTCAATTTCCTTCATACTGTTAATTGTATTTTGCATTGAGATGTAATCCTCAAACAGAATTGAAGGTGTAACCTCGTTAGCTATACTCCGCGCAATAAATAAGGCTCTCTTTTCATCTTCCGACTGAAGCGCTGTTTGAACATTATTATAAATCAGAATTGAGTTTATTGAACCAAAAATTATAACAATGGTAATTATTGCGATGGAGAATTTCCAGAAAAGAGGCAGTTTAAATCTGAAAGTCGTCATCATTTTATTTATAAAGAGAGTTATCCGCTAAAATAAATTTATCAATCATAATCCTGCCGAGTAATTTTTTGCCTTCAGGATCAAGGTGCATCTCAAGCATTACTTTTCTTAATTTCTCTTTGAGATTTTTATCAAGATTTTTTTGAACTACAAAAGGAGGGATTCCAAACTCTTTTGATTTGTGGATGATCTTTGTGCCTTCTACTTCCCCGGGTTGAAAATGATTTAAGAATTCATAAACCAGACCATCAACAGTAGCTCCATCTACAAATTTTCTTTTTACAGCTTGAATTGAATAGTCATGTGCATAAGTGAAAATTGTTCTACCGAAGAATTTTTCCGGTGTAGTATTAAGTGATTTTAACCAGTTGACAACATAAGAATAACCTGTATTTGAAAGAGGATCAGTAAATGCAAAAGATTTACCTTTAAGATCTGTTAAATTATTTATTCCACTTTCCTGATTTACAATTATATATGCCTGATAGTATGGTTTGCCATTCACTACAGGCACTGTTAGTATTTCAATAGGCGCTTGATTTCTAATTTCAAGATATGCACCTGTACAAATGAAAGCAAAATCCAGCTTATTTTCTTTTAGAAGATCATTTACTTCCTGATATGTTTTTCTCTGTTTGAATTCAATTGGAACCCCAACTTTTTTTGAAATATAAGCAATAACATCCTTATAAAGATTAAAAGTCTCCAGTGGAGAAATCATTGTGGAAACAGCTACATAAATGATGCGAACAGAATCATTTTCCAATTGTTGGAAGTTTTTTGGTTGATTGTTAGAGAATTCAATTTCTTTAATATTTTGTTTTTCATTGCAGGCTGTAATTAAGAAGAATAATAGAAATATTTTATAATAAATAGCTTTCATTAATATTGCATTATTTTTTATCAAATATAAAAATTAAAGGGAAATAAAGGACAAGAAAAAGATTTAATTATTGAATGGAATAAATCAAATAAACTTCGCAAAGTATTATAAGGCAATCTCAAATTTTTTTATCCATAAAACAAATCGAATACCTCGATAATTAAGCGGCTTAGAATAAAGCCAACATTTGTAAATAACAAATGCTGCTTCGTAAGTAGAAATATCTTTTACGGAAAAAAGACAATATCAGTGCTCCCAGTGACAGAATTAATAGTTGTACTTGACTACTTTTTTCTGTTTGAGATATAGAACCGGAAAAGATTTCTATATGGAATTACATTGTCAAGTATAACACGATCTTACAAGTTTCCTAATTACCCGCTTGGGAATGAGCTCGAATAGGATAAAAGGCAAAATTAATTCCACCTATCAAAACAGAATTATGTCTATAACTCTGTTCAGAAAATAACTGGATTGATTTTTTTGTAACGTTTACAGCTTTTAAAAAAACACAAGTCTTTATTAATCTCTCAGAATTAAAACCGCACCAAGCAGTATAAACAAAACAGCGATTGTCTTCTTTAATAAATTCGAATCCTTGAAAATTTTTCCGCCTATAATAGTTGCCCACAAAACAGAAGTCCGTTTAATTGCTAATGATAACGCCACAGATGCTAAACTAACCGAAATAATTTGCGTGAAGCGGTAACCGATTGTGAGTAATGATACTAAAACAATCCAGCCGAAATCGTTTTGATTAACATTGATTAACCATTTTTTATCTTGACTGGGATATATGAAATATAATAGCGCAAAAATTACTGCCAGAAATAAATGCTGAAATGCCATTAACGAAATAGGCGTCATATTCAGTTTTACAAGCAAAAACTTATCCATTATAGATGAAGCCGTAAAAAGCAATAATGCTAAGAGAATATAATGATGATATTTAGATTTAATGAAAACATTTAAAGGAAATAAAATTTCTTTAAGGCTTTTACTCTCAAGTATGTATGTGCCAACAATCAATGAAATTAGTCCAATTACTTCCTGTGTTTTTAATGATTCGCCGAGTAAAAAGTACGCAAAGATAGCTACGAACCCTGGCGTTAAAGCAAGCAAAGGAAGTGCATTGCTTATTTGCAAATTTTTTAGGGCAGTCATCACGCAAAGGAATGCTGCGACTCCGATAATCGATTTTAATAATAGAACTCCAAGATTTGACGACTGAATTGTTCCATAATCTACAAACAAAAAAAACGGGATTGAAAAGATCAGGTTAACAATTGCGAGCAGAAAAGAAAATTCAAGCGGTGTGCGGTTAAATAAGATTTTCTTTTGCGTAATTGCCGCAAATGCAGAAAGAAGCGAGGAAAGAAAAGCAACAATAAACCAAGTCATGTTTTCTACTCTATGCCTCTGTGTCGCTGTGTTTTTATTAAAGACACAGAGACACGGAGAACTAATTTTAGAAATCAGCAATTAATTTTATAAAGAAATTTCTTCCGGGCTCTACAACAATTAATCCCCGTGTTGTGGACAGATGATTCCTGTATTCTTTATTAAAAATATTTTCAACACCAGCAAAAATACGAAAATTTAATACGGAAAATTTAATATCACCTGAATTCAACGATAAATTAAAAACTGCATAGCCGGGAGTTGTTAACTCACCTGCGGCAACTTTATTTTGTTCGGCAAAAATTGACGCAGAGACATCTGTGGTAAGTTTATTCAATAAATTAAACTTAATTCCCAGATTTCCGTTTAGCGGGGGGATTTCGGGTAGATGCCCGCCCGATGTAATATCATCGCCTTTTACATAGGATGCCGTAACATAAAGAACATAATTAATGTAAAAATTATAGTCTGCTCTAACATCCAATCCATAAATCCTTGCTTCCCCTATGTTTGTTTTGATAAAAGCGTTCCTTGTTTCAAAAGTACCGGGCAGCTCCGATACCAGATTATCGAAGTGATTGTAGAAAACACTTGAAACCATTTTAAATTTATCAGTATAATATCGAATCCCCAGGTCAATTGATTTCCCTTTTTCAGATTCTAAATTAGGATTTCCTACGCGCACAAAACTTCCCTGGTCAATGTATTGGAAGCGTTCTTCAAGTGAAGGTGACCTGAATGATAAACCGAGTCCAAGTGTAAAATCGAGATTAGAATTAAGAGAATATTTTAAACCGGCATTAGCACTGTACGATGCATCATCGGCATCAATTTCGTTCCAGATAACTTTTTGTCCGGAAGGCGAAGAATTATAAACTCCGTTTGTAATTTCATAAACCGGATTCAATGTTGTTTCGCCGCTAATATTAATAACATCGTAACGCGCTCCCAGTGTTAATGTTAACTTATCTTTAATTAATTCAGCATTGTCCTGTGCAAACATTCCCAAACTACTAAATTTTGAATCAGGCAGTGGTTTTTCGCCGATTACTTTGTTTGTTGTATTAACAACATTTCCCTGAGCATTCAACACTTCAATCATCTGGTATTTTTCACGATGGCCGTTGTAACTCCTGTCCCAATAATCAATTCCGACAATAAGACTGTTATTATTGCCGAGGAAGAAATTACCCTGTATCTGGATGTTATTGTTTTTGTGATCGGCAGCTGGAGTAATTTTTAGAACACTCACCCTGCGTGCTGGGGTTGTACCGGTTGCAGGGATATTTTGAACTGTGTGCGGAATATTTTCCACATTACGCACGATGAATTGATATGCATACTTAACAGAAAGCTTATAGAAAACTCTCGATATGTTTTGTATTTCATAAGCAGCAGAAATCAATTCTCTTTTTTCATTCGGATAACGGACATCCGCATTAGTCGGGAACACTGATGCACCAGGGATACCGACATCATTAGCTTTAAATAGCTGGTAATCGATTTTTAATTTATGATTATCAAAAGGCAATACGTTCAATGAACCACTGAAACTATAATCTTCAAACTGGCTGTTTTTTAATTCTCCTGCGGGTGTTTGAGTGTTGTTTGCCTTTCTATACGAACCGGCTAATTTTGTCGACCAGAATGAATCTCCTGTATAAATTGTGCCGGAAAAAGCCGATAAATTATTTACCGAATTATATCCGGTAGAAATATTTCCGTTGATAAAAAACTTATCGTATAACTGCGGGGATTTTGTAATAATATTGAGTATCCCGCCAGTTGCACCTGAACCGTAAATTGAAGACGAAGCACCTTTTATAATTTCTACTCGCTCGATGTCGTCCGTATTAATCATCGAAAGCCTCGCAGCGATATCTGTGGATGTAGCTATTCGATTTCCGTCGATCAGTGTAACAACGTTTTCGCGGTTTAATCCACGGATACTTACTTCCGTTCCCCATATTCCGTCCCTCAACAAAGAAATTCCTGCTTCCGTTTTTAAAACCTCCGATAATGAATTAAAAGGTTTGCTCTCTAATTGCTCTTTCCCAACTAATAATTCCGAATAAGGGGAATTACGCAAATATTTTTCTGTTCTGTCTGTGCTTACTATTACCTCGTCGAGTTCTATCGGTGAAGGTTCAAGAATGAAATCCATTGTTGAGGAATGTGAATTAATATTAATAGTTGAAGAAAAGGACTTATAACCAAGACGAGAAATTTTAATTTTGTAAATTCCTTCTGGAATATCTTTGATTTCGTAATAGCCCTCGCTGTTTGTATAAGCCATATAATTATAAGAAATAAAAACCACCGCATTTTGAATTGCATTTCCGTTTTTAGAGTCTGTTACTTTTCCCTTTAATATACAATCCTGCCCGAATAATGAATTAGCTAAAAAAAGTAAAATGCAAAACAATAACTTTGTATTCATTTTTCACCCCTATTATTTGATTAACCGAAATTCACCTTTATATTCGTTATGGGTTATGCTAAAATGTGATTTTATTAAACCGGCATAAAGCATTAACATTTCTAACTCGTCAGGTGAGATACCGTGAGAATATTTCAGCGGCTCGACAAGAATTATTCTGCCCGAATTCTTCAATTTGTCCTTAAGTGCATTTATCGTATCCTGTCTTTCGTCCGGTCGTATATCATGAATAACATGAAAGATATAAATTATATCAAAAGATTGATTGGGAATGTCTATGTTTCTAATATCACCACATAAAATATCAACATTTGGAAATTTCCTTAATCGCTTTTTGGCTTTTTTCGTCCAGTACGTTGAAGTATCTATGCCTGTCAAATGCCCATCTTTAGTAAGCAATTTAGCTATTGCTCTTGAGCCGATTCCTCCCCCGCATCCAAAATCTAAAATATTCTCATTACCCTTAATATTAACCAGGCTTAATAAAGATTTGTAAAAAATTTTTTCACCAATCAAGTTCTTCAGAAAATCTTCAATAATAAATGGAATTGATGGATTATCGAAATCTACTTCCTTGAATTTATAATCGCTCATAATATCCCTAACAAATAATAATATTAGTTTTGATTTATTATTTTAGAAAGCAGCGTCCCGCTTATCATTTTTTTTGTTTTCAGATTCATTATTACGCATTTCTGTTCAGCGAATGCAACTATACCGGTCTCAACTTTGATATTAGCTTTCAAAGTTAATATTCCATGATTAATACTCTCTAATTCCATAATACCTATAGGTGCCTCAAATAATTTTAACTGTCTCTTGTAATTAATTGATGTTGACACAATAACGGGATATAAACCTTCTTCATACAGTTCATTAAAATTACAAATGCCTGAAATCAGTTTAGTTCTTAAATCCTCCAGCCACCGTAAATAAACTATATTATTCACATGTCCAGCTGCATCTATATCATAAGTATTTATATTAAACTTAATTTCTACTTGCATCGTCTTATTATCGCCCTTCTTTATTAACAAGTCATCCTGCATTTAATTTTTGGTGCACAATAAATCCATAATTTAATTTTGTGTTTATCCTGATCACATTGCTATAATTTTGCAGCAGAATTAACTCAGTTTCTTCCGGAGTAATTTTTCCACGCGTATGAAGTTTATTGTATCTGATTCTGTAGCTTCTATCCATAGCATCAAAACCAGCTGAATTAAAATCTGCAATCAACATCTTACCATTCGAAGAATGAACCCTAATAATTTCATCAAGACATAATTGTAGATTTTCAAGTTCGTGAAGAGTATTTATACAAACTATATTATCAATCGAGTTATCGCGAAAAGGGATTTTTTCCAGGTTGAGTTTTATGTAATGAACTTTATGTCGAAAATTTTCGGAAATTCTTTTCTCGCTTTCACTTTTAAATTTATGATTATTATCGCCGGTAATTATCGAATATCCAAGTCTTGTTAATATTGATAAGGCTCTGCCCGTTCCGGTAGCCACATCAAGAATAATATTGCCTGACGGAAAATCTGCTGATTGAATCAATTCGAAATATTCCTTTATTAAATCAAAACCCCACTCGTTCAACAACAAATCGTTTTCGGATTTTGGAATTGAGTTTAAATCTATCATTAGTATCCTATCAAATAAATAATCAACCCGGCTACCAATCCGAAAACAAGGTTAAATATTTTTATACGCAGCGAATCTTTTACAGAATAAGAAAGCATGGGAAGCATTCCGTGTCCATCTTGAACAACCGAACTTGTAAACAAAACCGAGAACGGGATTAATCCTTTTGCAAAAAGCATTACAAAAATTAAGTGTGGACCGGATTCCGGAATTATGCCTATTAATGCAGATAGTATTAAAAGAAAAAATGTATAATCTGCAGTTATACTTTTAAGATCAATGAAACTTATCCCGTATTCAACAACCAGCAAGGCGGCGAAAGTCCATAAAAATATTTTCAAGATATGCCCCTTTATTATGTGCATCCAGATGTGAACTTTGAAATAATGCTTATAACCTTTTTCGCCTGGATGGTATTGTTTGAATTGGCAATCTGTACAGGTTTTAATGCGAAATTTTTTGACGATGTAATCGGTAAAATATCCTGCGACAATGCCAAGCACAAAAAGAATTCCGAACATTATCAAAGCTGTATCGGGAAACATCGCAAGCATTACAAATTGTTCGTCGCCCGAAGTTGCAAGCATTAAACCTGTAAGAGCACCGAAACTTATCATGCCATGAATATAAAGCGAAACCCCGGCAAACGAACCCAGACAGCCCGGCGCCGCACCAAGTAACGAGGCAACAAAATATTGTTTCCATCTATTGCCTGTTTGTAAAATCGATTCCAGCTTACCCTTTGTTTTAACGTTTAAAAAATCTACGGCTATCATCATTATTAAAACAAGAAGGGTAACCTTTACAGATTCTTTCAAGACATTAATTATTACGTCCATTATTCAACCAGCTAATTATTTTACATAAAAAATTTCTTTCTTTTTAATTAAACTTTCAAACCTGTGCTAAGCAATTCGAAAAACCTTACCAACCCCTGCTTTAATATATCTTGTATCAAAAACTTGCTTAAATATTTCTATTGTATTATCGCCCGAGCAATGGGTCGGAGAAACATATTGTATCTCCATCTTTAGTATTTCTTGAATTAGATTATTCAGACTTTCAACCGCTATATTTCTTAGATGAAACCCGCCTAAAGCAAGGTGAATTTTTTCATCTGGAAATTGTTTTTTCGCCACTTCAAGAATGTTAATTATACCGGGGTGAGCACAACCGGTAATCACAATTATTCCTTTCCCACTTCGAATTACCAGCACCTGCTCGGGTATACTACCGCCAAACTCACCGAGTGAATATACATCTGGAAGTATTTCTCTAAATGAAGAAACAGCCACAGCCTCAGCGCCTGAATTTATTATATTATCTTTAAGTTGTTGAGGAAATGATTGAGGGTAAAATACTTTTACACAAGAATTAAGTTCAAAAAAATCGTTTAATCCGCCTGTATGATCATGGTGGTAATGTGATAAAAAAACAATATCAATATTTCCCGGGTTGATGCCGAGTTTCTTCATATTAGCCAGAAGTATCTTGCCATTATCACCTGTATCGAAAAGTAATTTTGTTTCACCAAATTCAACAACTACTGCAAACCCCCAGTCGCTTTGTAAGCCTTCTAAAAAAATATTATTATCGTAAACTATTGTTAGTTTTATTTTTTCATTTTCTTTTGTTTGTATATTCATGGCCATAAAATTATTCCTTAAAATTAATTCTCACCGTAAACAGATACAAAAGTAGTGTTCTGATTTTATGATTTCCACGATTGTTATTTATGGTAAAAATACGGCAGCCGCCAATACTGTTGTCCACAATCCCTTTTTATCTCCTTTCGCTGTTTGAGTAACGTTAAACGTTCTTACAATTTTACCGGACATTTTAAAAACCTGTTCGCGCTCATTCCAATCTGTTTCTGAATCAAATTCTACACCGAGCGTAGTTGCAAGCATTTGAGCCGCCAGATCTTCGGCATAATCGCCGGCAATTTTTTCTTTTACTCCGTATGGATGGTATTCCGAAAGATAGCCGTAATGCTTGCCATCCGCTGGAATTGCAACTCCAATTGAAGATGCAATCAGCCTGTTGGGCTCGTTAGTAGCATTGCGTGCCATAACCGCAAATGTAATCTGTCCCGCGTTCAGTTCTTTCAATCCCTGTTGTTTCGAGATTATTTTGCACCCCGGCGGAAAAATACTACTGACTGATACCAGGTTGCATATTTCAATTCCGGCATTCCTCAATGCAGCTTCAAATGAGCTTAAATAATCTTTGTGTCTGCCTACACCTTTAGTAAAAAACACCTTCGTTGGAACGTACAATTTTTTCACCTCTTATTTTGTTGGAAAAAGTCTTTTTTCAAAAGAAATAATTTATTGAATATAGTTATCCCATAGTTGCATTAATCATCCAAATTTGTTTTTCCAGCCATGCAATATTTTCATCTGCTAAAGCAGCTGTTGGCGAGTCTTCCAATTCTTCGGCAATTTTTGAAATATCTTTAAATTCTTTGTTCATTAATTCAAAATCGTTACGTATAGAACCCAGCACAAATATTCCGTCAAAATCATTTTTGCTTTCTTCTTTTATTGCAGCGTTATTTAAATATTCTTTCATTGATGCGAATGGTTTTCCACCAAGCTGAACTATTCTTTCTGCGACCTCGTCGAATAGTTTTGCAAAATAACCGTAATAAAATTCGGTTAGTTCATGAACCGCTTTGAAAGTAATCCCCTTAACATTCCAGTGGTAATTATGAAGTTTTATATAAATTACCTGGATATTAGCGAGATTTTTGTTTAACAATTCAATGACCTTGCTTTTCATTTAGTACCGCGTTGTTGTTTTGACAAATAAATATTAACAGCATCTTTAACTTTTACTGAAGCTGTAAATCCGTCGACAATTTTTATTCCGACTTTCTTTAGAGCATCTCCGGCTTTGTCACCAACTTTACCGGTAAGCAAAACTTCTGCGCCGTGCTTGTTTATTAATTCAGCAGCTTTAGGACCGGCGCCGCTACTCATTTGCTCGCCGAGGTTGGATATGGCTTCAAATTTCATTGTTTCGGAATCGACAATTATAAAATACTGACAGCGTCCGAACTGTTCACTCACAAGCGCGTCCATTGATCCGCCAGTTGATGTTACGGCTATTTTCATGATCACACCTTTTTTAATTAGCAGTTATTTCAATTTGCATTTCTAATTGTTTCCATATAATGCTTATTTCATTGCGGATTGTCTGATCTTCTTCAACTACATTGTGACCGCATATTAAAGCCTTCACAAATTTTTCATCAAACGGGATTGACCCAATTACTGGAATCTTTTTGTTTTCGGCATATTTAAATATTTCGGTGGTAATCTCTAAATTTAAATCATATTTGTTGATCACAATTCCCGAATGAATTTTAAATGTGCTTAATAATTCAACAAGCCTTTTTAAATCGTGAATTCCTGAGACTGTTGGTTCCGTTACAATTACAGCATAATCCACAGCTGCTAAGCTTGCATTAACCGGGCAACCGATCCCAGGAGGTCCATCAACTATAACCCATTCTATCTCTGAAGAAATATTTTCCAGAGCTTTCTTTTTGATTTCACTTACAAGTTTACCCGAATTTCCCTCGCCCGGGTAAAGTTTTGCATAATAAAATTTCGATTTATCTTTTATTTCACATTCAAAGAATGAACCTGATTTTGAAGGATTAAATTTTATTGCATCATAAGGACATATTCGATAACAGAATCCGCATCCTTCACACCTTATTTGATCTACCACATAATTACTTATTGTACTGAATCTGCAGACAGCTTCACATAGCCCGCACTCTTTGCATTTGCTTCTATCAATAGTTGCTTTCTTGCCTCCGTAAAATTCATATCTGTTTACTATCTTTGGTTTTAATACGAGATGAAGATTTGCTGCATCAACATCGCAATCGATAATAACTTTATTATTTATCAAGCTCGCAAAGGCGGCAGACAACGTTGTCTTGCCTGTTCCACCTTTTCCGCTGAGAATTACAATCTGTTTGTAAGGTTTATCATGCATTTACTTTCTCTAATTCCTCCATAATCTTTTTATGCAGCCGAATAAAACCTTCTTTCAATTCCGGATATTTTTTTACTGGAAGTATCGCTTCTGAATAAGCTTCGGCATATCTTCTATCAAAAGAGATTTTAAGCAATACTTCGATATTGTTGACATTCAAATAGTTTTCCATTTCTTCGAAAGAGGAATTATATTTATTGATTACAACCCCGAAAGGGATATCAATCGATTTCAGCACTTCGATGGCAAGTTTCAAATCGTTCAATCCGAAAGGTGTTGATTCTGTAACGAGCAAACAATAATCTGAACCTTTAACTGCTTCAACCATAGAACATGAAGTGCCTGGCGGTGAATCGATTATGTTTACTTTCTCTTTAATAATTTTTTTCTTTACTTCCTTAATTAAAGGCGCCGCTGTTGCCTCTCCAATTTTTAATAACCCGTCTACAAAAAGCACTTTATCTTTTGTAATTCCTGTTCTAACAATTCCAATCTCTTTTTCTCTTTCGGTAATTACTTTTAATGGACAGAAATATTTACATGCGCCGCAGCTATGACACAGCTCTTCGAACAATACAATCTCAAATTTCAGATTAATCAAAGCGTTAAATTCGCAAACATCTATGCAATTACCACAAAACGTACATTTATCTTGGTCTATTAAAGGAAGTAATTTTTCAGCGCTTTCTTCTGTTAAAAATTCTGGTTTAAGAAGAAGATGTCCGTTCGGCTCTTCAACGTCGCAATCTAAATAAACACTTTCCGGAATTACTGAGGCAAGACTTGCTGCAATTGTTGTCTTGCCGGTTCCTCCTTTGCCGGATGCAATTGATATTATCATTGTTTTTTTAATTAATTAAAGTGCTCATTATCATGCTTGTGTCCGTGTTTGCATGCTTCGTAACCATGCAACTTTCCTTGAGTAAAGAGTTCCAAGGCTTCTTCATAGAGAAGTCCGGGCGCTGTAATAACATCAATGCCGAACGATAAAAAATTAGAAACTGCTTTTTGTCCCATTCCGCCAGCAATAATCGTGCTTACATTGAATTGCTTGACATAGCCCGGCAACTGGCATGAGCCGCCGTGTTCACCGGCCAGGGGATTAAAAAAAGTTTCTGTTTTAACGACCTTCTTTTGTTCGTCAAGTTCGCAAATATTGAATTTTGTGCATCTTCCAAAATGTTCGGCTACCCTTTCCTTAGCACCGTATTCTTCAATTGCTATTGCTATTCTTTGATTCATAAATCTCCCCTTTTGTTTTTAAATAATTTATTACCATGACAATTTTTGCCATACCTTTTTCTTTTTTTACCCCGAGTATAACAGTAATCAATAGATACAGCAGCAGTTAATTTACCCTCGTTGTAAAGTTGGATGGCATCTGCAGCCGTTCCTTCTTGACACAGATAAACTTTTATACCTGCCGAAGCGAGAAACCGAAAAGGATTAGTACCAATATTTCTTGTAATTACAATATTAATGTTGTTTTCAATTAATGTTCGAGCAGCTTGGATACCGGCACCGCCCAGTTCCTTTGCATAAGGATTATTAATAATTTTTTCCGATTCACCCTCGGTATTAAAAATCAAGAAGAAATTACTTCTTCCGAAAACCTCGGAAAGTTGTGATGTCTTTTCAGGTTTCTCTAATGCTACGGCTATTTTCATTTATTTAACCTTTGCGTCTTTGCGTGAGATGGCATTCCAAGGATATAAAAATACACGCGATGTCCGACAGGAGAAAAGATCATTATCTATTCACGAATCTTCTACCACGACCTCTTCCGCCACCTTTACCGCAACCGCTTCGGAAACGATTTCCTGCTCCACCACGAGGTCTGCCACCACGGCCTAATCCATAAACCTCTTCTTTGTTTTCAGAAGACTGTGCTGCAGTTTTTTCAGTCTGCGTTGTTTGCGTATCAAAACAGCGTCCTCTTCTTCTACCTGTTAAAGGACCTCGTCCCATTGGACCAGTATGATCAAATCCGGGCATAAATTCCTCCTATGTTTTTGTTTGTTAATATTATTAGATCAAATGATGTTCAGTTAGCCATTCATCGTTATACATTGTTGAAAATATTTATAATCCGAATCATAAATTAATGTTATGATGCCAGCTTTTTAATTAATTTCATTTGCCAATTTAACTGCTCCCAAAATGTTAGCGTCCGCTCGAGCCGCCTGCAATAATTCCTTCTTCGAGTGCAAGTTTTTTGTCCACTCAATTGCGATTTTACTTTCAATCTGATACATATCGTCAAGCAAGTCGAGTTGTGTAGTTTTTATCAAAGGTTCATCGCCAATTCCTTCAATCAGAGAACGTGAGGGTTTTATTAATTTCTTTCCTTTAAAGTATTTATAAAAGATGGAGCCTACCGTATTGATGCCGCATACTCTTATATTGGAATTTTTTTCTTTCAAATATTTACCGTCACTAATAATTGTTCCGCCTGTTCCAATTTCGTCGATTAAATAATCAATTTTTCCGTTCATCTGTTTCCAAATTTCAGGTCCCGTTGTTACAAAGTGCGCGCTGTTGTCAAGATTGTTATGCTGATCGAAGCAGGAAAGTGAAAAATCATCCTTTACAAGATTATACGCATATTGATAGCACGACTCTGGATGTTCAGGTAGAAGCGACGCATCTACCTTAATTACATCAACTCCGAGCACTCCAAGCATTTTTATTTTTTCTGTGCTCGCAGTGTCACGAATCACTATTTTAATCTTGTATCCTTTTTTACGGCAATCAATAGATAGAGCGTTAGCGGTGTTGCCATAAAAATTATCAAGAATCACATCGCCCGGTTTTAGTTTAATTTCGCGTTCAGCTTTTTCGATCATGTATCTTGCAATTCGATCCTTAACGCTGCCACCCAGATTCATATAATCAAGTTTTGAATAAATATTAGCTTTCAATCCTTTCGAAATGCTACCGAGTTTAACGTATAGCGTTCTGCCTGTTGATCCCAATACAATATCAAAACAATTATTTCTCATTCATCTCTCGTGAGTGAATATTTTTTATGTAATATAAATCATTGTTGTATTCAACGAACTTAATCAAGTTATTTCTGAGCATGCTGTTGATCATTTCCCAATTAGAATTTGCTTTAGATAGAAATTTTTCAACTGCATCCTTACGCATTGGATGAACCGCAAGAATATTCATCAATTCTTTTTCAGCATCGGAAGAATAACTAAAGTCCGTTCCTTCGTTGTGAACTATTAACTCAACATTATTCAATAGACAGCTGAAAATTTGATATGCTGCATTTAAACTTTCTTCAGTCGGAATATTTACCAATTTCTCGGCGGGCGGACGCGTAGGAACCAATATATAAGATTTATGCGGGTTTATTTCGCTTATTATTTGTGCAGTTTTACTCAGAGATTCAATACTATCGTTAACACCTTTTACAAGCATAGTTTCGGTTACCAGAACTCCTTTGTAGGTATACGCAAACAGTTCTATTCCATGAAGTATTTCATGGAGGTCAAGCAATCCGTGTGGTCTGTTAACTTTACGCCAGATATTTTCATAACCAGAATCGATTTTAACCGAAACCCAATCTGCTTTCATCAAATCTCTTCTTACTTCTTCATCATTCATTAAAGATGAATTAGTAATGACCGCTATTTTAATCCCGAATGATTTTAACCTGTCGACAGTTTTTCCAAGGTTAATATCGAGTGTAGGTTCGCCGTCAGGCACAAAAGTTAAGTAATCAATTTGCTCACCTGCTTTTTGAAGTTGAGTTATTCTTTCTGCAGCTTCGTCATAAATATGGTTTGTTGAATAATACTCTTTTCTCGAAATCGACATTGTATTAGTAGAGCCAAGCTGGCAGTAAATACATGAATAACTGCAAACTTTTGGCGGTATGTTATTTATTCCCAATGATCTTCCTAATCTTCGCGACGGTATTGGACCGAAAACTATCATTTTTAATCCTTTGAATTGTTCCTTTGCAACTAACCGTAAGCTAATCTTAATTCCTTTTCTTTTAATGTCGGTTTGGTAAATTCTCCCCACTCACGTGTATTACAAGTATTCAGTTTAGTGTGAACGCGATAATATTTTTCGGGTACAGGATATGTTCCAACAACAACTTTCAAACCGTATTTGATTTCAATAGACTTCTTAATGTATCCTACATAAGGGCACAAAGGGTAGCCGACAACCATTCCCGTTGCAAAGTGAATAATTTCAGCGTCGTTCTTTTTCATTTCCTCCGATGCATACTCTATATTTTCGCCGGGGCAGCCGCCGCAGGTTGTGTAACTGACAAGTTCTACATCTCTATCTTTATATACCTGGAAGGCTCCTGCTCTTTCTTTAATAGATCTTAAGCATTTTCCGCCAGTACAATTTTTATATCTGTCGCAAATTATTATTCCTATTTTCACTTGCTGTCCAACAGCTATCTCATCCTTAATTTCTATTTTATGTTATTTACTTTCGTCAAGCTTTCTTCCTTTAATTTTTCTCGGATCGCCTTTGTATCCAAGTTCTTTCCAATCCAAACGTCCGTTTGTGCTATGGCAGTCTTTGCACTTTAAGGCTTCTTCTTTTGGCGCAACCATGTGATTAATCGGCCAATACATTTCGGTCTCAATAAAATCATAGTTGCCTGAGTAATCGAGATTAACTTCTTTCATCCCGATTTTTGCTGCTTTATTCCAATCATAAGTTTTCCAATAGCCATCTTCACCATAAAGTTTTGGAACAATCAAATACTTGTTTTGAGGATCGTAAATTTGCTTGCCGCGCATAACCTTGAATGGTGCAATTTTAGCTTTAGGGTCTTTTATATTTCCATTAGGTTTATTTAATGCTAAGATTTTCCCGGATTCAATTTTGTCCCCAATCTTATAATACGAAGCGCTTCCGTTATACCATTTATAAGTAGGTATAACATTTTTTGCCCACCGGAATTCGCCTTTCATTTTATTATAAGTCTCTTCACCAAATTCGTCTTTTGGTTGGGTTTTATCCTCGCCAGCTTTTGACCAATCCCACCAAACTTTAGTTGGCCTTACTTTTGCGAATACAGGAATATGGCAAGTTTTACACGCAACGGAATTTGAATGTCTATCAATTAGTTTGTATTTATGAATTGCGCCTTCGTGGCAATCGGTACAATAAATATGATTTTGACCAGCCGCCATTGAACCGTGGCTTGCGCCTTTAATCACATGCCCGGTCGATGAATGACATTCGTGGCATTGAAAATCAAGTTTACCCATATGAACATCAGTTTCTGGTGCCGGCTCATATAAACTGTCGTCCAAGTCGCCGTGCTTAACTCCGGTTCCACCTCCGCCGTCGAAGTGGCAGGTTCCGCAGTTTTTGCGAGTTGGTTTGCCTACACTTTGAGCAGAGACCAACAAATCAACCTTTGGATCGGGCATCCCCGCTCCGGTCGGTGTTTTTTTGTAAGTACCCGATAAATCATGACACACAAGGCAGTCAACATTTTTTTCGTTATTGAAATCGTAATTTGAATCTTTCCAGCCATAACCAATATGACAACTCGTGCAGCGCGGATAATTTGAAGGTAATGCTATGCAAAAGTTATTTATAAAGTTACGTTTTCCCATTTGCAATGTGTCGTTGTTTGCATCGACAAACTTTTCGTCAAGCCACGTCCAATGGCTTGTTTTCATAATTTCTTTTGCAGAAGATTCATGACACGTTAAACATTGTTCGGTTACTTCCTGGGGATTTGAAAACGGGCCTTCAATCATGTCCTTATGAGATTGAGCAAAAAGAAAAACACTGCAAAAGAAAAAAAACAGAATTATTTTATTATTCATACATGTTCCAATTTTTAAACTACTGTGTTCTCACTTTAAAAAACATTGTGCGCCATAATTACTGCTGCAATAAATGTTGTAAATGCAAATAGAGTCTTCAACATTTTTGGTTTAGTTTTTAAGGCAATACTACCGCCAAGAACACCACCTATAACTCCGCCTATTGCAAGAGGAATTGCTAAACGGTAATCAAAATGACCTTTGACTGCATGCCCTAAAAATCCGGTTAATGCCGATATTGATATTAATGTACTTGCAGTGGCTACGGCATTCTTCATTGGCACGTTACATGAAAGTACAAGCAGAGGGACAATGAATGAACCACCTGAAATGCCGACCATACCGGCTACTAATCCAAATATAAATATAGCGGGTACAATTAAAATTAAATTAAGCGGATAGATAACCGATTCGTCAAAAGATTTAATATTCCAATACATCCATCCAGTTTTTAATACTTGGTCTACCTCTTTGTTAATTGGCACCAACATTAAAACTGCTATTAGAAATAAGAACGCTGAAAGGATCAATTTAAGTATTCTTCCGTCCACATAATCTGAAAAGAAACCTCCAATAAAGGCTGAAACACCTATAAGCACTCCTACAAAAACGACCAACTTCCATTCAACAAACTTTTTCTTTCCGAAAACAAGCATTGCAAAAAATGCTGCTGTAAATAATATAAACTGTCCGGTGCTTGCTGCTATATGCGTTTCTGTACCCGATAGGATAAGTGTAATTACAAAAAAATTACCTCCACCATGTCCTGTCATAGTCATAAAAACAGATATTAATAAAATGATTAGCGTTAACAAAATTACATTCATTTTTATCTCTCCTTATAGACATGCTTAAAGATCTTCCCCGGCATTAAAGTCTCTATAAGCTGGGTATATCCTCCGTCGAGCATTTTAACATTTTCAATGCCCTTACTTTTAAGATAAGCAAATGCGATAGCGCTTCTGACGCCGCTTGAACAAAATACGCCGATAAATTTATCCTTAGGCAATTCACCTAATCTTGACGGGAGTTCATGAAAAGGTATTTCTATTACCTGAAAATGGTGTTTTAATTTTAGTTTAATTGTTGCTGTTTCCTCTTCTGCCCTTACATCCAAGAGTACTGAGTCATCTTTTTTAAAAAATGATTCAGCATCGATTTTGTGCTGGCCTGTTCCCCAAAACCAGAAGTCCATGCTAACGATTACTTTTTCCAGTTCACTCATACTTACTTATTTCCCCTTCAGCAAATGGTCAATTTATTTTTGTTTCTTTTTTATAATGTTCTTCAATCAGATTTACAATTGATTTAAAGGCATTTGTTACTTCGCATTTTGGTTTTTCAAGAACAATAGGTTTGCCTTTATCACCAAGAATACGCGCGTCAATATTAATTGGAATTGAACCAAGGAATGGTAGTTCATATTTATTCGCTAATTTTTCTCCGCCGCCAGTTCCAAAGATTTCAATTACCGCATTGCAATGAGGGCAAACAAAGCCGGCCATATTTTCAACTACTCCTATAAATGGAATTTCAAGTTCCTTAGCCATATTAATAGCTCGCTCTGCATCAATAACAGAAACTTCCTGAGGGGTAGTAACAATAACAGCACAGTCAGGTTTCATTTCTTGTGCAATAGTCAAAATTTCATCACCAGTTCCCGGAGGAAGGTCTGCTATTAAATAATCAAGTTCACCCCATTCAACATCGGCAAGAAATTGATTTATTACTTTTGATCTCATCGGTCCACGCCAGATAACTGGCTGTCCATTTCGTATCAAGGATGCTATAGAAATCATTTTTGTACCGTATTTTTCGAAAGGAATCATTTTTGAATCCAGAACAATAAGTTCACTGTCAACGCCAAGCATTTTTGCGACATTAGGACCTGTAATATCAGCATCGAGAATTCCGGTTGAAAACCCGTCAAGCTGTAAAGAGTAAGCGATGTTAACGCTAACTGTTGTTTTACCAACACCACCTTTACCGCTGAAAACAGCAATACGATGTTTTATTTTTGATATGTTTTCATTAATTCTTTTTTGTTCTTCTTCAAATGCTTTTAATTTTTCTTGCTCTGTCATTTTAGCTCCCCTAATTATGCATATAATTATTTATACCATTTCTTAATTGCATCTGCAGTTGCGTTAATAATAGGGTAGGCAATAGGCGATGCCGTTAACAAAGGATGCGTGCCTATCTGTAAATTATTAATATCGATATCTGTCATTTTATTTAATATCATAACGGAAATTATGTTAATCATCTCGCCAACCGAGTCGCCTCCCATAATTTGTGCACCCATTAAAGTGTGGGAGTAAGTCGAAAAAATTAATTTAACAGTAATTTCCGAAGCACCCGGTAATTTAGCTGGATAAGTATTTTTTGCCGATAGTGCACACGTAACACCGGCAGGTCCTCCTCCAACTATTACAACATCGTACTGCATCATTTTCTCCTCTGGAATTGATTTCCTTTTTTTAATTATTTATGAGTTAATATGTTCGTTTTGTTTAACATTATCGGGCGCAATTTGATAAAAAGCACTTAACTGTCTAATCAATTTCTGTAATTCTTTGCAATCGGGTAGTAAGGCCACATCAGAAATTTTATCTGTCGGCATTTTTTGAATAAGCCTGTCATATAAATCTTCAACTTCATCTTCCGCCAATTGAAGCGTAAGACCAATATGATCATAAATGTCCTGTCCAATTTTTTTCAACTCTTTTTTTGTATTCAATTCATTAACAATAACTTTTTTGAAAATTGATAGTGTTTCGCAGATTTCAGCGGGCTCGAATCCTTCAGCGAATCTTTTTAATGCAATTTCGTCGATATATTGAATCATCAAACTTCTATCGCCGCTTCGTACTGTAGCCATAAGCAAATGGTAAAGTGTGCTTATATAGCATTGGAAATCATCCGGGTCCAACTGATTGTAACGCTCAAACTTTAATCGATTTTCAGGGGCTTTAATTTTCGAGATTATTATTTGCAGTATCGCCTCCTTCATTTCGGATAGGGTTTTGTAAATGATCAGATTTATTCTTCTTGCAACGCGATGCATTGCCACTTCGTTTTTCAATCGCCATTCATCCGGGTGACTTTTTAATTTTTCTAACAGAAACAAAAGTCGCCTTGCTATATGATATCTTTTTGCCGGCTCCCAGCCGAGTCTTTCACGAGTATAGCTTGCATCCACGTTCAATTTTTTGTCGATGTATTTTATCATCCAGAATTTTTCAAACGGTTCTTCACAAAATAAATGTAAATGCCTGAGCAACTTTATGAATGCTAAGCCGGGGTAAGCTAAGAGTTTGGGAATGTAAATAGGTTTAAATGTCTTACCGTAAAAATAAGACGTTGTTATTTCATACAATTCTTTGTGTGAACTTGAACCATCAGGGCTAGCGTTAAAAATTTCGAATCTTCCCAAATCATTACTCTTCTTTATTATTGTTTTAATTAAAGAAACAATATCCTGAACGTGTATATAAGGTATTGCAGATTCACCCTTGCCAGCAAGCATTCTCGAATCAATTTTACGAGAAAGCCATCTAGAAATAAATTTATAAAGGGGGGCATACTCACACCAATCGCTGTAAACAGCAGCAAATCTTATAACCGAACATGGGAAGTAATTTGAGTAGGTTTTTACTAAGCTTTCGCCAATTTTTTTGCTTCGAGCATAAGCGAAATCTGCATCGGGCGTGGAGTTTTCATTTACCGCCTCGCCTTCCTTCGGGAAGTTGCATGCTGCAAGGGAACTCGCAAATAAAAATCTTTTAACGTTGATGGCTCTTGCAAATTCTAAGGTATTTTTCGTGCCGTCTATATTTGTGCGCTGATATTCTATATTGTCTTTGTAAGTGAAATCGTAAAACGCTGCAAGGTGTATTACAAAATCCGCACCACCTCGTTCATTTATAAATCTTGTTACTTCATTGAGCGTCTGATTATCTGCAATGTCGCATTGGATCCAGTTTATATTTTTATGATAAGGGATATTCGCTTCCTTTCTCGACCTTCTCGCAATAGCATAAATCGTAAATTCATCTTTCATACTTTCGAGAAGAGTACGACCGATAAATCCACTTGCGCCGGTAATTACGATTGAATGATTGTTATTCATCACTCATTTCTTCTCTATTCTTCGTTTTATCGAAAAGAAACAGAATAATTATTCCCATTAAGAAATCAGACACACCAGATATTATTATTAATGCAAGAGACGTTACAAATATCCAATAGCTTAATAGAAATACGGTAGCAATAAATTTTACAATAATTGAAAAGATAATTAAGCATTCAAAACGTTTGGGATTATATGCAGATAATGCATAACCTACAGCTATTGCAATATGAAAAACACCACCCTGCGCACGAAAAAATCTTTCATTGCAACTTGTATATCCCATAAACTCCACAAGCGAACCGGGCATAATTATTAATCCAATTCCTACGAGCAACGAATGTAAAGCAACAAGCCAGAGAAAAACTGACAACAGTTTATTATAACTAATTGATTTCATATTAAAACAATTTATTTGTTTGATTATAAAGCAGAACTTCCATTCCTTTATTATATCCACTTCTTTTTGCAATTACATCGCATTTAACTTTGAAAAGAAAATAAATAGGTCGAGTCTCGTTAAGTAATGATTCGTAATTACCCTGCCCTTTTGCAATACTATATCGGCTTTATTGTAAATTTCTAAAAATTCTGGTGTGCATTCACTCAAGTCGGTACCCGCAATAGTGCTACCACTTTCAATTACTTTACAGAGTTTATCAATTCCCAAATGTAATGCATCGTCAAATGTTATATCATTTAAAACAGGCTTTGAGCGTGTTGCAAAAACAACCTTTTTGGGAAGCAGCACGTTTATTAAAAATTTATCAAATAATGCTTCTTCGTAATTATCACCGATATAAAGAATAATATCTGCTTTTAGGTAATCTTCTCTGAATTTATTTAAAGCAGATAAATCTATATTATTGGAAGCAATTCGGTTGATTTCATATTCAATATCGAAATCGGGATTTGCAGCAAGATCAATTATGTTGCCAATTATAGCGGCACGCATCGCTGTATTGAGTTTATCGTTAGACCCTTCAACCATCATCTTTAAAAACATGTAATACTTTTCGGCTTTCTTTAAATTATTTTCCTTTATTTTATCATAAGGATTTTCTTTGCCATAATACTTTTCTACTATTGACTGCATTTTTTTGAAAACTTGGGCGCACTATAGTCGTCATCAATTTCTAAAGCTGCTGAGCATACCTCTTTGATAATTTTAAGTTGTAAATCTTTATTCCCATTTGTAAATAGCTTAGCAGTGTTATATGCTTGTTTAATAATACAGGGTACACATGCCGGATCAAAAAACATTTTACGCATCACCTTTATTTGCAAACTTAATAGCCAATTTATATGCCAAAAATCCACCTGGATTTTTAGTTGTTTTTCAAAGAATTATTTTAAAGAACATTGCATAAATGCAAAGTTTGAATAAGTGTATTTTATTATTGCACTAATCTTTTTATTAATTAAAGAATACGGGATGGAAGGAGTCCAGAACCAATCTACACAAACAAAGCAGCAATTTCTGTTACAGATAGAATTGCATCTATTGGAAAATATTGCAAAATAAATAGCTCTTAATTAAGTGGAGACAAGAATAACGGTATACGACGAGGAAGAGATAATCTCCCTCTTAGCAGTATCTTATTTACGAATTCAAGGAGCAAATTATAATTAATTCTGATTCTTTTACCGATACAAGAAATTCTGTAGATATTATAGATAAAAAAGCAAAATTAAAAACTGTTCGATTCAATAAGGTATTTATCCGTGTTTAATTGTAGATATTTTGGGGGATCGTCAGTAAACAATCGTCCAACATTTTTCTTTTCGCTTTTCTGTACTGACTATAAATTTTCGTTTCTTACACAGTCCCATTCCTACCTATAAATAACCTGTCGTTTTCCAATAAACTATCAATCATATTTAGAATAGTAATTTTTCAGAAAAGAAATTATTAAGCCATCTGGTAAGCTTTTTTTCACATCTCCTTGTTGAGGTATTCAGACATATCTAAAAGTATTAGGCAAGTTGCTTTGAATTGATGTGCTAATGTTATAAATATTTTGCTATTCTGAAGAACATTTGAAATAGGATACTCTGCTAAGTAGTATTCGAATTCTAAAATGTTCGTGCTGCATTTGTCAGTAACTTTCTACTTTTCAGAGCCGGTAATCTTTTCAGTTGTTTTATCAAAATAGAGTACCATAAATTTTTTGTTAAAAGTAATAATGCCTTCAGCCAAAGAGTCCAAGTCAAAATTTTTTTATTGCCTGTGAAGCCTATATCTCAGCTAACATTAGTTATTAAGTAAATACCGCCAAGTATTACAAGAACACCGCACATTCTTTTTGTCCATAAAATTGTTTTTGTGCCTTCTGACCAATTAAGATATTGTTGAACCTTTCCGGTAAAAGTTCCAGCTCCAACTATTACAGAACAGTGTCCAATTCCAAAAGCAAGGAGGAGTAAAATTGAAAAGATGAAATTCGTTTGTGCTGTTTGAAAAACAACACCGAGCACAGGTGCCATATAAGCAAATGTACAAGGACCGAGTGCCAACCCGAAAAGTAAACCAAGTATCAACGCTGCAACTAATCCTCTCGTTTTTGTTTGTTTAATAACAGAATTGTTCCAGTCTAACTTTATTATATCAAGAAGGTATAATCCAACAAAAAAGAAGATAACGGCAACAAAATAGTTTCCGAATGTACCGAGATCCCCCATTAATCTACCAAGGGATGCGGTAATAAACCCAATCAAAGCTATAGTTATTAAAATTCCCAACGAGAAAACAAGTGAAATATTAAACGTTCTTCCTACGGTCATTTTCCCTTGAGAACTTATAAAGCCAACTATCAGTGGAATACTTGAAAGATGACAGGGCGATAGCAGGATGCTGAGAACTCCCCATCCAAGGGATGCAAGTACCGCAATCCAGGCTGTCCCCATCATCGCTTCATAAAGTGCTGCGAATAAACTATCTAACATTATTTCCCTTTTTTTATTTAATATTGTTATTGCAGGTGTAGTAATCTCTAATATTTCAAGACTGCTTAGGCTCAAACACTCCAGCAATGGTAGTCATGTTTAACCTTTTGGTTTCAATCCTTTGCTCTGTAATATCTTGTCAATCTCAGCTTCAGGATAAAAGCCTTCGTGGCGATGAAACTCTTTTCCATTTTCATCCAGAAAAATCTGGGTAGGTATTAATTTTATTCCATATATCTGAGCATATTTTTTCTGCTGCGGAGTCCACACATCATAAAAAACAACCTTAATCTGGTCGCCATATTTCTTTTCAACAGCCTTCATAACTGGTTGCATCATTCTGCATGGCACACAATTGACCGATCCCAATTCAATGAATGTAACTTTTTCTTTTTTAATGTCTGATGTATTTGTTTTATAATTTTTTGATTGAGCGTTAAAGCTCTGAGTAGTAATGAATGTTATTAGCAATATTAATGATAGTACTTTCTTCATTTTAATCTCCGTTCAACCATTTTAAAATTTGTTCATCTTTTGGAATAATACCAAAGCTTTTTACCTCTTCATTAATAACCAATCCTGGAGTCATCATTATTCCATAGTTCATCATTTCATTAATATCTTCAACTTTTGTAACAATTGCCTCAATATTATTCTTAGCTATTATATCTTTTACTTTTGCTTCAAGCGTCCGGCATTTCGAGCAGCCAGGACCGAGAACTTTTACCGATAGCATAATTTACTTTTCTCCTTGTAAAATAGTTATTGAATTTGCAGTTGTATTCTTGACAGTTGTCCGTTTAATTTGCTTTATTATTTCAGTCCCGACTAATCTTCTGACATGCAGAATGAATGCAAGTACCGTTGCCCAATAAGTTTACAACTCCTATGCCAACATACTTGCCATAGTCGATATGTAATTCGAACAATTACGGCATCTTTTAATGAGCCTCATTCTCAAAGATGATAGCCGTTTCTCGAATCTGACTCTCACCAGGCTCAGATTCAATTTTTGCTGACAATTCCGTTGGTGATTAATTAATTTTATTTCCATTTTATATTAAGAATTATACTTCGGTATTAAACGAACTATTTTTTACAGGACAAAGCATATTTGTTAATAGATCTTACTTTCACACGGTCTTTTTCAACACTCTTTAAATCACCTATCCAAAAATCAAATGTCGTTAGAATTGCTAATATACGCTCATCAGACGCACTGCTATTTATATAATATTTAGTCCATCTCCCTTCTTTTTTCTCAATAATAAAGCCCGTCTTTTTTAACAAACTCAAATGTTGTGAAACTGTTGATGCTGCTAAGTTGAGAATACTCATTATTTCACAACCACATAATGGGCGTATTTGGAGCATTTTTATTATTCGCAGCCTGTTGTTATCTGATAATACTTTAAATAAATTTGGTGAGCTTTTCATAAAAATATACTTCGTTACACACCGAAATATAAGTATACCGAAGTCAACTTCAAAATTATTGGAGGATATTTTTAACTCCAAGTTTAACATATTCAAACTGAAGTTTAGTGTGGTTTATTTTATATTTTTTGTGGAGTTTTTGTTTAATTTGTTTTTGTATCTCCGAGGTTTTTTTACAGAGATATTAGTAACTACAATATCGGCCTCAAAATGAATATTGTTATAATACAATTTCCATAAATGAACGTGATGAATATTTTTTACTTTTCA
The DNA here is from genome assembly GCF_052656625.1 of Melioribacter sulfuriphilus. Classification (NCBI taxonomy): domain Bacteria; kingdom Pseudomonadati; phylum Ignavibacteriota; class Ignavibacteria; order Ignavibacteriales; family Melioribacteraceae; genus Melioribacter; species Melioribacter sulfuriphilus. Next base: position 58,251 of record NZ_JBQXXK010000005.1, on the reverse strand, counting down.
GTAACATCTATTAGATTTTTTATTTCATCTAAATCTATTCCTTCCGGTATAGAAATCATAATTATATCAACCGTCTCTTTTACTATTTCGTAAGTTTATTTAAGAATGTAAAGAGAAATTAATATTGTTAAAAGTGGGTCAATCCAATAAAAATTTGAAAAAGATTATAAATGTTGCGCTGATAATTTCAGCAAGAGAAGAGACTGCATCGCTAAGTAAATGAAAATAAGCAGCATGGATATTTAAATTTCATTCCGAACCTTTTTTAAGTAAAAGCGTTTCAATAACGTTTGCAGCTAATTCTTTTGCTGTTACAATCAGCATTATATTTCAGGTTATTCGTTGTGGGTTATAGAATCTTTCAATCGCTCCTTTTATTAAAAAAACTGATTATGATAAGTGTACTCGCATTTAACATAGCCACTAAAATCTCGGCTAGTTTCAATCCAAACGTATATTTGAAAGATTTTGGTTTTTTGCTCAAGCATATTGCAATGTAGGTAATGATTATTCAATACCAATACTTAAGTTGTGGATTACTTCGGAAATGAGCGATAAACTGCCGGAAATGAATTCGCCAATTACTTTAGCTTTTGCTATAAAAAAGTTTAGAGCTATATAATTAACAAATTCTTTTCTGATGTTTCAGAATCATGTTTGTGTGAATGAATGTGTAATATATTTCACTCTTATTGTAATAGTGGACAGATAAGTTCAACCCGTTTGTTGAAAAAATTATAACCTATGAATCAAACTGACATAAGTATTCCATTAACTCAAATTATCCACATTGTGTTGATACTTTGCAGATAAATCCAACCCAACATTTTCACTTAGCGGAATTGCATAGCGAGTTCCGATACTAAAGCCCCATTCAGTTTTTGAATCTGAGGTATTAGCCGGACCAACCCAGCTGTACAAAATGGAAAACGGTTTCAGCCATCCCATACCAGCCGTTTACAAAATAATACTTTGTGCAGACTACTAATGAAACTACTGAATTTGTGAAACCATTGCTTTCTGCAAAACCAAGATAGTCAGGTTATTCCCAATCGGTGCCTAAAACATCAAAAAAATCACTCATTGGAAAATTTAATTGTGTCCCTCTGCTCAAAATGTTTGAACTTTTTGGTGAGGAAGCGTTAGAATTGCTTATTATTGTGGAGCGGCACAACGCCGCTCCGTTTATTGTCAGTTTATTAATGAACTTTTATTTTGCTGCACAATCGATACAAACGTGTTTACCGTTTTTTATTCTTCCATATCCTTCGACTGTCATTTCGCCGCACTCTTCGCAAACGAATCCGTTAAAGCTGTCTTTCTTTGGTTCGAGTTTATAATCAAACACTTCGGAAATGTTTAACAACATTTCTTCGGGTGCATTCATAACCTTTTGAATTAAAGGTTCAACAACTTCATCAGGAACCTGGCTCGCAGGAATTCCTTTTTCTCTGTACTCTTTGAAAAAGTCAGTCTGCTTGTTTGCAAGCATTGCTTCTGCTTTAGGCGTAACACGTACAGCTTTACCAGTTGCTTTGTCTACAACTGTAACAGCCCATTTCCCTTTGTGTGTTTTTTTGATGTTGCCTTTTCCAAAAGTAGTTCCCATAATTACCTGCAAACCATCTGCGTAACAAGTAGCACAGTGGTCCTCGCCAAGATCAACATACGCGAGTATCTGTCCGTCTTTGGCTCTTTCAACTCCGAGCTTGTTCATTGCTGCTGCGCCCACTCTTAACCCCATTGGCATTGCAGGACATTTATGTCCGTGGAACTTTTGTCCAAATTCTAACCATTCTTTTGGATTAACCATATTATAACTCCCTATTTTTATGAACGTTTATTTAATTAAAAAATATCTGATACTGTATTTGAAAAAAATATGTATTACCATCTTCATTAAACTGAGTTTTTAAATCAGCCATTATTTTATTTTTTTGTGTAAAGTAATAATTCATACCAATTAGATACCATTCGTTGTTATTTGTCTCGGGAATTAAATCATCATATTTTTCAATTTGTGCCAGCATTTGAAAATTTTTTGATAGATAATATCCTGCATAGGCATAATATCCCCAAGCATTCTTATTGATAATATTTGTTTTTACAAGTTCACTCTGGAATTCAAATTTATTGAACCTAAATTCTGATTGAAATCCATAACGATAATCATTGCCAGTTATAAATTCATGTGGGGGAAATATCCTGGCTAAAATTTGATTATCTAAATATCTGTAAGCAAAAGATGCCCCTATAGTTAAAAGTTCATCTTTATTGTTAAAAATATTGTAACTAATTTTTGAGGTGTAAAGAAGTTTATTGCTGATATTCCTGCCCGGTGTTTTCTGATTGCCATTAAAAATTCCGATACTAAATTTCATATTTGAATTGAGCAAATCAAAATTACCTTCAAGACCAATTTCTCGTGCTGAACTTTTATCTCCATGGATTAAGTTATTGATTACATTTGCTCGTTCTAATACCGGAATAAAAGCATCGGATTGCATTCTTTGCAAAGTAAAGTTCGGAACAAACTTACCAATCCTCAAAAATCCAACTTTATATTTTATATCAACAAAAGCATCCTGTAGGTATAAATTTTCATCAGTAGCTGAACGGTAAACTACCTGAACTTTATAAGTTACATTTTGCAGCTCGGGCGCTTTCCCATCAATCCAGAGTTTTGCTCTACGAATCATAAAATCATTCATATTATCAAAGTTGGTACTGAATCTTGTTTGAATGTAACCGTGCAATTCTGGTTCCGTATTTTGTGCCGATAGTGATAGACCAAAAATGAAATATACTATCAATGTTGAAATTCTTATATCATTGAGAGTAGCATGGAGTAATCTTATATGCTTAAATAAATTATATCTTCTCTCTGATTTTAAATTAGTAATGAAATGGACTAATAATTTCATATTACACCCAAAATCAGTTTAATTGCTATTCCAAGAAGCACAATAGCATACACTTGCTTGACCATTTTTGGTTTTGCTTTACCTGACATAAACATTGCTCCAAGTTGTGAAGCAATAATCACTGCAATCACGACTAGAATTGTTAGAGTCCAATTCATTTTTCCTTCGGCTGCGTGTCCTAAATATCCGCTGAAGGATGAGAATGTAACAACAAATGCAGTTGTAGCTGCTGCTTCTTTAGTTTTGTATCCCATCCACATCAATATTGGCGCGATTATAAATCCGCCACCGATGCCGAGCAATCCACCTGCAAAACCGGCAAAAGCTCCAACTCCGCTACCAATTAAAGAACGCTTTTTCAATGGCATTACTTCTTCTGGTTCTTTTTGATTTGAAGCCCAAAGAGTTCTTACTGCAGCCACTATAACTGCAAGTGCGAATAGGAGCATCAGAGGTTTTTCAGCAACAAACTGAGATGTGTAAGCCCCAATAGGTGAAAAGATTAACGCAGCAATTGCCATCGCTGCGCCGCCTTTCCAATCGACTAATTTTTTTCTTGAGTACGGTATTAGTGCAAGTAATGTGTTCAATCCATTTAATAATAAACCAAGCGGTATTGCTACTTCCTTCATTGAAAATCCCGCCCATTTGAGGATAGGTACATAAACCATACCCCCACCCAAGCCAAGCATAGCAAAGACGAAGGAAACAATAAATATTAAGATTGATACAATCAGGTATAACATATTTTTTCTCTTGATTTCTTTAGTAATTGCAAACGAGTTTTTTTGAGAAACGGCCTTTTATAATCAAATGGAAAGTTTCTTCATTTCGGTCCTAGTAATGACTTTATTATCCAATATTTGGTAAATGAATTATTACTTCTTCCTTTGTTCTTTCGGAACAGGGGATACATACTTTCTTCCCATCTTTAACACGCAAGTACCTTTCAAAAACATATTCACCGCATACTTCGCATTTAGCTTTATTGAAAGAACCTTTAACCGGTTGATAGTGAAAATCTTTTAAGATAGTCACTTCAAATAATTCTTCGTTGGAAGCATTAAGGACTATATCAATAATATCTTTTCTAATTTCCTCTGGAATTTCGGTTGGCTCAATACCTTGTTTACGATATTCAAAGAATTCGTGAGGTGCTAGTTTATCCTGAAATTCGTTTTTAAGAAAAATTCTTACTGCATCTTTCTTACCAGGGTACCAAAAAATTGCTGCAATTTTTCCGTAGTTCAATCTTTCAATCATACCTTTTCCAAAAGTTGCCCCAGTTGCCGCCATAATTCCATCCTGCATACAGCCTTGCGGATGGCCAACACCCATTTCAGAAAATACATGCATTTCGTGGTTTAGACTTTTTGCAACAGCAAGTTTTTCAAGAGCCAATGTTCCCATTCTGTAACCAATTGGCATAAATGGGCATCGATGCCCATGAAATTCAAAGCTCCATTCTGGTAATTGAAACATAATAACCTCCTAATGCAATTTTTCCGTGTGATCAATTATTGTATTGTTAAGAACAGCCTGGACTGCTTCATCAATATTTTTTATATCAGTAACAATTGGCCTTATATTTAATTGAATCAAGCTTTGGTAAGCACCGGTTCTCATTCCGCGTGCAAGTAAAATCTGGCAATCTTTAATTGCTTCTGCCATACTTACGTGTTTATTATGTGAATGTTCATCCATACCATGCAGTTCATTAGCCCGGTGATGATGTGCTTCTCGCGCAAAATTATGATGGTCAAGTTTTTCCCGGCGTTCTCTTTTAATGACTTTACCGTTTTCGATAAACAGCACTTCATAAAATCTTGCTCTTCCAAAGTGTTGACTTATAGTAACTCCATCATCGGTAACTGCAGCGATGTTGATGTTTTGATTTTTCATTTTAGGCTTCCTTTAATAAGTAATCGTTCACTCACTTATTATAACAAAAAATTTTATTTTTTTTCTAATACTCTTTTTATTAAGCAGATCATTTTTTCACAAAATTTTTCTTTCTTTGGTTCAACTTTTTGTAGAATCATTTCAATATTCAATGAAATTGGTATTCCCATATAAAGTGTAGCAACGTTATCAATATTTAACGATTTATCCCAGAGTCCCTCATTCATACCTTGTTTAATAATTCTGCTTATAAATTCTTTTTGTGTAAGCAAAATATCTCGCAAGCCACTCTTTAATTGCGAGTCGTTCATATGAGCAGCTTCGGAAAATAAAAGAATGGTAATTCCTCTGTTTTCGACAAGATATTTAATATGCTTACAAAGAAATTTGAAGAGTTTTTCTTCTGCATTAAGATCGGCCGAATAGGTTATTTCTTCTTGAGCTGCCAATAACTCATTTTTTACATCTTCAAGTATTGATAACATTATATCTTTTTTAGAAGAATAATGACGGAAAATAGCGCCTTCGGTAACTCCTATTTTTGAAGCTAAGTTTCTTGTAGATAGTTTTCCTATGCCTTCCGTAGAAATGATATCAAGTACTGCTTTTTTTATCTGCGCTTGTCTTGTTTCTGTATTTAATCTTTCTGTTGCCATTTTTCTACATAAAAGTAAACACTCACTTACTAAAATACATCTTTAAATTTTATTGTCAAGTACTTAATAAAAATAATTTTTTGATATGATTGAAGTCATAGTTAAAAAGTATCATTTCCGCATAAATGGTGCATATTACTTTCTCCTGTATAGTAATACCAATAAGAATTTAAATGTTCTTTACAGGTGTAGTGTTTACTAAAATATTATTCATCCCAGAAATACATCTTGGCCTCTGTTGAATATGGATGAGTACTCTGTATCTCTTTTAATGTCTTTCTAAGTAATGAATTATCCTTTATTTTGATGTAGCGTGCTGTTTCTCTGGCGATTAAAAGTTTTGGATAAAGTGATGTATCTATTAACTCATCAATATCTTTATCAATAATTTTTATTATATCCTCGTATCTGCCACGTGGCATAATTGTTTCAGCAATTCCTATTCTTAGCATCGCCCTGAATTCTTCCGCCGGCAGATAACCATTAAAATGAAAATAAGAATTGCCATTTTGATCAAGGAAATAGAATGCCGGAGTCCAGTAAGCTCCGAGCAACTTTCTAACTTCTCTGTCTTTAATCAAATCAAGTTTCAGAGGTACAAACCATTCATTCATCTCCTCAAGAACTTTTTTATCGAGATATGTCGTCGTGTTCATTTTTTTACAACCGCCGCAATTATCCATTTCAAATTGAAGAAGAATTAGTTTGTGCGTTTTTATCGCTTCTTCTTTTGCTTGTTCAAGATTTTTCAACCATTCCATGATTATTCCTTTCATAAATTTTATTTACAATTTTTTAGTTTACTAAATTATCACTTTATTTTAAACAAATTTCATACATCACTGGCAATTTCCGAATTATCACTCTTTCCCGCTGAAACAATTTTAAACGGAGAACAACAAGGGACTCCCTCATCTGCACTTCTCAAATAGGAGGCATGTATTTGGAAATTTACGACATCAAACGGATTACCGGCAACCAATGTTTTAAGAATTTTGTGCAATTCTTTTTCTCCAAATTGTTCGGCGAATTCAAGTTTTATTCTTGTTGTTAATTTTGCTTGATACAGCTTTTGCTTTTGCCTTTTCTTTTAGAATTTTTTCCTCGCGTTTTTCTTTTCCTTCTTTTCTTACTTGCGTAAATATTTTTATATTCTTTCTCAAATTTCCATATCATATCACGACCTGGAAAAGTAATTGCTTCTATTGAACAAGCCGTAGAGCAAGTTGAGCAGTCAACCATACAATTGTAATTTGTTTCCTCAGTCGCTTTACAAGTAGTTTTGTTATACTTAAATACTTAGCGTCCGCAGTTTATAATAACACAACTCGCAGCCGGTGCACTTATCCACATTAGTAGCTGTAAACCACGTAATTTCTCTTCTTGATATTCTGTGCCAAAACTGAATTGATATTTTTACCAATTAAAAAATCTCATAATTATGTTCTTATAAAGTTGCCAGATACGGCTTACTAAACTCGCTCATAAATTTGTTGAAGTTTTTTTTGGCTTCTTCAAAATTATCATCTTTAATTCCTTCCTGCCACAAGCGCACTAATTCTTCTACAGGAGCAAAAAGTTCATTAAACTTTGCATCGTTTTTTTTTCTGCTGATAGGATTTTACTTTCCGATAAACCACGTCAACAATTTCAAGATGATTTTTTGCCCCTTCAACATTTCCAGCGAGATACATATCCATTACATTTTTTATTTCTGCTCTCCATGAAAACATCAAGTCAGTTAAATCTGTTCTGCCGTTATTCCTGTGCATCTTTCCAAAAGTCATACAATAATATGGACAATACTTTTGTGCGAGTCGATATTGTTTCTTCTCTGCTCTTTCTCGAATAACATTTGTATTGTCCATTAGATCTTCAAAATAAGTTTTCCACAATGGATCCTTTGCATATTCAGCCGGCGGATTATTCAAATATTTCTCAGCGAGAATTTTTAATTCAGCATCAAGTTCATCAAGTTTTTTAATGAATTTCTCATGCTCAAATGTGTCCATATTCTTCAGCATGCCACAAGTTACTATTGCCTTCTTATGCCAAGGGGCAATTTCATCATCAAATTCGCTGCGGTTGATTGTTTGGGTTAAAGAATAGCTGCTTATTGCGAAGAAAGACAGAATAAATAAGAGTTTTTGAGTTTTCATCTTATAGTCCTTTTTTCTTTAATATTTCTATTTAACAGCGTTGCTAATTATTAATTCTTTCTTCTTTCAAAAATCAAATACAAGGCAGGGAGAAAGAGAAATACCAGTACTAAACCAAATATCAATCCTCCAATTACAGCAATTGCCATTGGCTTCAATAATTCCGTTCCTTCGCCTATACTTAACGCAAGCGGGAGTAGACCAATTATTCCAACAATGTCAGTCATCAAAATTGGACGTAAACGGACAACTGCTGCTTTTTGAATTGCTTCAATCAAACTCATTCCTTGTTCACGAAGCTGATCTATAAATGTAATAAGAATTACACCTTGATTAATTTCAATTCCAGCAAGGATGATAAAACCAATCATCACCGTTACGCCTATTGGCTGATTGGTAAGATAAAGAGCATAGGAGACTCCAATAAGTGAGAGTGGAACTCGAATAAGAATAATGAACGGTTTAATAAAATCCTCGAAGTTGATTACAAGCACCACATACGCAAAAAACATCGCTATTAGTAAAATAATTACCATTGTTTGGAAATTTTCTCTTAACATTTGCGATTGGCCGCCAAAATTTATTTTATATCCAAGGGGCAAATTACAACCACTAAGTAGCTTTTGAATATCGGCTGTAGCTTCGCCGACAGTTCTTCCCGTAACGTTCGCTGTTGCTTTGATCACGCGATTCTGGTCCTTTCTATCAATCTCCAGTGGACCCGAACGCTGTTCAACTTTAGCAATTGTGTTTAATCTAATCTTGCTACCATTGCTTGGATAAATTGAAAGATTTTCAACATCACTAACACTTTTAATATCATTTTCATCAACCACAATTCTTATAGGATAGTAGTAACCTTCCTCTTTAAATTGCGTTGGAACGGCTCCGTCAATGCTCGATTTAATTGTGGAAGCTATCTGGTTAACACTTAATCCTTGATCAATCGCTTTAGTTCTATCAACAAATATTTGATATTCCGGTTTAGTAATATCTATCGAAACATCAATGCCTGTTAGGCCATCAACTTGCTTAAGTATATTTGAAACACGATTTGCATGCTCATAAATATTTTCGATAGGCTCGCTGCGTGGAGCAATTACTTCTACTTCTATATCGAACTCACCGGTTTGTTTTATTCCTTTCAGCTTCGTGTGAAATACTTTCATCTTCAATCCAGGGAATTTTATATTTTGCTGAACTAACGGTGTAAGCCATTCGACATATTCATCCGTCGTCATTGGTCTTTGGGAAGGTTTAACAAGCTGGATATTAATCTCGCCTTCATTTGCAATTTCATAAGTTACTAATCCCCATATCTTCCCGCCAGAAAGAGAAGAATATTTATCGATGTATGGCTGCTCTTTAACAAAATTTTCGAGCTGCGAAATAACTTTGTGTGTTTCTTCCATCGGAGAACCGGTGGGCATTTTTATTTTGACTGTTATCTGTCCGTCATCTGCCTTCGGTAAAAATTCAGAACCGATTTTATTTAAGAAAATTAATCCAACAAAAAAAAGTGCAAGGGTAATTAGAACAACAATCCATCGATACTTCAGAGACCATCGAAGCAATGGTTTATATGGTTTAATAATGATTTTTATTAATCCATCAGCAAGTTTAGAAATAATTCCCTTTTTAACATGAACTGGCTTGCCTTCCTTAAAGAAAAGGGAAGTTAGTGTTGGCGTTAAGGTTAATGCCACAATTAATGACAATGTGATGGTTATGGCAACAGTTATTATCAATTCCTTAAACAAAAGAGAAACCAAACCTGAGACTAAAAGGAAAGGAAGAAATAAAGCGATAAATGTGAGAGTTGCTGTAAGTACAGCACCACTTACTTGTGCTGCACCTTTTTGAACGGGATGTTGTTCTGCAAGCTCTTCTTCTTGAATACGTGTAATATTTTCAAGGACAACGATACAATTATCAAGCAAAACCGTTATCGCCACAACCAATCCCCCGAGTGTAAAGATGTTGATTGAAAAATTCAGGATCTGCATAAAGAAAAAAGTTCCAAGAAGTGTAACGGGAAGTGTAAGCGAAACAATTAAAACTCTTTTCCATCCCGTCAAGAAAAATGCCGTTACGATAACGACAAGAAAAGCTGCGATCAAGGCCGCATCACGAACACCGGCAACTGCAGCACGTATATATTCTGCCTGGTCATAAATTATATTAAGACTTATTGAAGGAGGAATCACTGTTTTTAATTCTTTTAGTTTTTCGGTAACTAAATCCGATACTTCAACAGTATTAGCCCCGGTCTGCTTGAAAACGGAAAGTTTTACACCTTCTACACTATTTAATTTATTTTTTATTCGTTGAATTGCATAGCCATCTTTAACCTCCGCAACATCTTTAAGAAGTACTAATCCTTCGTTCTTTCCTTTAGAAATAATAAGATTCTCTATTTCATTAATATTAGTAAATTCACCGACAGTTCTGACAATATAATCTCTTCTATCAGATATTACTCTTCCACCGAGAAGTTCAAGATTTTCGTCTTTCAAACGTTGTGCAATTTTATCAACGGACAAACCATAACCCTGCAGTTTTAAAGGGTCGATATGGACTCGTATTTCTCTTTTTAATCCACCGGTTATTTCTGTTCCTGCAGTTCCTTCAATGGAAGTAAATTGGTCCTGGAGTTCATTCTCAACGTAAGTCCGCAGTTTTGTTAAATCCAGTTTGTCAGAGGTAATCAGCAAATCCATGACGGGCAATTGAGAAGGATCAGCTTTGAACACAAGCGGCTCTTCGGCATCTTTTGGCAAATTTTTTCTTACCAGTCCAAGTTTTGAGAGCACATCCTGGTAAGCTATATCACGGTCGGCATCGTAAGTAAAATAAACTTGCAGAGCGTACAAACCTTCTGTGCATTGTGATTCCATATAATCAAGGTTGTCAACAGTAGCAATTTTCCGTTCGATTACAGTTGCAATATTATCTTCAATTTCTTCGGGGGTAGCACCTCGCCACGTAACATAAACTTTTATCATCGGATAAGTGATATCTGGCAGAAGGTTTGTTGCGAGTTGTGTATATCCAAGAATACCAATCACAACAATTGCAATCATTAAAACGATAACGGTTGCCGGTCTTTTAATTGATGAAGTTGACAGTCTCATTTCTTTTTCCCGCCTTCATTTTTCGTTTTCTGTTTCTGTACCATAACCTTGATTCCATCTTTTAAAACCTCTTGCCCCATCACAACAATTTTATCTCCTTCATTCAAGCCAGATACTACTTCTGTAAATTTTTCATTCGATATCCCGGTAGTAACAATCTTTTGATAGGCAGTTGTTCCTTCCGAAGGAGTATCCTTTATAATATAAACTATTTTCTCACCTTCTTGATTTACAATGAAAACATCATTGGGAACGATAAGGGCTTTATCCTTTTTATCAGTGATTAGTTCAAGCTCTGCCATCATTCCCGGTGTTATTTCATTTGTGTTATTGATGAGTTTTAATTCAATGGGGAAATTTCTTGTCGCAGCGTCAATTTGTTGATACTTCAGCGTAATCCTGGCTGCGAATTCTTTTTCAGGCATAGCATTAAATTTCACTCTCCGCTTATCGCCCGGTTTAATTTTAGAGAATAAATCCTCCGAGACAGAAGATTTAATTATAAGCGAATTGAAGTCCACAATAGTAAAAAGATTTTGCTTTGCAGAAACTGCACTTCCTAATTCGATAAATTTTTGAGTAATAGTACCGTTTAACGGAGAAATTACCGGAATACCGAGAAATAATTTATCAGCATATTCTAATTCTCTCTTTGCTTGCTCAAGTTGCGAATTCAATTGAGAGTATTCATTACTGTTAATAGAAGTTTTTTTGAGTTTTGATGTTAACTCATCGATTTTATTTTTCGCTTGAGATATAAGCGAGGCTCTTTCCTGCGAAGCAATTATTGCCAGCACTTTATCTTTTCTTACGAATTGATTTTCTTGAACATTTAGCTTTTCAATAAAACCATCTGATGAAGCAACAATAGTCGTCATCACCTTCGCTTCCACTGTACCAATTAGCTTAACTGATTTTGTAATCGGTCTATACTTTATTTCTTCAACTTTTACAAGTGGAGTTTTCGGTTTCGGCTTTTCTGATTTTACTTCCTTTGAGCATCCTGTTATCAGTATTGCCAAAAGAGCAATTGATATAAGTATTTTTGTTTTCATTGATTTCTTTCCATTTTTTATCTAAAAAATCACAATAATCAGAATGCTGATTCAACGGATTTGTCTAACTTATGCTGATCGATTCTGCAAATACCTGCACAGTTATTTCAGTCCGCCCTCTATTGGGTAAAAGGTATTTCATCTCTACCAATGTTGTAATTCAGTTCAGCAATCGTTGATAAAAAATCAATTATAATCTGGTTATAATTCAGTTTAGCAGTCGTTAATATTTTTTCAGCATCCAGTACATCGAGACTACTTCCTTTGCCTATGTTGTATTTCAAATTAGCTGTAGATAAGCTTTCTTCTGCAAGCTTAACAATTTTTTGAGTTCCGCTCAATCTGCTTTTAATATCTTCCAACTTTATTAAATTATTTTTTACACTTGTTTCAAGTTGCTGAAAAATAGCAGATTCATTTTCATTCAATGCATCAATTCGAATTTGAGCCTGCTCGATCTTGTCCTGAAAATTCGCACCGTGGAAGAAGGGGAGAGAATAAGAAATTGTTACTCCAATATTCCAATTAAAATTTCCCATTGGAATTTTACTATCCTCAACATTTGTAATTCCAAATGCATAAAAATTTGGATAATATTCTTTGTTAAATAATTGGATTTCTTTTGCTCTTAGTTCTTTTTGTGTACAAATATTTTCTAAATCGGGGTGCATGTTTCCTAACAAGTTTTTCAATTCGTTTAAGTCATAAATCTTACCCGAATATTTATTCCACCATTCATCGGCATTATCCACTACATCAAAAGAGTCCGCCAATGTGTTCCCACAGAGTACGTTTAAATTATTTCTCTGTACATCAAGCAGATTTTTTGCTTTTGACAGCTCATCAAGTGCGACTTCAATCTGCACGTTCGCTTTAATTACATCAAGATTTGAAACTTTGCCAATGCTGTAGAGAGCCTCAGCATTTTTAAGATGTTCTTTCAACTGTGCGATCGATTCTTCTTGAATCTGCACTGTTCTTTTAGCTTTAAGCAATTCGAGATAATTCTTTGCTATAGAATAAGAAATAGCTAGACGTAATTTTTTTCCAAAGTTTCGATCAATGTTAGCCGTTTCATCAATATATTCTTTTTGCAGCGTATTTTTATTCCAGTCATAAATAAGCTGATTGATTCTGAAATCGGCATAAATGTCATTTAGTGAATTGCCCAGAAGTTTTTGTTTATTTGGAAGAAGGTATTTCCATCTCGAAATGTTCAAATCAAAAAATAACTGCGGCTGGTAATTTTTGTCCAGGTAATCAAGCTGTTTCAATACAGCCTGTATATTTTTATCATTGGCTCTCAATTGTGGATAATTTTCAAATGCAATATTAATAAGTTCATTTAGATTATATTGCTTTTTAGATGTCTGAGCCTCAATGGGTTTAAAGAAAAACAGAGCTATAATTAACGCTACCAACCATACTAAAAATTTTTGTTGCATTATATTTTTTCTCCAACTCTTTTTGCAAATGCCTGATAAATTTGTTTTGCGCGAGACCTGTCAATCGCTTTTGATTTCAGATATTTTATATTTTCGTAAACCATATCAAGCTTTGCAGATGGCAGGCCGAGAATTGCCTCGCTTGATTTTGCATCGGTAGCGTCGCGGCATCCGTAGCATCCGAAGCTCATATTTATCTTTTGAGTCTTGAATGGAAGAACTATAGCATCCACGCATATGGCTTGGAGAATGCTTGTGCTCATATTCAATCTCCCGCCTTCTTCATTCAGATATGCAAGTGAAATCCACATCAGTTTTTCCACTTCATCCTCAATTACAATCACATCTGGATTATCTTCCCAATCTTTCAACGGTTTTGCTTCGATAGCCTCGTATTTACTCTGCTCGAGTCGTGGCATAGCTTCCATTACTTTCACAGCCACATCTTTATCTCTGAATATTCCATAACCTTGCAGCATTGTTCCGTCTTGTAAATTTTTGGGTAGTGGTTTAAATCCCAAAGCCGCTGCGGCAGCCGGACAAGAAATGCCATCTTTTGTCAATACTAATTTTTCACCCTTTCTTGCACGCATAACCAATTGGCAAATTCTGTGATCTTCCGCTTTTGGAATTCCATTTAGAGAATAAGTTTCATAAAATTTAATTCCTACTGGCTCATATTCTAATCCTACCGATTGTATTAATGTTTCTGATATTGTTCTAAATTTTGTTTCCATTTTTAATTCTCCAATAAATACCTGTTTAGTTCAGAATAGATATTTTCTTCTCTTGTAAAACGATGTATCTCTTTATTCTCTGAATCGAGAATGATAACTGTCGGCACGAAATCCACTTTGTATTTCTGCTGAATTTCAAAATCTTCCCAGGTATCAATGATTGCATAATCGAAATTATTTTCTTTACAGAATTTCTGTATTTCAGCTTCTTGATGATAACACATATCCAGCGCGCATTCACAAGACATTGAGGTAGAAAAAACAAGAATTTTTTGTTTAGAAGCTTTAAGCGCTTTCTGATAAAAATAATTATAACTTAGCGAGTTGAACTTATTATTCACAGCCAGGAAAATTTTTTTGAGAGTATCAATATTTTCCACATGCTTTAGCGAGCTCAAAAAAAGATCATATTCGGTTTTTAACTTAGAAGCTACAAATCCAGAATATTCATCAGTATAAGAAGATTTCAGCAAGTTATCTAAGTCGGTATATTTATTCTGATCCGGTAATTTTGAATGATGAAAGGAAATATTAATATCACTTATTTCGTTTCTAAGCTGGTCAATTTTATATTGAGAAAAAGACGTATTATAAAACAAGATTAGGAACAAAATTTTCAAGACTATATATTTCATACAGTACCAAGCAACCTGTATAATGATTAATTATTGTGAATTGTCATTAAGCCATTTTAGAATTTGTTCTTCTTTAGGAACTATACCAAAACTTACTACTTTTTCATCCACTACAAGTCCTGGTGTCATCATTATACCGTAACTCATCATTTCATTTATATCTTCCACTTTTTTAACTTCGGCTTGAATATTGTTTTTCATAACCACATCTCTAACTTTCGCTTCGAGAGCTCTACATTTACTGCAGCCGGGTCCTAATATTTTTACAACCATAGAAACATTCCTCCTTTTAAGTTTATTCGATGAGTTTTTTTTCACACTGTTGAATTTTTTCATAAGCGGTTTTAACAGCATCGTAAAAAATTTGTTTTTCGATTTCCTCGTTAATCGTTCTTGTTCCTATCATGCCCAATAATTCATCAGGGTCTTTCATTGTCTGTAGTATTAATTCCGCTGTACCTTTCATTGTTCCGACAACTAATTTGTTAGCCAATTCTTTATCAAACCCTTTTTGTTCAGTAAATTCCAATAATGATTTAACTGCAGGTAACCAATATGTTGGTCCAACTGCAGTAACTGCGGTCGCAATATTCATCAGTTCTTCATCAATTTCTATCGCGTCACCAAATACGGAAAGTATCTTTTGAACATTTTGTTTCAATTCTTCATTAACGAATTTACCACAGCAGTAGGGATTTACACCTTTGCCAACTTGAGACGGCGTGTTGGGTATAACCCGAACGACGGGAGAATTTTCACATAAGACACTTTCAATCAACCAGGTAGGAATAGCAGCAGCAAGGGAAATGATTAGTTGCTTTTTTACAATCCCACGACAGTTTTCCGATAAAACAATTTTAATTTGTTTTGGAGGTACTGCAAGAAATACAATATCGCCAAACTCAGCAGATTCATTGTTATTTTCGGTCACGCGTATACAGAATTTTTCTTTTAAGTATTCGAGTCTACTCTTATCAACATCCGATACCATTAAATTTTCTTTGGAAGCAAATTCTACATCGAGAAGGCGACTTATAAATACTTCACTAATTTTTCCTCCACCGATGAATGATATTTTTCTTTCTTCTATGTTTTTCATTTTTTAACCTCTAAATAGAATTCAAATTAACGCACCGCTGTATATCCTCCTGGCACACCGGTTTTAGATAAGACAAACTGCCAAAGTTGATTTTTTCTTGCTCTGAAGGAACCGGCCGAGGATAGTAAAAAGTATTTCCACATTCTAAAGAATCTTTCTCCGTATTTATCTTTTATCCTGTCCCAGTTATCAATAAAGTTTTTATACCAGGCCATTAAGGTTTTATCGTAGTCAGCGCCAAAGTTGTGTAAGTCTTCAATTACAAACAGTTTTTCCATTGCTTTACTCAACTGTGCTACAGATGGAAGCATTCCATTCGGGAAAATATATTTATCTGTCCATGGATCACCAGCATTGACGGATTTTAAATTTCCTATCGTATGAAGTAAAAACAATCCATCTTCTTTTAAGCACTTTTCTGCAACCTTAAAGTAAGTTTTATAATTTTTGTAGCCGACGTGTTCTATCATTCCGATACTCACAATACGATCATATTTTTCATTAATATTTCTATAGTCGGTTAAGCGAAATTCAACCGGGAGGCCCTCGCACATTTTACGACCGAGTTCAACTTGCTCTTTTGACACTGTAACTCCGACAACCTCAACGCCGTATTTTTCTGCTGCATATTTACCAAATGCACCCCAACCGCAGCCGATATCGAGAACTCTCATTCCGGGTTCGAGATAAAGTTTTTTACAGATTAGTTCGAGTTTATTTTCCTGTGCTTCATCGAGTGTCTTTGCATTTTTCCAGTAAGCGCAGCTATAGTTCATTCTCTTATCGAGCAGATTCCGGAATAAATCATTGCCAAGATCATAATGCCTTTCGCCAATAATAAACGCTCTCTTTACAGACTGCATATTAATGATTTTTGCAAGAGCAAATCTTGCAAGAATAAAAATGCTCCTTTTTATTTTTTCATCGAGTTTAGCAGTTAACACTTTGTAAATGAATGAATCAATTTCCTTAGCGTCCCACCAACCATCCATATAAGATTCACCGAGTCCAAGTTCGCCTTGAGTGAGAACTCTTTTATAAAACTCATCATTATGAACAGTTATATCCCAAGAATTACTTCCGTTAATTTTTATACCAGCATAACCTAAAATTTCTTCGGCGATATTTTTGTATTTATTTTTCAAGTTAATTTTTACTAATTCTTTCAACTATATCTCATCTCTTTTCCACAAAGAATTTAAAATCTGCATAATAATCATCATAATTGAATATATATTTATGCAGTACTTTTATATTTCTCTCTCAACTCTTGAAGCAGCTTCACAAATTCATTTTTATCAGGAAATGAGATTGCGTTCATTTCACATTCTTTACTACAGGCCGAACAGCCGACAACACAGTTATACGGATTGGCTACTATTGTTGATAATTCTCCTTGAGCAAAAACATTATTGGAGCAAAAATCCAAACAGGCGCCACAACTATTGCACAACTCAGGGTCAATTGTTGGGTACCATGGAATTTTTTCGCGCGGTATTCCCATATATGTTTGACCGGCCATAGCTATACCTCCTCAAGAGCTTTCTTAATGTCATTAAAAGCTGTCTCTGTATTCTTGAAAGATATTGAAACTGGTTTCCAGTTATTGTTCATTTGAACATTTGCGCGTTCAAAACCGTCCCGCAATAATTTTTTTTGTTTTTCTTCTTTGCAAGCTGGTGTAATGTAGGCTACATTATCTTTCAATAAATCAGCCAGGAGATTTTCACCGTTCTCTTCGCATAATCTCGGGTGTAGTAACATATAATCGTGCGGCAGCTCAAGACGGATTCTTTCGGCAAGTTCACCGAAGTTAATATCTTTCATACTCGGGCAAGCAAAGCTACATGTACACATTAAAATTGCTTTTTTTCTTTCTTGGTTTTTTGTTGCAGTGTTCATATTGATATTCCTCCCAATTATTAGTGATATACTTTTATTTTTTCTATTAGGATCATAATACTCAATAAATAATTATCATTCATTCTTTAATGCAGAATTAAATTCAGTTTTGTTTCCTCGACTATATTCCTTTTCAGCTCCACAGTTTCCGCAATAACAGATCAGTACTTTACGCTCATCCTTTTATCCCTGCTTTTCAAATTCAAGCGACAACTGAGCTATCATCGTTAAATGCTTTCATATATTCAAAGAACTCTTGTCCACCTGCAATTATTTCTTTTATGATTATATGAGCAAGAAATCATATTTACATAAAAAAAAATATTATACCTCTATCTTAGTTCTTACTTTCATGCTGTCTTCTGTTATTTTTTCAGCCAAGTTAATTATTTCATAAATCCTATCATCTGCTATTTTATAATTCATACGTACACCTTCTTTCCACGCAATTAAAACTCCTGCCTTTACCAGTGTACTCAGATGCCTTGACAAATTTGATTGTTCTAGACCTACTTTCGGAAGAATTTCACAGCCGCAAAGTACCTTTTCTTTTTCTAATAACTTTAATATTCTAATTCTGTTTGGATGAGAAATTGCCGTTAACATTTCTGACATCTTGCTTTCCATTAATAACTTCTCCTTCTTTATATCCAAATATATGCCAATATTAGCATATAAAAAAATAATAAAAATAACGTCATTCTATATTTTTTATCATTATTAAGAAAAAATCTTTCTCAAAATTCCGATTGGACATACATTGCTTATATAATCGATTTTTAATTCCTTTGCTTTTTCAATGGCAGTATTATCAAAGCAGTTTGGAGGGAACCAGATTTTATCCACTCCAATTTCTTTTACAACCGGAACAACATTAATTGTGTTCTTTGGTGCAAGTGCAATCAATACAACATCAGGTTTTTCCGGTAGTTCCTTTAATGATGGATAGCATTTTATCCCTTCAATCTCATCATATTTGGGATTAATCGGAAAGATTTTAAATCCATAATCTTTAAATACACAAACAAGCTCATATCCATACTTCATCACTTCATTTGAAGCACCGACTATGGCGAATGATTTTTTTGATTTAAGAATATCTTCGGCTAACATTATTGATAATCCTTTTAGTCTTTTAACGGAACGCTGATTTAGCAGATTTAGCTGATCCGAACGAATTTTAGTCTGCACCAATCAGCTCAATTGACGTTCTATTTCTTCTTTTTGATTTCTCTCAGATAATTTTTCTGCTGATTGAATTTATTATTAATCATCACAACCGGTGTTTGAAGTTTTTCATTCCGAATATCTTCAAGAATATATTTGTAATGAAAAGATTCAGGTAAAAAAATTTCGGTCAGTTTCATATCAAATATATCCCTCATCCGGGCTTTAAATTTTTCCGAAACCAGTTTCAACATTATATCGCCAGTTGTTTTCGAAACTGCAAGCGCCGAGGGGCATAACGAATATTTTTATGTCAAATTTTTGAGCCCTATTCTAACTAAGCCTCAAAAGATTGCTTCGTCGTTTTACTCCTTTCAGTGGTTGCTTTCATTTCTGTCATTACGGGCGAAGCGAAGTAATCCCAATCTTTATTATCTCAATGCCGGAATTAATAGCACAGAGATATTTGCGTTCCTTACAACATTATGACTCACGCTCCCGACAAAAATTTCTTCGACGAATCCTCTTCCCTGACTACCCATAACAATTAGTGAATAATCTTTTTTTGCTTCTTCTAAAATTTCTTTTGTGGGAATGCCATAAGTAATTTTAATCTCAACATTTGTGGCACCTTTTTCAATAAGAGCTTTCTTTCTCATCTCTAATCGTTCCATATCGATCTTATTGAATTCATCGAGTTTATCTTTAAGATGTTTATCAATTTTGGTTTTATCCTGAACGTGCATTAATGTTATTTTTTTTGCGCCGTATTCAACAAGCTTTTCGAGATAAGTGAATGCTCTAAATGCTGTATCTGAAAAATCAGTTGGATATAAAATTCGTTTTGCAAAATTAGCGCAGGTTGCCTCAACGCATTTTTCACCATTTTTTTCTGTAACAAAAGTTCTTACAACAAGCAAAGGCTTTTTATGGCTATGCAAAATCTCAGAAGTTACACCACCAATTCTGAAAAGAATATGCTGTGCAGCAGTTTCTCCGTGCGTACCAATCACAATAAGTGATACATCTTTTGTTTCAGCATATTTATTAATTTCTTCTGAAGGGATCCCGGGTGCAATTTCAAGTTTTACATTTAACCCCTGATCTTCAAGCATCTTCTTTTGACGGAGTAAATCGGGTTCAGCAATATCTTTTAAAAGATTTTTTAATGACTCGATGTGCCTTACGCCTAACGCGTAGAATAAAATTACTTCCTCTGCACCCAGATTTTTCAATAAGTTTCCACAACTTATAACCGCATCCGATGCCTTCGAAATATCAGTTGCTAATAAAATTTTCTTAAACATTTTTTCACCTTTGCTTAATAATTTTTTACAATTCTTACAGTCAAGTTACAGTAGTGAAATACTTTTTCTTAAAACCAAGAGCAACATTCACAAGCATTATCAAAACAGGAACCTCTACCAATGGACCAATCACCGTTGCAAATGCAGCTGGAGAATTAATCCCAAAGACAGCCACTGCCACTGCAATAGCTAATTCAAAGTCATTGCTGCCTGCAGTAAAAGCAACTGTGGTTGTTTTTTCATACGAAATTCCCTGTTTTTTAACAAAGAAAAACGTGGCCAGAAACATTAGGGCAAAATAAAATGTGTAGGGAATAGCAACTCGTATTACATCAAGCGGAAGTTCGACTATCTTTTCTCCTTTTAATGAAAACATTACAAAAATTGTAAACAATAATGCAACAGGAGTAAGAATTGAAATTTTCGGAATGAATTTAGTGAAATACCATTCTTTGCTCTTTGCTTTAACCAGAACAAACTGGGATATAACTCCGCCGGCAAATGGAATTCCGAGATAGATTAAAACGGTTAGAGCAATTTCCCAGATGGATACTTCAACCAAAGCGCCTTTCATCCCGAAGATTGGGGGCAAAACAGTTATGAATATATATGCATAGACAGAATAGAAGAGAACCTGAAAAATAGCATTGAAGGCAACAAGGCCGGCGGCTAGTTCAGAATCTCCGTTTGCTAAATCATTCCAAACTAAAACCATCGCAATACACCTTGCTAAACCAACTAGTATAACTCCAATCGCCATCTCAGGTTTATCAGGTAGAAAAACTATCGCAAGCAGAAACATTACTAATGGTCCGACAATCCAGTTTTGAACCAGAGATATGCTTAACAATTTTACATTTTTGAAAACTACGGGAAGCTCCTCATATTTAACTTTTGCTAGCGGTGGATACATCATCAATATTAATCCAATTGCAATTGGAATGTTAGTTGTACCTACACTCAAAGAATCCCAAAAGCTCGCAATGCCCGGGAAAATTGATCCGGCCGCTACACCAATAAACATGGTCAGAAAAATCCATAGTGTTAAGTAGCGATCAAAAAATGAAAGCTTTTTTGAAACAGAAGTGCTCATAATTATCTCTTTTTTAATTCTGAAAATAAATTTTTTATGAAATCTTGTTTCCATTCATATTTTTTAACCAATTTTCTAAGGTTGATTTAACCGGAATTTTACCCATCGCCAGAACTTTTCCGTTTACAACTAATCCGGGGGTCATCATTACTCCATAATCCATAAACTTTTCTTTATCGGTTATCTTCTCAATCTTAGCTGGAATATTGTTTTCTGATACGACTTCATTGACAAGTTTTTCCAGCTTAATACAATTTGGACAACCAGGACCAAGAACTTTAATGTCTAGCATATTTATATACTCCTTTTTTTATTAAACAATTGAGCATTGAACGTTGAACATTGAATATTGAGCATTTTCATCCAATACAATCTTCAATAATCAATTAACAATAATCAATTCTCAATGTTCAAGTTGATATTTTTCAGTTGAGTATTTAACAACTATAGATAATCAATTTCTTTTCTTATTGTTTTTAGCAGTTAAAACACTTTTTGCAATAATAGCGATTAATTCTTCTGTCTCTTTAAAGATATCATCAAGTTTATTTATCGGCTTTATCATTTCTTTCTTATAGATAATCTTCAAGGCTGTGCGACATGCTTTTAATTCTTTAAGTACAATTCCCATTTTGTGAATAAAATCATTTCGTGACTCAGCAGCTTGAGCTTCACCATAGTTAAATGCTGGAGAATGACAGGCTCTTATTAGCTGAGCAGCAATATAGTTTCCTGATCTTGAATTGGGTAAAGATTCTACTACATCGATCATTCTGCTGGTAAAATCAACTAAACGATCTTCAAGGTCAAATTTTCTTTTATCCATATAATTTTCTTCTCACAACAAATAGCGTTATTAGTTGAACATTGAGCGTTGATCATTAATCGTTGAATATTGAACATTGAATATTGAATATTGAGCATTTTCATCCAATATAATTTTCAATTCGCTGATAAAATTTTTCAAATTCAGCTTTAATTTCATCTCTTACTCTGCGATAAACTGGCATCACTTCTTCCTCCGTTCCAACAGCTTCAGCAGGATCATCAAAACCGATGTGTAATTGTTTTCCAACTTTTCCGATAAAAACCGGACAGGTTTCCTTAGCATTATCACAAACAGTAATTACATAATCAAAAGATTGGTTAAGATATTTATCAACATTTTCCGGAACACCTTTACTTATGTCAATTCCAACTTCCATCATTGCTTTAACTGCATAGGGATTTACTTTTTCTGCGGGCTTTGTTCCGGCTGAATAAACTTCAAGATTTTTATCAAATGATTTAAGAAATCCTTCTGCCATCTGACTGCGGCAAGAATTTCCTGTGCATAGTATTAGTATTCTTTTTTTCATTAGTTTCCTTTCAATTTGTCTTGCCCGCAAAGACGGGTATATTGATGGATTCCCGCTTTTACGGAAATGATGATTCGCTAAGAGTTAAAATAAAGCTCCATAAATCAATCCGCTTATTGTTGCCATTACAATAACTAATGATACATACACAACCGTTTTCTGTGTACCGATCACACCACGAATAACAAGCATATTCGGTAATGACAAAGCAGGACCTGCTAGTAATAGTGCGAGTGCAGGACCTTTACCCATTCCGCTGTTTATTAATCCCTGAAGTATTGGAATTTCTGTTAAAGTTGCAAAATACATAAAAGCACCGACAACTGATGCAAAGAAATTAGAGAATAAAGAGTTACCACCAACCAAGATTGAAATCCATTCATTGGGAATCAAACCATTGCCATTATTTTGAGAACCAAGTAAAAATCCTGCAACTAAAACGCCAGCACCAAGAAGCGGCATAATTTGTTTTGTGAATCCCCAGGTTTCACCTAGCCATTGATTTGGTTCACCCTCGCTAAAAGTCAATGCTATTGTTGTTGCAACTACAGCCACGACAAAAGTAATTGTCGGGTTATCATAAAAAAGAATTCCCGAAATAATTACAGCTGCTGTTCCTAAAATCACATATATCTTTTTGACCTGAATTATATATATCATTGAAAGAGCAAAACCAAATCCAATGATTGAGGTTATAAACCATTTATTTGAGTATATAAAATACCAGAAACCTTCGGTTGTATCTGCTGGTTTCCCCCAGTTTACAAAAACAAGAATTGCAACAAGAATAAAAAAGTGTAATGCAGTTTGCCATAATGGTCTTGGTTCTTCAACATCTGGCATAGCAAGTTGATTTTCTGCTTTTTCCTTTTCTTCTTTTCTGTAAATAAAGGACATAATCAATCCAATTATCACGCTAAAAGATACAGCACCAATAACTCTTGCAATTCCGAGTTCTAATCCAAGAATTCGTGCTGTTAAAATTATAGCAAGTATATTTATTGCCGGACCCGAATAAAGGAAAGCAATAGCAGGACCTAAACCAGCACCACGTTTGTGTATGCTTGAAAACAATGGCAGAATTGTACAAGAACATACTGCAAGTATTGTCCCTGATACTGATGCAACTAAATATGCTACCCATTTTTTCGCCTTGGCACCAAAGTATTTCACAACTGCTGCCTGACTTACAAATACTGCGATTGTTCCTGCTATAAAGAATGCTGGTACTAGACAAAGTAGTACATGTTCCTGAGCGTACCATTTCGCTAAATCAAGTGCGGCTATTATTGCACCTTTGAAGGATTCGTTTTCAATCGGCATAAAGTAAGCGAATAGAAAGAATCCTGTTATCCACAAAAGGCTTTTATACTGTTCTTTCCAATCCATATTATACCCTTTATTTTATTATGAGCAACAAGATGATGGAGCAGCAAGCTTCGCAAAATCCATCGATATTTCATTACTGATTGCCTCGTTGCATTCTTGAAGAATGCTTTTTAGATTATTTTGTTTTTCTGCAAGTTTAACATTCAGAGGATTGTTTTGAATTTTTGAAGCAATTTCGCTTAATTCATTTATATCTTCCTGCTCTAAAGTTCCATCGTATTGTTTTTCTTGTAACTGACTTGAGAGCAAATAATATTTATCAACCAAGTCATTTATCTCTTTATCATTCTCATAAGCAGATAATGCATCGAGATAATCAATTACCTCAGGCACTGCCTGAAATGACCGGATGAAATTATCGGTAATAAATTTTATTTGATTGTCAATCATTTTTCTTCTCCTATCCGCAGCATCCGCTTGCAGGTTTTGCAAGTGATGCAAAATTAAATTTTAACTTTTCACTTAAGTATGAGTTAACTTCCTGGTAAAATGCAATAAGATCCTGCTGCGATTCATAAAACTCTTTAAGAATCTCGTTACTCATTGCCTTTTGTCTTGCTTCTTCAATCAGCTTTTCATCTTCAGGAGTGAGTGTACCGTAATTAGCTTTCATCTGATAGTCACGAAGCACAGCATTGTATTCCATTGATGATTTTTTTGCCTCCTCACTGAGCCGGAAATTATCTCGTGCTCTTATATATCTCTGGTAAGCTTCTGAATTAAATAATGCTCTACCAAGATTTTTTGAAGACTTAATCAGGTTTTCTTTCACCTGGCGTGTAATTTGATTTGTTTCTTCGTTCATTATTTAGTCCTGACAATTTGTTTGAGTTCGTTGTACGTGGATTGATTCTTCACAAAGGTTGCCGTTAAAAATTATTTCAAGAGCAGCCACAACCGGATCCACCACAGCAACCACTGCTGTTATTTTGAGAGTTTCTTGATTTTACATTCACTGATTGATTGCCAAGAATTGCAAAGCCTCCAAACACCTGCTGAAGATTATCACTTCCACATCGTTCACAATGTAGTTTTAATCCTTCTTCTTTTTCTTTTATTGTTGCTTTTACATCGAAATAGTAACCGCAATCTTTGCAGTGATATTCATAAGTTGGCATTTATTTATTCTCCGTATTTTGATTCTCTTTTTTCTCTACTGATTAAATCATCGGCTAATTTATAAATTTTATTTGTTGGTTTTTCTTTAGACATCTTACCAATTCTAAAAGTCTTTTCGATTTCCTGAATTGTTCATCCAAGTTTAACTGTCTCTGCAGAATGATAACGCAGACAAGGGAGATAATTAACGACGATTGATGCACCTATGGCGATAAACTCTTAAAATTGCGAAATCAGAGGCGAAACAGTTTTTTCCATAAAATTTACTTTTCCGTTTTTTGCTTTATTAATTTTAATAGATCCTGTTCTGGAATAATTCCCACTACACATTTATTATTTTTTCTCAATAATAATCTCTCATTTAATCTTTTTTCGTCATTTAAAAATTGAGCAGTATTCAAATAATTTTTTAAAAAACTAATGAGAGTCTTCTTCTGAGAAGTTTCTTTATTTAGTTTATAGTATACCCACGTACCTTCTTTTTCGGTGGTGAAGAAACCTGCGTTTTTTAAAACAGTGAGTGCTTTTGAAACCGAGTACTGAGGTAATTGTAGTGCATCCACAAGTTCACACACACACAAGTTTCGTCCACTTTTTATAAAAAGATTCATTATTCGAAGACGCGTTTCGTCGGAGAGGGCTTTGAATATTTCAACTATCTTATCCATTAAATTATATGCCATATTTTGCATATAAAAATATGCAAAATAATGCATATAAGCAAATGTAATTTATTTTTGCGTAACTATTGATATATCAATATCAATTTTATTTGTAATCGAAGTGAAGGATAATTATACAGAACTTTGCTCTTCAAAAAGGAAAAGAATTAATAATAACGCGTGTGTTGCCAGCGACGGAAAAACAATATTGTATATGATTTATATTAATTTTTATTACTTTGTCCGCTAAGACGTAAGAGTACGAAAACCAGCCGTATGCTTAAATGCTCCTCTTCAAGGCTATTAAAGAACTACTGACAAAATATACTAAAGCAAATTACTAATCATATTAATACTACAATTCTAAAAGACTTCATAATTCTTTGGGCTATATAATATCAAGAAGTTTTTTTGATAGAATAAAAGTAAGAGAAGTTAGAATTAAGAATTGCTATCGAGCTTAATTTTATATCTTTACTAGTCAACTGAAAAATGCTATCTCCGTTTGGCCAATATAGCACTTATATACTTGCTTAATTTAACGGAATTCATAATTACAATTTACGCACCTGCTTGTTATTATCAGACACTATTTAATCAATATCATTTTTTTTGAAGCAGAAAAATTTCCTGCTTGAAGTTTACAGATATAAATACCACTTGGAAGTGCTCGTCCAGATGCGTTGAAGCGAGAGGCATCATAATGCACTTCGTAATTTCCTTGGGATTGATATTCATTGACAAGAGTTGCAATTTCTTGTCCAAGTAAATTATAAACCTTTAAGGTTACATGAACGTTGCCGGACAATTGGTAGCGGATGGTCGTAGAAGGATTAAATGGGTTGGGATAATTTTGTACCAAATTGAATGTAGCAACCCCGGTTGTTGTTTCATTAACTTTGATCGGTTGCTTAAAAATGAGTTGAGAAAAATAATAAAGGCCATGTTTCCATACTGTCCAATCGTGACCAGCTCCCGAAACCAGAGCGTAAATATGCGGCACATGATGTTGAGTTAGATAGTTATGGGTTTGCTGACTAATATAAAGCAGTCCGTCATTGGTTCCACAAGAAATCCACAGGGCCAATAGGCTATTGGCAGCCGTTTGTGGATCGGGAACAAGTGCTTCAGGTGCTTTTGTATTTGGCGCCGCAGAAAATGCACCCACCCAGGCAAAGGTGTCCAGATGAGCCAATCCAAAATTCAGTGACTGTCCACCGCCCATTGAGAGACCTGCAATGGCTCGGTTTTCCCGACTGGTGTAAACCGGATAATTCGATTCGACGAAGGGAATCAAGTCTTTAAGCAAATCAAATTCAAAAGTCTCGAAAGCTTTAATCTTATCTTGAGAAAAAAGATCACCTGTGGCATCATCATTTACCATTGCACGGCCGTTGGGAAAAATAACAATCATCGGTTCGAGTTTTTGTTCAGCATATAAGTTATCAAGAATATTTTGCGGATTTCCATTATTGTACCACTCTCGTTCATCTCCGCCAATGCCATGCAATAAGTAGAGCACATTGTATTTTTTATCTTGTGAATACCCAGGCGGGGTATAGATTAGGGCTTGCCGATCAACTCCTACTGTGGTCGAATGATAAGTAAATGTGGTGACTTTTCCATGCGCGATGTCCCGTTTATATGAATCATAACCAGAAGGGGGTAATGGGTAATTATTTTCCTGGGCATAACCTACAGAAAAAATTGTTCCGCCAATGATGAAAAATAAAATAGAATAAAGAAAATTTTTGCTCGCCATCTTTTTCCTCCATGGTCAATTAATTTGTAATCAACAGGCAGAAATTGAAATCCAATAGATGATTACCAAATTTTCACCAATAGTATCAGTCTAAGCTGTAAGTGAAAATTTCATTTCTCTTCAAAAACCATCTTGTCAATATTAAAGTAACTACCATCGGCAACAAACTTGAGAATATGAATTCCTTCATCGAGTTTTAAGGTTGTTGTTATTACTTCCCAGTTTTGATATCCTTTTGTATCGGGCGCCGAAATGATATCAGTTATTACCTCGTCATCACATTCTAAATGAAATTTCCCGTTATTCATTGATGATGCCAAATAAAACGATACTTTATAGAGTGAAGACTTTTTTACAGTTACCGTATATGACAGCCATTCTCCTGACTGAATCCATCCTACGTTATAACCACCAGCTAAACATTTCTCAATATCGACACCTTCATCAAGACGGTATTCGCCACCTTCATTTATGTTGTTTTTATCATAATAGGCATCGCCGGCACAACCCGTATCAAAATCTTCTGCTTCGATAATTCCTGGTATAACATGTTCTTTGAAAGGTTCCTGCTTTTTATCGCAAACTTCAATAGACTTCCATGTTGAAGACAAAGGAGAAAGAACTCGTGAGATGCCCACCTTACTCCCATTAATAATAGTGTCATTAATTGATAATAGAACATCAGAAAATTTTTTGTTTGAGATTTTTAGATGTCCATAATAAGTAAGCTCTATTTTCCAGAGCTGATTATCTTTGCCACTGAATTCGGTAAGAGTAAGCTCTTTGCCAGTATCGTCAATAGACAAAACTTTATTATTGCCCCGATTGATAATTTTATAAATACCTTTATCAATCGACTCAAATTTCCATTGATTTTCATAATTTTTTCTTTTGTTTGTCAGAGCCAGGTCAGAACCTAACACCAGGTTACCATAATGATTAGCTGGAACTATGTAATAATGCTCTGAATCCCACAATTCTGCATAATTGTTAAGAGGAGGAATCTTACCGTTGAAACTCAATTTTATTACGTATGCATATTCTTCGAAAAACTCTTCGGGCAATTTTATAAGCAACCCTTCTTCTTGTTGAACATAATCTAATGGCTGATGATTTCCTTTTTCACCATTAATTATTTCAATTGACTTAAGATTTTCAAGGGATATTCTGTTGGAGCCCAATAGTCTAAGCTTAATTTCTTTCTGTTCTTTATCCCATCCAAGCAAAATAGCATAAAGAGTAGTATTGTCTTTCGACTTTGTATAGCGAATATCTTTAGCCGTCCCCTGAGGAGGCGCAATAAACACTCCATGTTCTGCTCCCATTTTTGTTGGTCCTTCGCCATACCAATCCCACGATTGTGTATTGTATATCGCCTCGCCATATTTTTTAAGCCAGGAACCAATTGATAGCAAAATCTCTTTTTGTTCATGCGGAATAGTCCCATCTGCCTTTGGGGAAATATTAAGGAGGAGATTACCATTTTTACTTACTTTATCGATAAGTGAATGTAATATTTGTTTTGCTGAATAATAGGTTAATCCCTCAGTATAACACCAGCTGGAAGCACTAACAGCATCGTCAGAAAGCCAGTAGATATCAGTAAGGTCAGTAGGGCCTCCACGTTCATAATCCAGTAAAGCGCATTTTGTATTTAAGCCATCTTTAAAAGTCGCCACCACTTCTTTATTCCAATCAAGTGCGCGGTTATAATAATATGAAAGGAATTCAAGAAGAACAGGTTGTGAAATGCGATGCAGGTTAAAATCTTGGTAAATAATATCGGGTTGGTAGTTATCAATAATTTCCTTGTGTTTTGCCAGCCATAGTGATTCATTTTTTTCTTTCCCCTGTTGGCCATATAGCATTTGAAGTCTGGGATCATCGGTGTGAGGAACATGTTCATAATATCCAGTAATGTTATATGCGTGATGCATGGAAAGAATCACTTTCATATTTCTTTTTCTTATAGCTTCTGTGAGCAAACCAACTAAATCAAGTTTCGGTCCCATGTCTTTAGCGTTCCATGGATTCACTTTGCTTGCCCACATGGAAAAACCGTCGTGGTGTTCGGCTACCGGTCCGGCAAATTTCGCTCCAGCATCAGCAAAGAGCTGTGCCCATTCTTCAGGATCGAAATTTCCGCCCTCAGATTTCAGTTTCGGTGCAAACTGCACAAAATTGCCTTGTTTATCTCTGGCTCCAAGTATAAAATTGTGATACGGCCATTCAGAGGGATCTCCATAAAACTCGATATGATGTTTATTCTCCGAAGAACCTTTTATGTACATGCTTCGGGGATACCATTCGTTTGAAAAAGCCGGAACAGAGTAAACTCCCCAATGAAAATAAATGCCAAACTTTGCATCCTTGAACCATTCAGGAACAGGATTTACCTTTTCTAAAGATTCGAAGGTAGGTTGAAAATATAACCGCTCATTTTGTTGAGCCCATAAAGAACCTATGAAAAGGAAATAAACAAGCAGTATTTTTTTGTTTCTAAGCATAAAGGCACCTATAAATTTTATGAAACTATCCATTAAATTTTATATTCAGTATTTAATACACTGTTCAGTCCATGTTGGTCCATTTATATAAAACATACCATTTTTGTAGAATACTGGTTCAATGAAAAGTTGTTCAAGTTTTTCCCATGGTTCAAGCTTTCTATTCATACCTTTTTCATAAAACAAACAATGACCGGAACACCATAATTTTCCATCTGGGCCTTCAAAAAGAACAATATGACCCGCTTCACAATATGGATCTTCACTATCTTTGTATTGTAAATGATCGTAACCTCCTTCAATAGCAAGTTCAGGCCGATATCCTTTTTTTCTTGAACCAAAAATAGGTTCACGATTTGCGAGTTCCCATGGCCCTAATGGAGATTTTGATTTTAACAATCCAACCTCATATCCTCTTGTCCACGAAGAAAAAAACATAAAATAAATATTATCCTTTTTTACAACAAAAGGAGCTTCTATGCCACCAATCATCCAATCAGGATTTCCTTGACTTCTTTTATCTAAAAACTTCTCAAGAGGTGTAATTAATTTTCCTTTTTCCAGATCAATTTCTGCCTGAAACAGTCCATTACCACTACAATACAGGTAAACTTTTCCATCATCATCTTCGAACAAAGTAGCATCATTATTATACTGAGGGGTTAAGGGTCCATTCACTAATCTATATGGCCCTGTAATATTATCGGCAACAAATAGCCATATACTGTGTGTACTCATCCCTTTTGGATCTTCTGGAGTTACTTTACCGCTATTTACAGTAAGCCAAAATCTGTTTTTAATAAAATGTATTTCAGGAGCCCAAAACCGACCATTATAAGGACAATCAGGCGGAAGCTTTTTAGCATCGATTATCCATGAATGATGTTTCCAATGAATCAAATCATCAGATACAAGTAGTCGTACACCTGGATTTGGACCTGTCCATACTGGATGTGAAGTTCCTGTACAATACCATTTATTCTTTACTTTGATAACACAATAATCCCTCATGGATAATGATGTGTCTCTTGTAATAGGATTGGTATAACAAAAAGTTCTATCAAAATTATTTTCTGCAATATTTGCTATTTCCTGAGAAAAGGACAGGTCAAAAAAAGAAAAAAAAGTGAACAATAAGATGAGTTTTATTTTATTCATAATCTTCATTTTTTATGAAATTTTATCCAATCTACTTCTATAGGACTGTTTGCAGTAGAAACGACAACAATATTATGAATGCCAGATTCTATTTTAGAAACCTTTGATTTAATGATTCTCCATTCATTCGTTGGTAAAATGTTAATTTCTGCGATTTTCTTTCCATTGAAATGGTCTAATCGAATCTCAAGAGATCCACCATTTTCAGCATACACAGAGAAGAACACTTCATCAAATTTACCTTTTTCAAAGTCTACGGCATTGTATTGAATCCAAGCATCCTTTTCATTAAAAATAGTTTTCCATCCTTTAAATTTATTTAAAGTATCAATAAAAGTTATTGAAACCCCTTTATCGCTCACTTTACTATACCTATCAATATTTATTTCTTTAATTGCCGGGGTAATTCCAGCTCCACGCAATGTGGGTATCACTTTACGAATTGTTCCATCTTCATTAAAGAATAAACTATCGATTCTAACTGACCTGTTTTTATCGAAGTGAGGGGAATAATCGTTATGGTGGTAAAACAAATACCACTGTCCATTGAATTCAATTATAGAGTGGTGGTTTGTCCAGCAACCAGTAGACGATTCATCCATAATTACTCCGGCCATTTTAAATGGACCAAGGGGATGGTTTCCTATTGCATACTCGAGTCGTTCGGTTTTGTTTTCTACATGAGGAAAAGTTAAATAGTAAATACCCTTTCGCTCAAATACCCAGGGACCTTCTATGAGGCCTTTTTCAGGTAAATTTTTAATAACTTGAGGTTCAGAATCTAATTCCAGCATATTATCTTTAAGTTTTGCAACAAATATTTTTCCTAAAGACCAGTACAAATAAGCTTGACCATCTTTATCAATAAACACATTTGGGTCAATACCGACCACTCCTTCAATAGGTTTCGGCTGGGGAATGTAAGGACCTTCAGGTTTATCAGCAATAGCTACGCCAATCGAAAATCTTTTTCGTCCATTAGAATCAACAATATTGCTAATAGTTGGAAAATAAAAATAGTATTTTCCATTTTTTTCTATACAGTCTGGTGCCCACATACTGTAAGTAGTAGTATCAACCCACGGTACTTGATATTGCGATACAATGACTCCATGATCGGTCCAATCAATTAAATTTTCGGAAGAGAATACATGATAATCCTCCATGCAAAACCAATCGTTTCGTAAGTTTTTATTAGGTGGAACTGGAATATCGTGGGAAGGGAATACATATACTCTCCCATTAAAAACTCTTGCCGAAGGGTCGGCAGAGAATTGATTTCTGATGATCGGGTTTTGTGCAAAGACATTTTCGAAAATCAAAAATATGCAAAGAGAAATGAATATCTGTTTCATATTACTTCACTTATTTTTTACGATGTCATTAATTGCATTTCCAAGTAGAATGTAAGCGGCACATCCACTTATTGTACATTCGTTTTCACCCCACAAAAAAGGCCAATCATCTTTATTTTCCAGAAAGTCGGGTTTTAAGAGAATTAATCCAGGCGTAACACCGCCTGCGATAAAACCAAAATCGGCTCGATTGTTACTATACATGACTCTTTTCGATTTTACTCCCACAGTGGCTACAAACGAAACATTTGAATAAGGATGGCATCCGAAAAGATAATTCAATGCTCTAAATACATACTCAGGTCCAAAGATTTCTGGATAATATTTATGAGCATAATAATTTGTGATTCCCCAATTGATAACCGAAGGATTGATCCCCCAGTTTCTATACATTGAAGGTACGCCATACGGATTTTCTTTTAATAATCCGTCATTGTATTCTTTATACTTTACCACATAATCTTTTAATTTGTTTTTATACTCATCATCCATATATGGACATGCCTGTAAAGCAGGGGTAATACTCATAGGAAGAAATCGATTTAATGCTTGCCAGATCTGTTCCTTAAATTTTGTAGCATATTCTTCTTCTCGAGTGGTAATATACAATTGAAGAGCAGCATCTATTTGAATAAATCCTCTTCTAAAACCAAAAAATTGCGATGTATCAGACTGATCAAATTTATTTTTATTTTCATCCCATAATCTTTTTGCCTCTGTAAGGCAATCATTTGCCAACGAAGGATTAAAATCTTTCAAAGCACGACTTGCTGCAGCTAGCGCTGTAATGGCCTGATAATCTAAAAAAGGATTACGCATTGTAAAGGCCCATCTATCATCCATTGTACCACTGGATGTACCATCGGATTCGTAAGGTTTCAAATTTGGATTATAAGGTAGATTATCAGTAATTGTTGATGCGTCACCCAAATGATGATATTGGTGTAAATTTGAAACATTAATTCCACGAGCGGGATGGCCAATATTTTTAACCTGTGCAACAAGATTCAAAACACCATGTTCAATTTGTTGAAGTAAATCGGGCTTTCCATCAGGACGATGGATATCAACATAACGTGAGGACTGATCTATATATGTTTGGTCACGATCAACTTTGAATTTCTCCCAGGTATCAACAAAGCTCAGGATTACGCTTGTATGTGATCCAGTTTCAATGTCGAAATCACCTGCATCGAACCAACCACCTACAGCCAAACCAGGAATTCGTTGCAATGGTTTATATTTTGTATCTGTTGAATCACCCATTGCATATAAATCAAAATGCTTATGATTTGGTGGCGCCTGTAATGCATCATCTAAATAAGGAACACCGTGCCAAACACGATAGGCTTCATTTACTTTCATGTGATCCATTTGAACTGGAAACCAAATATCTAACGTAGGATGCCAGATATTTGCATAAACATTCTGGTCTATAGGAAAAGGATTTGTTTTATGTTGACCATATTGAATAAAATATAAACCATGTTCTTTTACCGAACTAAAGTTGAATTTCACATAATAATATCGAAAATAATTTCCCCATGGTATTATCTCTGAAGTATATTTCTCAATAAATTTACCATCAGGAGTAATTTGAAATAATGATGCCTTTGTTAGTGGTTTGTCGTTTTTGTCAAGCTCAATGACTGCAATTTTTTCTTGATCTGGATGATACCCTACCTGAGAAAAACCAATCACTGGCGGTCTTACCCAATCTGGAATGGTAGTAATTTGGATATGCCATTCAAGCACCTTCCCTGTTTTACCAGCAGGTAATAAACTTCTTACAACAAACCAGCCATTCTGAGCAACAATTCGACCATCGAAGAGCATCAGCTCCGATTCTGATTGAATCTTTATCCGCCGTTCATAATCCTCGGGAGCCATAATTAATGTTTTTCCTGTTGAGAAAGGATTGGGCTCAACAAATTCTCCTTTTCCTCTATCATCAAATGTCGTAAACCCTTGAAATTGTTTTATCTTTTTACTCGCCTGTTCTGTGTAAGATGAACTTATCGGGTATCGTGGAAAATAACCAATTTTTCCATCCATCAAATAGGTTTTCTCAAAATATGCAGATGGTAAAAACTCTAGATTGAAACCAGCATGTCCTTCTAATTCTTTGGGCAATGGTTTATCTAAAAATACACTAATTAATAATCCGTCTTTTTCTGATTTAACACTTATTCTGGAGTCAAAATCATATTCTTTGTACCGCAGGATAACATCAATTGTATTATTCTTTTTATCTACTTTTCTATCGAGGGTAATTGGTATCAGATCCCATTGTTCTGGTGTATGCCGGAGTCTTACCGCACCACCTGTTGCCGTCCGCACTCCGTGATGAATTATTTCTATTCCGGATGTCTTCTCATCGAAAAATATTCCATCATAATTATTGTTAAAAACAAAAACATTCGCTCCTCTGGTTTCAAAATATTCAAGATCATTTAAATAAAATTTTTGTGCAAAAGCCCCAGAGAAGCTGATTAAAAAAAACAAAATAAAAATTTTTGCTTTCATGATACTCCTTTCTTTATTTACTTGGTTTAACATTTACGATAATTCTTTTATACCTTGTCAAATTGGGTTTTCCTTTATCAGTGACTTTTAGTATAAAATGAACGGTTTCTTCTTTATTTACTTCAGGCGCTTTGATATAAACTCTACTCGCATTCTCTGCAGATTCAATCTTTACAAATTTTTTGTACGAACTTGCTTCAGGATAATTAAACCATAAAAAGCCAATATTATCGCCATCTGGATCATAAGAATCCGCTGCGTCCAACGTGAAGTATTCACCAGAATTAACCGTAATGTTTTCCGGATGTTTCAATATCGGAACAGGTGGATGATTTGCTTCTTTATATGATTTCACGCACCAATCCATACGGGCTACAAAATCATTTTGAAAATCGTCCCTCCAGCGCCATAAAGTAACTTTATTATCACAAAATGTTTTTTCATATAATTTTATTGTACGTCCATATTCACTGTGTAAATATGGAGAAAAACAATCTACAGCATTGGTCCAAATTTTTCTGGTTTCAGGCTTTTTGGGTAAACCTGAAACTCCTTTTTGTGTACTATCAAAAATTGGTTTGTAGAATTCATACCTACCTCCCCAACCACCCCAATCAGGATGCTCTGGTACATTTAAACCATTTGGGATTAGCATTAACCACGAAGGGGTGTCTCCTTCCATTCCATAAGATACATCTGGATAAAGTGCACCCAACGGACCATGCCCCTGTTGAATGTTTTGTTCTATCCATTGATTGCTGATCGTTGTATTATCAATTCCATCAACCACCGTATTAATTGCAATCCATGTGGCACTACCGTAATCATCACCGGGACTTACAATATAAAACAACTGAGGAAAATTCTCCCGAATCCAATATCCACTATCATCCTGATCTGATATCGTATAAACCCTCAGTTTTGCAATAAGTTGTTTCAATTCATTTTCAGACTTTGTTCTATGAAGCTTATATAAAGCCTGAGCCAGTGTATTGGCACCTCCCCAAATCGAGATCCACAGTGGTCGATCGTCTTTCTTTTCAAGCATTTTAATAATCCACTCTGACCCTTCAGAATCTTTTCCTTCACCAACTCCATCCATACCATAACTCAGATTTCCTTTTTTTACTTTAGATAAAAGGTCTTCCATTTCAGGAAAACCCGATTCATGCTGATTCAGATTGGGTTGAACTTTACCATATGCTTTAACAAGCTTTATTATGGATTCAGGTTCTGGATTGGTTTTCTTCCAGACGGATGTGGTAGCAATTAATCCTTCGATATCAATTACATTTGAATAAAGTAGTAATCGTATCATGGATTGGGTGTCATCCGGTTCATTTTCTATATCGGTTAACACAATTAATCTTTGCTTCTGAATAGCTTCCAAAGTGATTACTGGAAAGAGAACAAAAAGGAATAGTATTAAATAAAACTTTTGTTTCATAGATAAATGACCTCTTAATAAAAACCTATGATTTAACTAGAGGATGCAATCATCACAATTTTATGTGCATTTTTTTACCATTGTAAGCCACTGATTTGACCTTTTCATTGACTTTCAAAATTTCAAATTTTCTGGTCGTCATCATTCCGGGAAAAGCACCTTGCCTGTGATGAATTGTTAGTGTTTGGTTCTTATCGTCCCACGAAAATTTTATCGTCGAATACATTCCCTTTTCGTAATTATAATGATCCCCTTCATCCTCATATAGTATGAACTCCCCATCAGCGCCAGGATAGATACGAATTCCAAGAGTATCCCACTTTTTCTCTGTTGCATATTGTACATCAGGACCAATGGGTAAGATAGAACCAGCTTTTACGTATAATGGAATAATGTCGATAGGAGTTTCTCTGGTGATATGCTGGCCACCACTCAATTTTTCACCTGTCCAGAAGTCATACCAATGAACCCCTTTGGGTAAGTAAATTTTACATGCTCTGGCATTTGCCTCTGTAACAGGAGTTACCAACATATTTTTACCAAACATAAATTCATACGGCTGGCGAATGGCAATTGTATCATTAGCAAAATCCATAATTAATGGACGCATCATGGTTGAACCGTTTGAAGTCACCTGCCAGGCTTCAGAATAAATATATGGTATTAAACGATAACGCAGGTTTAATATTTTATGCATGGTATTCTCTACCTGAGGTCCATATTTCCAGGGTTCGGTTTCACTCATGTATCCATGTATTCGGAAAATTGGATTAAAAGCGCCCCATTGAAACCATCGAATGAGTAACTCATGATATTTCTCATCGGTGTATTGAGATCTACCGGGACGAAAAAAACCTCCAATGTCGGTTGTCCAATAAGGCATACCTGTAATGGTGTAATTTAATCCTGCCACAATCTGTCGCCTGAAAGCATCCCATGTCCCTCCAATATCTCCCGACCAGTTTATGGTGCCATACCGTTGTTGGCCAAGAAAGGCTGATCGGGTGAGGATACACACTCTTTTATAGGATGTGGTATTACGCTGTCCCTCATAAACTGCCTGATTAACAAAAAGAGGATAGGTCAATCGATAAAAATCTCCCAATCCTATATATGTTTTTGTACTGTGTAGTGCATCGTTTTCAGGTTCAGTGGCATCCATCCACCACGAATCAACACCATGAACAAAAAGATTATCTCTTAATGTTCGCCAGTATTCTTTTCTTGTTTCGGG
This sequence comes from Melioribacter sulfuriphilus, assembly GCF_052656625.1. Lineage (NCBI taxonomy): Bacteria > Pseudomonadati > Ignavibacteriota > Ignavibacteria > Ignavibacteriales > Melioribacteraceae > Melioribacter > Melioribacter sulfuriphilus. The sequence continues at coordinate 20,519 of NZ_JBQXXK010000005.1, read as the reverse complement.
GTTGAAATAATCGAGCCATTTGCTGTTGGGTATAAACAAATTTTTCTCCACAAACATTTTCCCTACTTCAGAATTTTTATCAGGATTTGACCAGATGGAAATGTTAAAATGGGCATTTAAATCGTGAATTTCTTTAATAAATCTGGAAGGATCAGGATAATTCGTTTCGTCGAATTGGGGTACTCCCCAGCCTCTGTTCCCCCAATATTGCCAGTCCTGTACAATGACATCCATGGGGAGCTTTCGTTTGCGAAATTCTTTTACCGTCTCTACCAGATGCGAGGCTGAGGTATAACGTTCCCTGCATTGCCAGAAACCATAAGCCCAGAGCGGAAGCAATGGAACATTGCCTGATAATTTGCGGTATGTAGCGATAACACTATCGGCAGAAGGGCCGTAAAACACAATATAGTCTATAAGCATGGCATGAGGCGAACGAAAAGTAGTTTTGTTTTCAACAGGCCTCCACGAAACAGATGGTGTGTTAGTTGATTTACAAATCACTTGAAGCGTGTGTTCTCCTGCTTTTAAGTTTACCAGAACTGATGTTGCTGGAGGAAGCCAGAAATTACTTTGATCAATACACGGCTTTCCATCGATGGCTATATAATGGCGATTTCCCATATCGCCCAGATCGAGAAAAACAGAATAATTCCCATCTTCAGGGACATAAAACTTTCCATAATAAACAGACTGATCCTGAGCAACTTTTTGCGTTCCTGATGTTGTAGTAACTTCAGCCATTCTTTTGCTGTCTGCCGAGTCCTGTTTTTCGAGCGCAATAAAATTATCGGCTGGATTAAAATCGGTCAGACCATACTGATGCCAGAGTAAGCCATAGCCTTTACTTGAATAAATAAATGGTAAAGCAATCTGACTATTTACCTGCATCAGACGCCGGGTAACTCCTTTCAAATTATAATGTCCATCCTGAAATTGCCCAAGTCCCAATAGATATTCTTCGGCTGATGTTTCAAAACTTTGTTCAACCAAAAAACAAGGTTCACCCATAATTGAATCTGGAATTAATTTTCGTGCTCCTTTTACTTCGCTCAGAAATATTTTTCCAGAATGATTAGCAAAAGACAAATTGCCAGTTTGTTTGTTTAAGAGTACCGTTATGTTTTTCAATTTTATTTCAATTGTTGACGGTAAATCTGCAACCTGAAATTCTGGAGTCTGGGCTTTCGAAATGAAAACAAGCTCAGGAATGTTGGGCTCAGAATTTACATAAAATTTTATTCTGACAGCATTGTGAGATAAAGGGATAATACTCAGAGTACCAAGAGACAAATCAACAATAAGTCGATCCTGTTTTTTATTATAACTTTTTACTACTTGAGCCTTACATAAAGCCTGAAAAAAGATTCCAGCTATAAAAAAAACAATTATATAAATATTTTTTGCTTTCATGATATTTATTTCACGTGGATTAAAACCTCTGCTGATTGCAATCCTTCAGATTCTGCCGAAAGATGGATTGTTCCTTTTTCAGCCATGGATTGAACAACAACAAGACACAGCCCATGAAATGCCTTTCGTTCGCTGGTTTTGAAATACTCATGACTAACAGGATTGCCGTTGTCCACTCCTGCAATAATGCCCTTGCCTTGAATTTTAAATTTCACAAGGTTGTCGGCATTTGGACAAACACGGCCTTCCCTGTCGACAATTGCCACTTTGATAAACGAAAGATCCTTACCATCAGCGCTGATTTCGGTTCGATCTGGGCTCAGGAGGATTTTGGCAGGCGCACCTGCGGTTTGAACTTCGTCCGTGCACACCACCTTGCCTTTATTTTTCGCAACGGCTCTTAACGTTCCAGGAACATAAGGAACTTTCCATTCCAAATGTAAATCATCTGTGTCAGAGAATTTCTTTTCGCCAAGTGATTTTCCGTTTAAAAACAATTCCACTGATTCACAATTGCTGTAACACCAGACGGGAATCTCCTTTCCCTCAAAACCTTGCCAGTTCCAGTGAGGAAGAATGTGCACCATGGGATTGTCTGTCCACTGACTCTGATAAAGGTAATAACGGTCTTTCTGAAATCCACATCGATCCACAATGCCAAAATACGAACTGACCGACGGCCAACCAAAAGGTGTTGGCTCGCCAATGTAATCAAAACCTGTCCATACGAATTCACCTGCAACCCACGGCGAATTTTTGATTGCCTTGAGGACAGTTTCTGCTCTATTTGCCCAATTAGGAACAGTAATGTCGTACGAAGTGCACTGGTTGTTCAACTCTTTTACAATCTTAAGTGTATCTCCATCTTGGACCAGGTTATATTCTCCACGGGTACTGACAGTCGAAGCAGTTTCAGAAGCAATTAATTTTGCTTTTCCTTTGAGTGTTTGATAAAACTGAATGTTATAATTAATGCCTAACACATCGAGCGGTTTTGCAAAACCACTTTCGACAGCAATTCCCGGATTATTGCATGCGGAAGTAATAGGCCGAGTTGGGTCTTCTTCACGGCAGATATCTGCAAGTCGCTTCGCCATTTCGTACGCGTTGGCATTGTCCTGTTCAGGAATTTCATTGCCAATGCTCCACAGAATAATGCTGGGATGGTTTCTGTCGCGACGAATCATGTCTCGCAAATCTCTTTCTGACCATTCATCGAAAAAGCGACCATAACCATACATTGTTTTTGACTTCTTCCACTCATCAAATGCCTCATCCATCACGAGAAATCCCATACGATCACATAAATCGAGCAACTCAGGCGCTGGCGGATTATGACTTGTGCGGATGGCATTACAACCCATGCTTTTCATAATTTCCAGTTGACGCTCAATTGCCCTTTTGTTTACTGCAGACCCAAGGCATCCAAGATCGTGATGGAGACATACCCCTTTAATGGGAACATGTTTTCCATTTAAGAAAAATCCTTTGTCTATGGTAAATTCAAATGTACGAATTCCAAAAGGCGTGTCATAGGTATCCACAATTTTACCATTTACATATACTTTCGACTTGACATGGTAAAGAAAAGGATTTTCTAAAGTCCATAATTTGGGTTTTGACAATTTTATCGATTGTTTGAAGGTGCAGATACTATCTACTTCAACCTCTTGCGTTGAAGAGATGCTTCCACACTTGTGCCCCTCGTCATCTGTGATGATTGATTCAAGCTTCACGATTTGAGAAGAGTTAGACTGATTATGAATTTTTGTTTCGATTCGAATGATGGCTTCACTTTCAGACACAACCGGAGTCGTCACATACGTTCCCCAATGTGCGATATGAACCGGATCAGTTACTTTTAATCGCACATTACGGTAAATTCCAGCACCTGAATACCAGCGCGAGCAAGGCTGTTGCACATTCACTCTCACTGCCAGAACATTTTTTTCTTCGCCAAATTTCAGATGGGGAGTCAATTCATACTGAAAGCTGGAATAGCCATAAGGTCGATTACCAAGGTGAATACCATTGATCCATACATCGCTGTTCATATATACGCCATCGAATTCAATGAAAATTCGTTTACCCCGAATACTTTCAGGAAGTCCGAACATTTTTCTATACCAACCAATGCCTGCATTTATATATCCTGCACCACTACCTCCCGGGCAAGTGGATTCAAAAGGACCCTCGGTCATTTTTACGCCTTCATCATAAATCCCGCCCCCCATAATTCCGTCGAACACGCGAACAGCAATAAGATTCTTACCTCCATAGTGAATAATTTCATGGGGAACTTTATACCTTCTGATTGCATCCCATGCAGTGACATAGTTGGGCGGAAAAGAACCCATGCTACCCACTTTCACACCGTTAAAATAGGTCTCATCGATATCATCGATTTTACCGAGATTGATATAAATATCCTTTCCACTTAATTCCGCAGGGATATGGAGCTCACGGCGGAACCAACCAAACACATTATCTTGCGTATAGTTCGAATGTTGTTCCCAGGTCGAGGGAAGATTTACAATCTGCCAGGAACTGTCATCTCTATCGGGGTTTTTCCAATCCAGGTTGTCGCCTTGATTGAATTTCCATTCTCCTTTCACAATATTGAATTCTGGCGCCTCCTCTTTTTTTGTTATGGACTGAGCAAGCCCTTCAATGCTCCAGTCGTGGGGCAGATTAATTAATTTCCAGTTAGAATCATCATACAAAGGATCTTGTCCATTCCGAACATCGCCAAAATTGAAATACCATGATTTAGTAAAAAGCTCCATTGTCTGTGGTTGTCCGAAGGAAATTGGTATCATTGCTGAAACACTAAAAAAGATGATGGTGAAGTAAGATAGTATTGAAGAAGTATTTATTTTCATTTTATTCTCTTAATTCTTGATAGTAATTTTTATAGACTTCATATTTTTAGAATCTGATGTATTGCCATACAATACTTCGTACTTTCCGTTACTAACACACATTTTTCCAATAGTGCGATCATAAAATTCAAATGCATTGTAAGGTAAATAGATGATCGAATTAACTGTTTTTCCAACTGGCACATTGACTCGTTGAAAACCTCTTAATGTTTTAATTGGTCCTTCTGTATCGTTTAACTTACGTATATAAACCTGAACTATCTCAGTACCATCACGTTTACCGGTATTTGTAACAGGTATTGTGAGTTCAATCGATTCATTTGCTTTTATTTTTGTTTTGTTAATTTTCGCATCACCTATCTTGAAAGTAGTATAGCTCAAACCGAAACCAAATGGGAACAGCGCATCGTTGAAAAAGCGGTACGTGCGATTTTTCATTGAGTAATTTTCGAAATCCGGAAGCTGATCGCTACTCTTATAAAATGTGATGGGCAGTTTCCCTGAAGGATTGTAATCGCCGAAGAGAACATCGGCAACAGCTTGACCGCCAGATTCACCAGCATACCATGCCTGCACGATTGCTTCACAAGTTTCGGTTTCAGGGGTTAAGGCAATAGCAGATCCAGAACAATTGACAAAAATTATCTTTTTGCCAGCAGACTTTAACGCTTTCAAACAATTGCGCTGAACCGAAGGCAATTCAATGTTTGTGCGATCCCCACCTTTAAAACCAGGATAAGATACCGGCATCTCTTCGCCTTCGAGTTTACTCGACAAACCTCCAACAAATACAACCAGATCAATACCATTAAGTTTCTTAATCAAATCTGTATAATCTACATCCACTTCTTTCCCAAAATCAAATTCAATGTTTGCCTGCCAATTGTACATCTGGGCATATCGAATTTCGATATGATACTTTTTGCCAGCTTCCACTTTAAAAGGTATACGCGATGGTAACGTACGCCAATTATGATACCTCTGAATTGAAGTACCATTGACAAAAAGTTCAAAGTATCCTGTAGCTCCACCTTTGAATACAAGCTCTTCTGAAACTTTTGGAATAAACTCGGTTTCATATTTAGCAGAGAATCCCTCGAGCTTGACTCCAGACGCAAATTCATGCTGACCAGCAGTAGTTAGTTTGATTGGATGCGTTATTTGTTGGATAGTCACCACATTGCCACTAAAATCCGGTGTATTCCAATAAGTCGCTTTAAATCCCTTTTTCCCTTCAAAAGAACACTGATCGAAATAACTCTGTGTCACTTTATCTTCTACCAGATCACATCCTTTATCGTAAAGAATTTTATCAGGAGAAAGTTTAGATTGAATTCCTTCAAGAATTGTGATTGTTCGTACAGGCTTTCCATTATAATTTCCCCAGAGCATTTCTTCATCGTTAGCATTGGGACCAATGACAGCTAGCTTTTTAATAGAAGATTTTTCCAGAGGTAAGATATTATTTTTATTTTGAAGCAAAACGATTGATTGACGAGCCATATCGAGAGCAAGTTTTCGGTGTTCTTCATTATTGACAACGGATATTGGAATTTTTGTCCATCGAACCAGGTTATCGTTGTCGAATTCACCCAGATCGAAACGGTTTTTCATAACACGCATCAAACGGCTGTCGAGTTCTTCTTCGGTGAGCAATCCTTTTTCAACAGCTTCGGGCAATTTTTTATAAACGTGATTATCCCATTGGCATTCAAGATCGGTTCCAGCCAGAACAGCTTTGGTGGCAGCCTGGACAGCATCGGGTGTAACTTTATGACTGGTAAAAAAATCTGTAATGGCGCCACAATCTGCAACAACAAGATGTTTGTAACCCCACTCGTCACGTAAAATTTGTTGTAACAAATGTGAATTACCACAACAAGGCTCATCATCAAGGCGATGATAAGCACACATGACCTGACGAACATCAGCTTCCTGAACCAAAGATTTAAAAGCAGGGAGGTAGGTTTCGTATAAATCGCGAGGATCGATATTGTTTAAGTTTATCCTGTGTCTGCTCCATTCAGGTCCTGAATGCACGGCAAAATGTTTAGCACAAGCCAACAATTTTCGATACCGAGAAGTATCGGGTCCTTGTAATCCTTTAACCACAGCTACACCCATACGCGACATCAAGTAAGGATCTTCACCATAAGTCTCCTGACCTCGCCCCCAACGCGGATCGCGGAAAATGTTCACGTTGGGTGTCCATACAGAGAGACTCAGAAATCGTCTGTTTTCTCCTCCTCTCCGAATCATTTCATGGTACTTTGCTCGTGTTTCATCAGAAACAGCGTTGAAAATTTGATATACCAATGCATCGTTAAAAGATGCCGCCATGCCGATAGGCTGAGGGAATACCGTAACACTGTCGTTATTAGCCAAACCATGAAGGGCTTCACTCCACCAATTAAATTTTTTTATACCCAATCGTGGAATAGCATCAGACACATCACACATCAAAGCCGCTTTCTCTTCAAGAGTGAGGCGAGAAATCAAATCTTTTGCTCGTTCTTCCGAACTTAAATTTGGATTTTGAAAAGGGAATTGTTGCGCATTGATTTCAATAACAATCAAAAATGCTACAATAAAATATTTATATTTCACCATGGTACTCTCTTCTTATTATTTTTGAGTGGAACGATCAATTTTTGAATAAAAGTTGAGCAAATTGATAAAGACTTCGCCGCCAGCTTTGCCATTCATGTGCTGTGTTTGGAGAAACATAAAAATGAGCGTTGATGCCAGCTTTTTTAATGGTCTCTGTAGCTTCTTTAGGATCACCGCCAAATGGTCCGCCCATGGGTCTATTTTTCATACCTTCGATTTCTCTACCGCCAAAACTTACAAATACTAATTTCACTTTTTCTTTAAATCCAGGTGTGTTATTAACGTCATCCATAGTAATACTTCCACCGCTGAATAGTCCAATATGAGAGAAAGTGTCAAGATTCTTCAAGGTTATCATTTTAGTTTCCATCGCACCCATTGAAAGTCCAGCCATCGCGCGATATGGTTGCTCCTTAAGTGTGCGAAAATTTGCATCAATATACGGAATGAGTTCATCAACCAGAACTGTTTGGAATGGCTTGATATCGAAATTTCTCAATCCACCGAATTTGATTTCGTTCGTCATACCATAGGTCATCACAATGATGAAGGGCTTGGCTTTTCCTTCTGCAATCAAATTATCCATAATGAGATTTACTTTCCCTTGATTAGGCCAACCTGTTTCATCTTCACCCCAACCATGTTGAAGGTAAAGCACCGGATAACGCTTTTTTAAATCTTTATCATAATCAGGTGGTGTGTACACGAACGCACGTCGAATTGTATTTGTACTTTTTGAATAGAAAAGAATTTGTCGCACCTGTCCGTGAGGAACATTTTTCAATGCATAGAAATCTTGATCGTGAGCTGGTATTTCTATTCCACTTCCCCAGCGCATGGCACCATAAAAATACAAACTACCCGGGTCAGGAACAGCGGCTCCATCTATCCACAGCTGGTAATAGTGAAATCCTTCATCCTGGGGAGCTGACTCGCCAGTCCAAACGCCCGCTGTATCTTTTACCAAATCGTATTTTACACCACCAATATCGAGTTGTACACGCTTGGCTTCAGGAGCTGAAATCCTGACACGAACTCTGCCCTCAGAATTCACCTGTGGATATTCCTTACCAGGCTGATTGGTTGAAGCTGGTTTAAAATCCTCAACGATCGGCTTGTCTGTTTGAGCAAAGCAAATTCCACTGATCAATAGGAAAATCAACAATATTGTTAATTGTTTTTGTTTCATGTTTTAATCCCCCATAAATAGTTTTTGTTGGTTTATGTTTAAAACTGTTATCAGAAAACAACTTTCTTTTCTTTTCCATTATACTTTACCATTTTATCTATAAACTCTGTTTCATCAATCCCTATACCATGACCTTTCGATACCACAACAACCCGGAAGTTTCTCATGGTTAACATTCCCGGGAATGATCCTTTTTGTTCGGATATCGTTAAAGCTTTACTTTTGTTGTTCCACTTAAAGATTATCGTTGAATAAAGCTTTTTTTCGTAGTTATAGTTATCCCCTTCATCCTCATAGAGTGTAAATTCACCATCGGCTCCTTCGTAAATGCGAATTTCTAAATTATCCCATTTTTTCTCTGTAGCATATTGCACCTTTGGACCAATAGGCAAGATTGAACCAGCTTTTACATATAAAGGGATAATGTCGATAGGAGTGTCTCTGGAGATATATTGACCGCCGGTAAATTTCTCGCCGGTCCAGAAATCGTACCAGTTGGTTCCTTCGGGCAGGTATAGTGTACGTTTACCTATCGTACCGAAATCTTCTTTCTTGTTCTTGTTATACATATTTTCTGTAACAGGACAAACGAGAAGTGATTTTCCAAACATATATTCATCGTTAAGGTCAAGCGCATTTTTATCGTGCGGAAAATCCATGACCAATGCACGCATCATCGTGGAATGATTGGCTGTCACATCCCAGGCAGTGGAATAAATGTAAGGCAATAACCGATAACGTAAGTTGATAAATTTTTCAATGGCATCATAAATCGGTTCGCCCTTCTTTCCGAACTGATAAATCTCACGCGGAGCATCGGTTCCGTGTGAACGCATCATCGGACAAAATGCGCCGAATTGCAGCCAGCGAACATAAAGTTCTTTGTATTCAGGGTCGTTCAATTTGTCCGGGAAATTCCAAAGAAAAAATCCGCCAATATCGCTATTCCAGTAGGGTATTCCGCACAGTGAAAAATTAAGTCCCGCGGATATTTGATTTCTCAATGCTTCCCACGATGCTACCACATCGCCTGACCATACAACAGAACCGAATCGTTGCTGACCTGCAAATGCTGAACGGGTCAGTATAAACACCCGTTTATTTGAAGTTTCTTGTCGTTGATGTTCATATACTCCACCAACTGTCATTAAAGGATAAGCATTGCGCACTTTGCGAAATGAGCCCGGATAGGTTTTATTATCTAAGTCGCTCTCTTTAAATTGAAGATGATCAGGTTCGGACGAATCAATCCACCATCCATCGATGCCAAGTGAGAATAGTCCATTCTTAAGATATTTCCAGTAAATCTCACGTGCCTGCGGATGGTATGCATCATATACTCTTACTCCCGAAGGATAATCCAAACGGGGAGGCCATTTATCAGAACCAGATTCGGGCCAGGTTTTAAAATCCATAAGGGCGTGAAGACTATCTAATTCTTTATATTGCTTTGTCATTGGACCAAACGAATTCCAGATGGAAATAATTATGTGGGCATTTAAAGCGTGAATATCATCAACCATTTTTTGAGGATCGTAAAACTCAGCATTGAGAAATTCCATAGCATTCCATAAGTAATTATTTCCCCAATACTGCCAGTCTTGAATAATTCCATCGAGAGGCACGCCAAGCTCGCGGTACTTCTTCACTACTCCCACAATTTCATCCTGACTTTTATACCGCTCTTTACTCTGCCAGTAACCAAATGTCCACAAAGGGAACATAGGAACCCTGCCAGTAAGTCCGCGCATTTGAGCAATAACTCCATCGGCATTACCACCATACATAAAATAGTAATCGATGCAATCTCCAACATCAGAACTAAAGGAAGTTTCTTCAGGAGTATCGGTAAAAATAGTTGGAGAATAATTATCCCAGAATAGGCCATATCCTTTAACAGAAAGGAAGAATGGAATATAGTCATCTGTATTTCCCTGAATCATTCGAAGTTTAATGTTACGCTGAACCATTTTCCCCTGTTGTTGCTGGCCAAGTCCGTAAATGGCTTCATCTTGGTCAAGTACAAAAAATTGGGAAACACTATAGGTCTGATTCCCTGCATCGTTAAAAGCGGTGAATGAAAAGCCATTTTCTTTTTCGTTTAACAGAAGTGCTCCAGCGGTATTTAAAAAAGATATTTGCCCATTATTCAGATTGACCAATACCTGAACATCTTTGCTTTTTAAAATGAGATTTTTATCTGTTTGATTTACATTAAATCGAATTTTTTGAGGTTGAGCAATCACAGAAAGGCTCTTTTTATCGAAGGAAGTGCTTACAGGCCATTTGATTATTCTAATTATTGAAGAATTAAAGAACTGAACCTCAACTCCAATGGATTTAATTCTTGCATTTATTCCATAGTCTGTTTTCTGGAATGAATAGGATTCGGCTTGAAGAGTCATTGCCAAAAGAATCAAACAGAGGATGAATAGGAGAATGTATTTTTTATTCATTCTATACCTTTTATATTTTTTGTTGTTGTTATTTAGCCCTATGAAGTCTTGATTAGAAAACCACCATATGGACGCAAAGTAATTTTTACAAGTTTAGACAATTGAACATTCTGCTTCACAAAACTTTTTCCATCTTTTGTATCTGTAATAATAAAACCTTTTGAAGGTGCTGGGATAAAAGAAAGATCCAGCTCTAACATTCGTTCCGTATTTTCTCCATTGATCCCTGCTATATACCAAATATTTCCTTTTTTTCTTGCCAATACCACATACTTACCAGGATAACCTTCAATGAATTTTATATCGTCCCATGTCTCAGGCAATGAACTCATAAATGCTTTAACAAAATCTTTTTGGGCTGACATACCGTACGGTGTTTCAGCTATATGCTGTATACCTGAAGTGAATATAACGGACAAAGCTAATTCAAAGGCACCGGTAGTTCTCCGTTGAATATTCGGAATGCCTGAAAAATTTACTGGAGTAAAATCCATGGGAGAAAAAAGGTTACGTGTAAATGGAAGGACCGTACAATGCCAGGGCTGATTATCTGCAAAGTATTGAGCAAAGGTAACATATTCCATCCCTTTGATGCTCTCCATACTCACCAGATTGGGATAAGTACGATGCCAACCTCGAGGATAGGTACAACCATGAAAGTTTACAGCAAGATTAAATTTTGCCGCATCTTTTAAAATATCGATATAATATTTCATCATGGACTGTCCATCGCCACCGAAGAAGTCCACCTTGATACCTGCTATTCCCATATCCTTCAATTTTTGAAACTCTCCCTGTCTTGATGCCCTCGTGAGCATTTTATCTCGTGGGGTAAGCGTCGTTGAATTCCAATTTCCCGCAGAGTTATACCACAATAAGATTTTCACATTTTTTGTTTTTGCGTATTCGGCGAGTTCATTAATTTTTTCATACCCGATTTTAGCATCCCAAAAAGCATCAATCAAACAGTATTCCCATTGCATACTTGCAGCAAAATCGATATATCGTTTTTGTACATCAAACACGGTTGAATCATCTTTGAGGATTACCCAACTCCACGAAGCAACACCAGGCTTAAGCCATGAAGAAACATCGTATTTGGCAGGAGTTGCCAAATCGGTTTCTAACGTTGATTCAACAAGTCCTGCAAGATGATCAGCGACGGCAATGATACGCCAAGGTGTATACCATGGTAAAATCGACTCAGGTAAATACGGTTCATTGTCTCTGCATTCCTGTGGCTGAGGAAATTGAATGGAATATTCGCCATCAGGGGAAAATTGACTTAAACGCGATCCGCAATAGTTTGTATCCACAGCAGTTTCTGTGATGCATATCCAGTATTTGTCATAATTGAAAAGCGCGGGCATTACCCATCCAGCTTGATTGGGTGAAACAGTGCCAACAGGTATTTCAATCTGATAATATTCTTCATACGATGGCTGTGTAAAGCACCAGCCGGTACGGGCATCGGGACATGGTTGAAGAAAAGCCTTTGTTGAAAGATGAAAATGAAAAGAGCTCAGCTCTTTATAAATTTTGACAGGTTTATTTGATTCCCCAGGGAAATAATATCTGAACGCAACCCCATCGTTTGAAACTTGAAAAATGATTTCCATCTTTTGAGAATCTGCATTTTCCAGATAAAATATGCGCTTATTTCCAAGATAGTGGCAATTCAATCGCTTGCCGTGAAGCATTGTGTATTGATCAGATACCACACTCGCATTTGATACTGAATCTAATGTAAGAGCCGAAGAAAAATTCCCATCGTTTCGAATAAGTCCCAATTTAGAGGGTTGCAATATTGTTGCTCCTGAATAAGAAACAGAATACATAGGTTCACCCTTCTCGGTTAGCCAGAAGGATACAGATATTTTCTTATTCGGACTGTCGATTGTAAATGTTTGTGCAGTGGAAGATTGATTATGGAATATGACCATTGCAATCAGCACAAATATCCATTGAATAGATTTCATTTCCCTTCTCCATGATGATTTCATTATTTGAATAATAGTTGAGCAAAATTATACAAATTGTTTCTCCATACAGGCCAGGTATGGCCCCCTGGATATTCACTGTATGTGTAATTAATCCCTAGTTCATCAAACTTTTTTATCATTATTTGGCAGTTCTGCCATGCAATGTCTTCCTTACCTCCCATGGCAATCCAAAATTGTTTCAAATTCGTATTTATCTTCTCAGCATTTTTCTTCATAAATTCATATTGTGCTTCTGCAATAGTATTTTGCATCGGCACAATCCATCCCGAACTGAATACACCAAGGTAAGCAAACATATCGGTATTCTTTATTCCTGCATACAGCGTTTGTAATCCACCCATAGATAAACCTGCAAGCGCCCGATATTGTTGAGCCGACTTTACTCTGTAATTTTTTTCAATGAATGGAATAACACTCTCCTTTAGTTCAGCATCAAACAGTTTAAGCATTTCCTCACCAAACCCTGAAAACGGCATGTTTCCATCTATCATAGCCACCAACATAGGCACCGCTTTTTTCTGTGCTATTAAATTATCGAGAATAAGATCAGTTTTCCCCTGTTGTGCCCATCCACGTTGATCTTCACCACCACCATGAAGAATATATAAAACAGGATACTTCTCTTTAACATTCACATCGTAACCAGGAGGAGTATATAGATAAAAAGAACGCCAACTATGAGTAATCTTCGAGAAATATCTTTTAATACGAATATCACCATGCGGAACATTTTTCACCGCATAAATCGTATCACCCTTAAACGGTACTTCGATTCCGCTTGCCATGCGTCCCATTCCATAAAATGTTTCACTTGCGGGATCTGCTACAGCAACTCCATCGATAATGAGAGAATAATAATGAAAACCTTCGCCAAGTGTATCTGTAATAACCTCCCATACTCCCTCTTCGTTTTTAATCAAATCATATTTTTTGTGCAAATCGAGTTGGATTTTATTTGCCTCGGGAGCTTTAATTCTAAAGATTGCCCGTCCATCATACAAAATCTGAGGATACTTTGCTCCCCGTACATTCGTTGAGGCAGGAGTACCAACAAGACTACTATATTTCTTAATTACTTCCTCACCTAATGGTTTAAATATTAACTGTGAGAAATGATATAAACTATTCTTCCAGACTTTGAAATCGTGTACACCAGGTTCGACAAAATAAATATGTGGTACCTTATGTTTTTGAAGATAATCGTGAGTACGTTGACTGAAGATGATAAGATTATCATTATCACCGCATGAAATCCATAGCAATTTAATTTTCTTTTTAGCTTCTTCCGGATTTGGGACCAATAACTCAGGTGCTTTGGTGTTAGGAGCAGAAGAGAATCCTCCAATCCAGGCAAAAACATCGAGATTTCCCAGTCCAAAATTCAATGCCTGTCCACCTCCCATAGACAACCCTGCAATAGCCCGGTGGTCTCTATCGGTGTATACCGGATAATTTTTCTCGATAAAGGGAATAAGATCATTTAACAAGTCTTTCTCAAAATTCGCAAAAGCCTGCACCTTCACACTATCATAAATATTTCCCTCAGCCCTATCATCTTTCATTGCTCGTCCATTCGGCATCACAACAATCATAGGTTCAATTTTTTTATCGGCATAGAGATTATCTAAAATGATATCCGGCTGACCACCTTTAAGCCATTCAGTTTCATCCCCACCAATGCCATGCAACAGGTATAAGACCGGGTATTTATTTTCTGTTGAAAATTGTGGTGGAATATAAACCAGAGCTTTTCGTGTTGCTCCTACTGTTTTTGATTCATAATAGACAGTATCTATTTTGCCATGTAGAATATTATCCCGTAACTTATCAAAGTCCTGAGGAACTTTGATATTTTGTGAATATAGGGTTTGTATTAAAATTATCATCAGAATCACATGAGTAATAATTTTATTCATGACTTTCTCCACACTTATTGTTATCAAGGTTTTTATTAAATCCATATATAATAACAATGTCAGTTTTTAAACAATTGTTGCAATGTTCTACTTAGATAGAGTTTACAATTCATCCATGTGTGTCCACCAGGAACAACAAGAGTTTCTAGTTTTAACTTCTTTTCATTGAACATTCCAATAAGTTGTTTTACACTTTCATACAAAAAATCTTCTTCTGCTATACTGATGAAAAAATGTTTCAATTGTTTATTTATTAAAACAGTATCCGGTGACCAATTGGAAAAATTTTTTCTAAACTCATCCGTAGCTGTATATGGAGCGTATGCATAGATGTAAGCAAATTTATCAGGATTAGTGAGTCCGATATTCAATGTTTGTCCACCACCAAAAGAAAAACCTGCAATAGCACGATTTTTACTATCGGTATAAACGGGATAGTTCGATTCAATAAAAGGAATAATATCATTCAACATATCTTTCGTAAAATACTCCATAGGTTTTGGCATAACGTTAGCGTAAGGCATAACAATAATCATTGGCACAGCTTTACCTTGCGCAATAAGATTATCGGCAATGAGGTTTGCACGACCAACTTTTGTCCAAGTTTCTTCAGTATCGGAACCACCATGAATGAGATAAAGAACAGGATACTTAGTTTTCCCATTGATGTTAAACCCTGGTGGTGTATAAATAACAAGCTGGCGTATAGTACCAAGCGTTGAAGATTTGTAATAGCGATAACTTACTTTCCCGTGCGGCACATCTTGCAATTCATGAATTAAAGGCTTATCACCACGTATTTCAATCAGACTTCGTTTAAACCTCTCATTTGCAAACAGATACGAATTATTAGGATCAGCTACTGCAATACTATCAACTCTAAAGAAATAAGGATAAATATCTGGTTCAACAGGTGGTACAGTGATACTCCAAACACCAGATGTATCCTTTGACATACAAAGTGGACTTTTTAAGAACTCAGCATCAAGCAGTACCTCCTTCGCATTAGGTGCAAAATAACGAAATGTAATACTTTTATCCGGGTTTATTTCAGGAGATACAATTGCCGGTGGCCTTTGAGCATTCGTTATGTTTGATGCAATAATGAATAGTGATATTACAAAAAGAATCTTTTTCATGACCTTAACCTTATTGAAATAGTAATTGAGAAACTTCGGTTAGAAATTTTCTTGTATTCATCCAGGTATGTCCACCTGAAGTAATAAAACTTTTGTAATTGATGTTTTTCGATTTAAGAAAATCCATAAATTCGATAGTCTGTTTGTACAAAAAGTCTTCATCCCCTACACTTATCCAGAAGAGTTTTATTTGACTATTTGTTACTTTGTGATTTTCGTAAATATGCTTATATTCTTTTTCCATCTCCTGTTGAGATAAATACGCTGCAAAACAACAAATCCATGAAAATTTATCGAGATTGCTGAAAGCAACCCGTAAGGTTTGTCCACCGCCTCTTGAAAAGCCACCAATTGCACGGTTGAAGCGGTCGGAATATACCCGATAATTTTTCTCCACATACGGAATAATATTCTCAATCAAATCTTTTTCAAACGACTTTGTTCTTCGTATTGCCTCTTCACTTTCTCTTGATCTCGGATCAAAGGGTTTTGGGTATCCTTTTTGTTCTGCAATTCTTGCCTCTATGTTACCATACGGCATAACAATAATCATTGGCTTTGCTTTGCCTTCTGCGATTAAGTTATCGAGAATGAGATTTGCACGACCTACCTTAAACCATGTTTCTTCCAAATCAGTTGTACCACTAATGAGATAGAGAACAGGATATTTTTTATTTGGATTTTTTTCATAACCCGGTGGAGTATAAACAACCAATGTGCCTATAGTACCTTCTATAGAAGGGTAATACTCATATGTAACTGTTCCATGTGGTACATCTTTTAATGAATGAACTAACGGTGGGTCATCAGGAATATCAACCAAACTGGCTTTAAATCGTTCGTTTGGAAAGTATAAGACGTTACTCGGATCCATAACCTGGATACCATCAACAATGAAAAAATAAGGATAAATGTCCGGTTTGATAGGGCCAACAGTAATGCTCCAGATTCCTAAAGTATCTTTAGTCATCGAAAGCGGTTCTCTTGCAAACTGTGCACTAAGCTTCACTTCTTTTGCTGAAGGAGCTAAATATCTAAACACAACTGTTTTATCCGGATTAATCTGAGGAGAAATAATAAATGGTCCTGTAGGTACCTGGGCAAGAACATTGCTTATTAAAAAAATCACTGACAAAAGACAAGATTCAATTATACGTAACCTGATTTTCATAATGTGTCACTCATTATTTATTGAAGGTTTGAATTAATTTTATCATTTTACTTATAAATATTTCTCAGCCATTTAAGAATAGGTGTTATCCATTCTTCAGCAGGCTGAAGGAAAACAAAACCATGATTACCTCGCGGATAGATATGCAGTTCAGCCGGTACATTATTCTGCTGTAGTTTCTTATAAAAGATAATGCTGTTATCCACTGTAACAACCCTATCATCTCCTGCATGAGTTATATATGTGGGTGGGGTATTTGAATCTACCTGCAATTCATTTGAAAATTGCTGAATAATATCCTGTGATGGATTGCTCCCCAACAAATTTTTTCTTGAATCAAGGTGCGTTAACTCGTCTTGCATACTAATTACAGGATAGATTAATATTAGAAAATCAGGACGAAGATTGGAATTATTAACATTTTCAATGTAAGCATGCTTATAGTGTGTGGCAGCTGTTGCTGCTAAATGACCGCCAGCCGAAAAACCCATAATACCTATTTTATTAGTATCAATACCCCACTTATTTGCACCTTCTCTCACTACTTTGATAGCTTGTTGTGCATCTTGAAGTGGACCGATTTTCTTATCAATCATAGTTGCATCATCAGGAATCCTATACTTCAATACAAAAGCGGTAACACCACTTTTAGCAAGCTCTTTTGCTGTCCTCACACCTTCTGCTTGGTAAACCACCACACCATAAGCACCCCCTGGACAAATAATGACAGCGGTTCCATTTGATTTCTCTTTGTCTGGGAGATATATTTCAAGTGTTGGATTTGTTACACCTCTATATATACCAGAAGTATATTCTTCCTTTACACTTGCCTTCCTTGAATTAGGTATATCTCCCGAATATAAATTAATTATCTCCTGAGCATTTGAAACAAATGCTAAGAAAAATAAAAGCACTAAAGTGACAAATGAAGTTGCTTTCATTTTGCCTTTTCCTTTTTCTCTAATTCATTAATAAAAAAATCTATCATTAATTTGATATTCTCTTCTGTATACATACCAAATCCATGTTGACCACCTTTTACAAGAAATAATCGAGATGAAACACCAGCTTTTTGTAAAGCTTCGTGCAAAAGAACGCTTTGGCAATATGGTACTACTCTATCATTATCTCCATGAAAAATCAGAAATGCGGGATCAGCTGAATCAACATATGTTATAGGACTTGCTAATAAAGTTTTTTCTTTATGTTCTTGAAGTGGTCCACCAATATAAAGAGACGCTGGTGATTTTGCATCATTATGAATAAAATCAGTACCACCACAAGAATCCATCACAAGCATATTTGTAGGACCGAACCAGTCAACGACTGCGTCCACTGAACTGCTATATGTTAGATAAGAACCAAGATTTCCTTCAACATCAATAGTTTCATTTCCCAAAGTGTATTGTTTGACAAATCGGGAAGTACCAAGCATAGCTGCTAAATTTCCACCTGAAGAACTTCCTGTTATCCCAATAAAAGAAGTATCCAGCTGATATTGCGACGCATTTCCTCTGATAAACCTGACTACTGCTTTTATATCATGTAGCTGAGCAGGAAACTTTGCATCAGAACTCGAACGATGATTAGGCATCACAACAGCAAATCCTGCTTCGAGCAATGGTTTTCCCAATATCGGAAGATCCATTCCTTTTAAATTGTTACCGAACCAAGCACTTCCATAAATTACAACTGCAACAGGATACTTATCTTTTATAACTTTTGGTAAGTAAATATCAAGGCGATGGTAAATCAAACTATCACCTACATAGTCAACATCTTTCCAGCATTTTGAATAATCCTGGGCAAAGCAAGCTAGAGTCATTGTAAGTATAATTATAACAATGGAATAAGCAATTCTTCCTCTCAAACTCATTTTCATAATTCCTTAATTTTTACTTTTATCTGGGTAAATGAATGAGGTTCAAATGTATACACCAGTTTATTTCCGTTTGTCTGAACCTGTTTTATGCTCGGAACATATTTATCTTTCTTATCAAAGCTAAAAGGCTCATCAAGTGAATTTTGATTAATCACTGTAACTTCTGCATCGTTAATAAATGGAATTGCTACACTCACAACTTCTGCAGTAATTGCTTCATCTTTATGCCTGTTAACCACATTGATCATTATTGTATTTGTCGAAGGATTATAGACTGATGTCACATCGAGATAAGGAATTCCTTTGTATTTGTTGGTGTTGAATGTATCACATTGAACATATGTATCAATTGCAAATCCATGACAATTGTTTGAAAAGGATTTGAACATATAAAAGAGGGGTGTTTTAAATGTACCCTTTTCTCTATCTTCCTGTAGGAGAGATGTCAGCATAGTAAAGTTTGCCATCTTTACAATATCCGCATTGCGGATAAAAGAATTAAAGCATTGTGCAACCGGTAATACGGATAAAAAGTTGCGACCCATAATGCCCCACTCATCAAACGAAATGTATATTGGGTTCTTGAACCCTTTCATAGTGCGTGTTGGTTCATAATAAGATGAACCTGATGCGACCAACTTAATTGATCTATCAACTGACCGCATTGCTTTTGCTGCTTCACGTGCAACCTTTACATAGTCATCAGCACTCATGTGACCAAGTTCCCATGGATAACCATCCACTTCATTTCCAAGATCCCATATTTTAACATTGTAGGGTTGAGGATTTCCATTCTTAATACGAAAATCCGAATAGTACGTTCCTTTAGGATGATTACAGTATTCTACCCAATAACAAGCATCGAGAATACTACCCATTCCAAGCCCAAGATTCACACAAACGACGTTTTCACTACCTATTGCTTTATTAAGCGCAATCCACTCATCTGTACCCACTTCATTGCTTTCATATCCGCCCCAGGCAAGATTTAAGCGACGAGGCCTTTTGTTTTGGGGTCCGATACCATCTTTCCAGTCATAGCCCATCACAAAATTTCCACCAGGCCAGCGCATATTGGTAATTTTCAACTCTCTCATTGCATCGATATAATCTTTTCGGAAACCATTTTTATCGGCAAGTGGTGATTTTGGATTGTAGAGAGGACCATACAGGGTACTAAAAAATGAAGTATCAGGTAAACCCATTCGCCTGCCGCTGAAATTAATAGGTTCCATAAACACACCTTATACTTTGGGATCGACTTCACCAACATTACAACAGTTGCTCCTGATTTTCCCTGCCATGATTGTATTAATTCTTGTTTTGCAATGTCTAAAGTTGCAGAGTTTTTCGAGCAACTAATATTCACCATGTCTGTGCTCTGACCACGCAACCATAGTTTGTGCCCGTCTTCTGCAAACAGGTTCACTACTCCCAAAAGCAAAATGCAAATCACCAGTAATAATTTCTTATTCAAAACAAGCCTCTCAGGCAATTTCAAAATTCCCACTGAGGATGGACTAGAGAATTGAATTTCTATTTCAGCTGAATTGATGGTTGACTTTTTACCAAATGGAGTTTTTTGAAAGGGGTGGGGATTAGCTTGAATAGCAAAAGTAGATGCAATAACTGCACTGAACCATAATCTATTAATCATTCCCCCCACCTTTTTGATTTATAGATTGCTAATCAATTCAAGCACTAAACATATATTTTTTGATACTTATTTATTGAGACATCTGAAAAATTCAATTAGAGGAACAGATTTATAAGTATTGTCGTTTTCATTGAAAAAATAAATCATGTATAAGTAAAAATTGGTTCTTTGAAATAGTGTTGTCTGCTTTATTGAGCCATT